>NZ_CAJMZF010000081.1:0-13528 GCF_905220245.1 Paraburkholderia sp. J63 | reverse complement strand
CTTCGCGTAGCGGCTCATCTGCACGAGGTTCAGCGCATCGGCCACACGCTCGCGGATCTCGTTCTTCGGCACGCCTTCCTGCTTGAGGCCGAACGCGACGTTCGACTCCACGCTCATATGCGGAAACAGTGCGTACGACTGGAACATCATGTTGACGGGGCGGCGATACGGGGGGAGCGTCGCGAGGTCTTCGCCATCGACGAAGATCTTGCCCGAGGTGGCCGTCTCGAGCCCGGCGAGCATGCGCAGCAGCGTGGACTTGCCGCAGCCCGAGCTGCCGAGCAGCGCGAAGAGTTCGTTCTTCGCGATGTTCAGACTCACGTTGTTGACGGCGACGCTGTCGCCGAACTTCTTGACGACGTTTTCGATGCGCACAAAAGCGTCGCGGGAGCTGGCCGCGGCGGTGGCGCGAGCGGCTTCGGAGGCGTTGACTTGGGACGTCGAATTCATGATGTAACCTGGGTTCCTTTCTGATCGAGGCACTGCGTCCTTGCAAAACGCGGGCGCGAGTTGCCCCGCACGGGGCGCACAAGGCGCCTCGTAGACATCAGTACTACGAACTGAGCTCGTGGAAGGCTCGCGCGTCGATTGCAAACAAGGGGGGCGGCGCGCGCAGCCGGACTTCGAACAGCGAAATTCAAGTGAACTTCAGGCGGAGAGGGGTCGAGCGATCCCTCTTCCGCACGTTGTCTCCTTCCTTCTCCTTCGGTTTCCTTCCGGGGCGGATGGCCGCCGCCGTTCAGTCGATCAGGCTATCAGTGGCCGGTCTTCAACTGCGACCACAGACGGTTTTCGAGGCGCAGGATCTCGGCCGGCATCGGCTTCATCAGCGTCATTTTCTTTAGCACGTCTTCGGGCGGATAGACCGTCGGGTCCTGCGCGACCGCCGGCGTCACGAACTGGCGCGCGGCCTTGTTCGCGGTCGGATAGAACACTTCGTTGGTGATGGCCGCGTTGACCTTCGGATCTTCGATGTAGTTGATCCACTTCATCGCGTTCTCGGGATTCGGCGCGTCCTTCGGCACGACCATCACGTCGAACCACAGCAGGCCGCCTTCCTTCGGGTTCGCGAACTTGATGTGATACGCGCGCTTGGCTTCCTCGGCGCGGCGATGCGCGATGCCCACGTCGCCCGACCATGCGAACGCCACGCAAATGTCGTTGTTCACGAGGTCGTTGATGTAGCCCGACGAGTTGAACTGCGTGATGTACGGGCGGACTTTCTTCAGCACTTCGAACGCGGCCTGGTAGTCGGCCGGGTTCGTGCTGTTCGGGTTCTTGCCCATGTACTGCAGCGTGGCCGCGAAGGCGTCGGCGGCCTGATCGAGGAACGAGACGCCGCAGCCCTTGAGCTTCGAGAGGTATTGCGGATCGAAGATGAGCGCCCAGCTATCCACGGGCGCGTTCGCACCGAGCGCCTTTTCGATGGCTTCCTGGTTGTAGCCCACGCCGTCGGTGCCGAACGCCCAGGGCACGCCGTACTGATTGCCCGGATCGGCGTCGGCGATCATGTGCATCAGCACAGGATCGAGGTTGGAGAGGTTGGGGATCTTCGACTTGTCGAGCTTCTGGTAGACGCCGGCCTGGATCTGCTTGGCCATGTAGTTCGAGGTGGGCACCACGACGTCGTAGCCCGAGCTGCCCGCGAGCAGCTTGGCCTGCAGGGTGTCGTCGCTATCGTAGTTGTCGTACTTCACGTGGATGCCCGACTCTTTTTCGAAGTTCGGGATCGTGTCTTTCGCGATGTAGTCGGACCAGTTATAGACGTTGAGCTGATTGTCGGCGGCGCGAGCCGGCTCGCTGGAGGTGGCCGTGAGCCCCGCGCACACGGCGAGGGCGGCCAGCGCGACGGCATGGCGAAGATGACTGACACTCATGTGAATATCCCCAGAAGGTGAAGGTTGGCGGGCGGCGCCCGCACCCCGTTGTGCGCCGCCAGCCCAGACGTTTGCAGCGTTACGAAAGTCCCAGTTGTTGCGCGGTTGCGTCGATGGCGTGCTTCGCCTTCGACACGATTTCGTCGATCTCGCCGCGTGTGATGACGAGCGGCGGCGAGAGCAGCATGCGGTCGCCCGTGGCGCGCATGATGAGATTGCCGTTGAAGCAGAAGTCGCGGCAGATCGTGCCCACGTCGCCGCCGTTCGCGAAGCGCTTGCGCGTTTTCGGATCTTCGGAGAGCTGAAGACCGGCCACGAGTCCCGCGCCCGAGATGTCGCCGATGATCGGATGATTGGCGAACGTTTCGCGCAGGCGCTGCTGGAAGTACGGGCCCGTGTCGGTCTTCACGCGCTCGACGATGCGCTCGTCGCGCAGCACCTTGAGGTTCGCGACCGCGACGGCGGCAGCCACCGGATGGCCCGAATACGTGAGGCCGTGGTTGAAGTCGCCGTTCTCGATGAGCGCCTTGGCGATGCGGTCGTGAATGCCCACCGCGCCCATCGGCACATAGCCGCTCGTGAGGCCCTTGGCCATCGTGATGAGGTCGGGCTCGAAGCCGAGGTGCTGGTGGGCGAACCATTCGCCGGTGCGCCCGAAGCCGCCGATCACTTCGTCGGCGCACAGCAGGATGTCGTACTTGCGGCAGATGCGCTGGATTTCCGGCCAGTAGGTCGAGGGCGGGAAGATCACGCCGCCCGCGCCCTGGAACGGCTCGCCGATGAAGGCGGCCACGTTCTCCGCGCCCACTTCGAGAATCTTCGCTTCGAGCTGTTGCGCACGCGCGAGGCCGAACTCCTCGGGTGTCATGTTGCCTTGCGCCTCGCCGAAGAAGTACGGCTGATCGATATGGACGATGTTCTCGACCTTCGAGGGCATCTGCTCGTGCATGTAGCCCATGCCGCCGAGCGTGCCGCCCGCGATGGTCGAGCCGTGATAGGCGTTCTTGCGCGAGATGACGACCTTCTTCGCCGGCTTGTTCTGCGTGAGCCAGTACTGATGCACGATGCGCAGCACCGTGTCGTTGCCTTCCGAGCCGCTGTTGCAATAGAAGAAGTGATTGAACGGCTCGGGCGAGACCTCGGCGAGCAGCGCCGAAAGCTCGATCACGGGCGGGTGCGTGGTCTTGAAGAACGTGTTGTAGTAGGGCAGCTCCTGAAGCTGCTTATAGGCGGCGTCGGCCAGTTCCTTGCGGCCGTAGCCGACGTTCACGCACCAGAGGCCGGCCATGCCGTCGATGATCTGGTTGCCTTCCGAGTCCCACAGGTACACGCCTTTCGCCTTCACGATCACGCGGCTGCCGGCCTGGTTGAGCGAACCCATGTCGGAGAACGGATGGATATGATGCGCGGCGTCGAGTGCGCGGTACTCGGCCGTCGAGCGCGCGGGCTGTGCCGGTTGCGCGCGCAGCGTCGTCGGCACTTCTTGCAGTGCGCTGGCGGGGGCGTCGATCCGATAGCTCATTTTCAATGTCTCCTTTCTGTTACACGTGCAGCAGCAGGTGCTTGCGTTCCCACGAACTGATCACGCGGAAATACGCTTCGTATTCGGTTTCCTTGAGCGCGAGATACGCGCGCACGAACTTCTCGCCGAGGATGTCCTTGAGCGGCTCGCAGGCGGCCATCAGCGAGATGCCTTCCTCGAGGTTGCGCGGCAGCTGGTAGGGCAGCGAGTAGCCGTCGCTGATCAGCGGCTCGGTGGGCTTGAGGTGCTGCGTCATGCCCAGATAGCCGGCCGCGAGCGTGGCGGCAATCGCGAGATACGGGTTGCAGTCCACGCCCGGAATGCGGTTCTCCACGCGGCGCGCGGCCGGCGACGAATACGGCACGCGGAAGCCCACGGTGCGGTTGTCGTAGCCCCAGGCGACGTTGATGGGCGCCGCCATGAAGCGCGAGAGGCGGCGATACGAGTTGATGTACGGCGCGAAGATCGGCATGAGCGCCGGCGTGTACTTCTGCTGGCCCGCGATATAGGCGTAGAACATGTCCGTGGGCTTGCCGTCAGCGCCCGTGAACAGGTTCTGGCCGCTTTCCGCGGACACGAGGCTCTGGTGCACGTGCATGGCCGAGCCCGGCTCGTTCTCCATCGGCTTCGCCATGAAGGTGGCGTACATGTGATGGCGCAGCGCGGCTTCGCGCACGGTGCGCTTGAAGAGGAACACGCGGTCGGCGAGGCCGAGCGGTTCGCCGTGCATGAAGTTGATCTCCATCTGCGCCGCGCCCACTTCGTGAATCAGCGTGTCGACTTCGAGGTCCTGAATATCGCAGTACTCGTAGATGTCTTCGAACAGCGGGTCGAACTCGTTCACCGCTTCGATCGAATACGCCTGGCGGCCCGTTTCCGGACGGCCCGTGCGGCCGATCGGCGGCGTGAGCGGAATATCCGGGTCCTTGTTCATGTCGACGAGATAGAACTCGAGCTCGGGCGCGATCACGGGCTTCCAGCCCTTCGCTTCGTAGAGTTCGAGCACGCGGCGCAGCACGCGGCGCGGCGAGATTTCGACCGGCGTGCCGTCGAAGTGCACGCAATCGTGGATCACTTGCGCGGTGGGGTCGACGGCCCACGGAATGATGCGGATGGTCGAGGGGTCGGGCACGCACACCATGTCGGGGTCGGTGACGCCCGTGAGGCTGCCGTCTTCGGGATAATCGCCGGTCACGGTCTGGATCATGACCGCTTGCGGCAGCCGCATGGCCTCGCCGAATTCGAACTTGCTGCGCGGGATGATCTTGCCGCGCGCAATGCCCGCCATGTCGGGGATGATGGCTTCGATTTCGGTGATGTGGTGCTTCTTCAGGAATTCGTCGATGTCGTGCATGATCGTTCTCTCTGTTCTGTATGAGCCGGCGTCAGACGTGCGCGTTGGCGACATGCGCCGGTTGGCGCCCGGCTCCGCACGGTATTCGGGCTAGCATGCGAGCGCGGCAGGCCTCGCCGAAGGCGCGGAAAATCGCGGTGGACAGTGCGTTCTGCGCGTGCTGCCACTCGGGGTGCCATTGCACGCCGAGTGCGAAGCTCGCCGCATTGGCCACGCCGATCGCTTCAATCAGGCCATCGGGTGCCGTTGCCTGCGCAACCAATCCATTGCCGAGCGTTTCGATGCCTTGCCCGTGCAGCGAATTCACACGGGCTTCGCGTGCGCCGCTGGCCAGCCGTTGCAGCAGTCCGCCTTCGGCCAGCGCGATCGAATGCGCCGGACCATATTGCGTATCGAGCGCATCGGCCTTGTTCTCGCGATGATCGTCGAGCCCTTCGACCGCATGCACCTGCTGGTGCAGCGTGCCGCCGAATACGACATTCATCTCCTGAAAACCGCGGCAGATGGCGAGCACGGGCACGCCTGCTTCGATGGCCGCGCGCATCAGCGGCAGCGTGGTGGCGTCGCGCTCGGGGTCGTGCAGCGTGCCCGCGGCGCTGGCCGCGCCGCCGTAGCGATGCGGCTCCACGTTCGAGTAGCTGCCCGTGAAGAGCAGGCCGTCCACGGCTTCGAGTATGTCGGCCGCTGCCTGCCGCTCGCCGAGCGCCGGCAGCACCAGCGCGAGTCCGCCCGAGCCGTCCACGGCGGCGGCGATGTACTTCTCGCCGGCCACGTGCGACGCGTGCGGTCCCATCATCGTGCGATCGGCGGTCACTCCAATCAATGGCTTGGTTCGCATGACTAATGTTTCACTTCTTCTGCCCACGTAACGCAATGCAAAGCGTTTTGCAGTGGCGTTGGGGCGTGACATGACCTTGCGACCTTGCACGAGGCAAGGCCGCAAACTTTTAGGTGCAGCGCGAAAGCGGCGCTAACGCATCGCGCTGCGCGTGGAGATCATGTAGGCGGTTCGTTTTCGGCCGTTATGCGGCGCAACGGTGGAAAGGCGTGCACAGCCACGCCGGGCACGCGCAGCAACACCCCTCGCATGCGATAGACGGCGATGAAAACGAACGGCGCAGGAAGAAGAGGCGCTAGGGCAGCAGTGACGCGACTTCGTCGGTGTGGACCGCGATGAAGGCGCGTGCCGAGACGGCGTTATGGCGCCGGACGGACCGGCGGGAAAGGATTGTGAAGACGGACAGAAACAGGCGAGAGGCAAGCCTGCCGCTAATGCCGTCGGCGATGGCGGCGCAGTCACTGCGAAGACACCTCGCATGACTTCGATCCCATCTCACCAGAGGGCCACGGACTCTCACAATTACACTCGACTGGGGTGGTTGAAAAGTTGCCAGCTTATTCAGTGCGCAATGAATAGTTCGCACTGCATCAATCTGAACATAGGTGTCGTTCAATGTATTCCGCATGAACAGCGTGTTGCATTGCTGTTTCATGCTGGAGGTCACCGTTCGATCGACCTGTGTTTCAGCATATACGAGCCAAAATGGCCGTCAATTATTTTTTCACGTTTTTTATGTCAGCACTTTCCCCGAGTGCGCGCTGCAAACGCCATGGAACACGAAATACAGGCACTGTTTTTATATTTCGAATCTCTTACAGGGGTTTATACCAACGCAAAAAAACACAAACTGATTAGAATATTCAACACGTCCACCGCGCCGCTTTGCTGCAATTCGTCCGTCGTTCGTTGTTGTCCGCAGTCGTATTCCGGCGCGCTCCCTGATCAACCGGCTTTCGAACGTGACCGAGTCCGTATCCGTTTCCACTGAAGTCGCAACACGCCTGCGTTACGTGCGCAAGCGCTATGGGTTGTCGCAGCGCGAGCTCGCCAAGCGGGCGGGCGTCACCAATGGCGCGATCTCGCTGATCGAGCAAAGTCGTGTCAGTCCCTCCGTGGGCTCGCTCAAGAAGCTGCTCGAGTGCATACCCATGAGTCTCGCGGAGTTCTTCACATTCGATCTGAACGAGGGCGCGAGCGTGGTCTCGCGCCGCGGCGAGATGCCGAACCTCGGCAACGCGTCCATCGAGTTCTATCTGGCGGGCGCGAACGTGAAGGACCGCAACATGGGCATCATGCGTGAGGTGTACCAGCCGCTCGCCGATACCGGCGCCGACATGCTCACGCACGCGGGGCACGAGGGCGGCGTGGTGGTGGCCGGCCAGCTCGAGCTGACCGTGGACGGCACGACCTGGCTGCTCGACCCCGGCGACAGCTACTACTTCGAGAGCCGTCTTCCGCACCGGTTTCGCAATCCCAGCGTGAGTGACGTTTGTGAGGTGGTGTCGGCCAATTCGCCGCCCACTTTCTGACTCGCGCCAATCCGGTTCGCTTCTCGCTGCCGCAGCCGCGTTCGCGGCACGCGGAACGAATCGCAAATCATTGAGGCATCCTCATGGAAAAGAGAAATCTCGCTTACTGGCAGGACAAGGCCGCATCGCTCTCGATCGAAGGCCGCGCATTCATCGACGGCGCTGCGCGCGATGCGTATTCGGGCCGCACCTTCGATTGTGTGAGCCCCATCGACGGCCGTGTGCTCGCGAGCGTGGCCGATTGCGGCGCAGCCGATGTCGATGCCGCCGTGGCCGCCGCGCGCCGCGCCTTCGAGCAGGGCGTATGGGCGGGGCTCAATCCGCGCGAACGCAAGGCGGTGCTGCTGCGCTGGGCCGCGCTCATGCGCGAGCACCAGGACGAACTCGCGCTGCTCGAAACGCTCGATGCGGGCAAGCCCATTGGCGACACCACGACCGTGGACGTACCGGGCGCGGCCTATTGCGTCGAATGGTTCGCCGAGGCCATCGACAAGGTGGGCGGCGAAGTCGTGCCCGCCGACCATCATCTCGTGGGTCTCGTCACGCGCGAGCCCATTGGCGTGGTGGCGGCCGTGGTGCCGTGGAATTTCCCGATCCTGATGGCGTCGTGGAAGTTCGGCCCGGCGCTCGCGGCGGGCAATAGCGTCGTGCTCAAGCCTTCCGAGAAGTCGCCGCTCACGGCCATTCGCGTGGCGCAGCTCGCGCATGAAGCAGGCATTCCGGCCGGCGTGTTCAATGTGCTGCCGGGCGGCGGCGAGCCGGGCAAGCTGCTCGCGCTGCACCGCGACGTGGACTGCATCGCGTTCACGGGCTCGACTAACGTGGGCAAGCAGATCATGCAGTACGCGGGCCAGTCCAATCTCAAGCGCGTATGGCTCGAGCTGGGCGGCAAGTCGCCGAATATCGTGCTGCCCGATTGCCCGGACCTCGACCGTGCGGCGAAGGCCGCGGCGGGCGCGATCTTCTACAACATGGGCGAGATGTGCACGGCGGGTTCACGCCTGCTCGTGCATCGCGAGATCAAGGATGTGTTCCTCGCGAAACTGCTGGAAGCGGCGAAGGCCTATAAGCCTGGGAATCCTCTCGATCCAGAAGTGTCGATGGGCGCTATCGTCGACAAGGTTCAGCTCGAGCGCGTGCTCGGCTATATCGAGGCGGGACGCAAGGAGTCCACGCTGCTGCTGGGCGGCGAGCGCGTGAATGCGCCGAGCGGCGGCTTCTACGTGGAGCCGACGGTGTTCGATGCGCGCCACGACGCGCGCATCGCACGCGAGGAGATTTTTGGCCCGGTGCTGTCGGTCATTACGTTCGGCACGATCGACGAAGCCGTGCGTATCGCCAACGATAGCGACTATGGGCTTGCGGCGGCGGTGTGGACGTCGAACCTCACGCATGCGCATGAGATCTCGCGCCGCCTGCGCGCGGGCACGGTGTGGGTCAATTGCTACGACGAAGGCGGGGACATGAATTTCCCGTTCGGCGGCTTCAAGGAATCGGGCAACGGCCGCGATAAATCGCTCCATGCACTGGAGAAGTACACCGAGCTTAAGTCCACGCTCGTGCGGCTGCGCTAAAGAGTTTGCGCAGGATTCGCGCGCCCGCGCGGGCGCGCGCGATCAACGCTCCACGAGCGCGCCCAGGTTGGCGCGCACGCGCTGGAGCATCCGGCTGAACTGCTCGGCTTCCTCGGGCGTGAAGCCGGCCAGCGCTTCGGCCTGCACTTCGTCGCCCACGCGGCGCGCGCCGTTGAGCACGCCCTCGGCCTTCGGCGTGAGGCTCACCAGCAATTCGCGGCGGTCTTCGGGATTGGGCGTGCGCACGACCCAGCCGCCTTCCTCCATCCTCTCCAGCAACCTGCCCGCGGAAATCGGCGCGACTTCGAGCCGCTCGGCGAGGCTCGCCTGGTTCATGTCGCCGTAATACGCGAGGTACGCGATCATGCGGCACTGCGCGCGCGTGAGTTCGAGCGACGACTTCGCAAGCTCGTCGTAACGTTTGCCATACAAGCGGCCCACGTCGACGACCAGGAAGCCGAAGCGTTTTTCGAGGTCGGTAGTGAGGTCGGTAGTCATCGCGCGATTATACGGGGCAACTGGAGTGCAATTGCGCGAGGATACCCGCGCAAGGCGGCCCATGAACGGCCCATGAGCGGGCCGCTGCGGCACCCCATCGTTCCCCGATTGCGCCGGGTCGAGCACGTCGTATAATAAGCAGGCTTATTATTTTTCCCCACGCACTCCGTCTACCCCACGATGACCGCAGTCCCGCATGGCACAGCCTCGCAGCGTGGGGCCGTGCCGCTCAATCGCGGCATGATCACCTTGTCGATCATGCTCGCCACGCTGATGCAGACGCTCGACAGCACGATCGCCAATGTGGCCCTCCCGCACATGCAGGGCACGCTTTCGGCGTCGCAGGACGAGATCACGTGGGTGCTGACCTCGTACATCGTGGCGGCGGCCATCGCCACGCCGCTCACCGGCTGGCTCGCCGACCGCTTCGGCGTGAAGCCGCTGCTCGGCGTGGCCATTGCGGGCTTCACGGTGGCCTCGGCGTTGTGCGGGCTTTCGGAAACGCTCGGCGAAATCGTCGGCTCGCGCCTGTTGCAGGGCGTATTCGGCGCGTCGCTCGTGCCGCTCTCGCAATCCATCCTGCTGGACATCAATCCGCGCGAGCGCCAGGGGCAGGCCATGGCGGTCTGGGGCATGGGCGTGATGGTGGGCCCCGTGCTCGGCCCCACGCTGGGCGGCTGGCTCACCGACAGCTACAACTGGCGCTGGGTGTTCTTCATCAACGTGCCGATCGGCGCGTTCGCGTTCTTCGGCGTCTCCACGTTCATGCCCTCGCGCACGCCGCGCCGCGAGACGCGCTTCGACCTGTTCGGCTTCGCCACGCTCGCGCTCGCCATCGGCGCGCTGCAGGCCTTGCTCGACCGCGGCGAGCAGCTCGACTGGTTCGGCTCGCTCGAAATCCGCATCGAGGCCATTCTGGCCGCCATCGCGTTTGCGTTCTTCATCGTGCACACGGCCACCTCGGGTCCCAATACGTTCTTCCGCTATCAGTTGCTCAAGGACCGCAATTTCGCCACGGGCACGCTGTTCATCTTCGTGATCGGCGCGGTGCTCTACGCCACGCGCGCGCTCCTGCCGCCCATGCTGCAGAACCTCATGGGCTACCCGGTCGCCACCACGGGCCTCGTCACCGCGCCCAGCGGCGCGGGCACCATGCTGGCCATGCTGATTGCGGGGCGCCTGCTCAAGCACGTGGACGCACGCGCGATGCTGCTGTTCGGCTTCGTGGTATCCGCGTATGCGCTGTGGCAGATGATGCAGTACACGCTCGTGCTTTCGCCTTCGGATATCGTCTGGCCCGGCGTGGTGCAGGGTTTCGGGCTCGGCTTCGTGTTCGTGCCGCTTTCCACGCTGACGTTTTCGACGCTCACGCCGCAACTGCGCGCGGACGGCACCGCCACCTATAGCCTGATGCGCAACATCGGCAGCAGTATCGGCATTTCCATCGTGCAGACCTTCGTGACGCGCGGCACGCAGGTCGCGCATTCGGATCTCGCCGCGCATATCACGCCGTTCAATCCGGCGGTCCAGCCGATGCTCGAGGCCGGTTCGCGGTACGATCTCGCCGTGCTCAACCAGTCGATCACACAGCAGGCGCAGATGATTGCGTATCTGAACGACTTCAAGATGATGTTCGTCGCCACGCTGCTCGTGATTCCGCTGCTCGTGCTGATCCGGCCTTCGGCGGGCAGCGGGGCGATCGACACGAGCCACGCGGCGATGGACTGATCCCCAGCGCTTTTTTCGTTTGTCCCTCGCCGTTCGCCCTTGCATAACGGCGGGGTTCGCGCGACACGCTCGCGCGGCACATTCATATTCGCCCGATGCTCTCCGCTGTTTCTATCCTGCTTCCCGTTTTCGGCCTCATCTTCGCGGGCTTCGCCTGCCGCCGTTGCGGCGTGCTCGGCCCCGCGGCCGCCTCCGAGCTGAACCGTTTCGTCGTGTGGCTCGCGCTGCCCGCGCTGCTCTTCGATATCCTTGCGCACGCAACGTGGCATGAACTCTTTCAGCCGGCTTTCGTGGCCGCGTTCAGCCTCGCGGGCCTGGCGGTATTCGCGGTCGTGGTGGGCGTGCGCGTCTTTCTCGGGCGACCGCTCGCCGATGCGAGCATCGACGGGCTCGCCGCCGCGTATCCGAATACGGGCTATGTGGGCTTTCCGCTGTGCATGATCGCGTTCGGGCCGTCGAGCCTCACGCCCACGACCATCGCGACGATACTCGTGGTCTGCGTGCTGTTCGCGCTCGCCATCGTGGTGATCGAAACGGGCCTGCAAAGCGAGCGCCGTCCGCACCATCTGCTGATGAAGGTGCTGCGCTCGCTCATGCGCAATCCGCTGCTCGTCGCGCCCGCATTGGGCGCGCTCGTCTCGGCTGCGCATCTCACGGTGCCCGCGAGCGCGCAGACCTTCCTCAAGCTGCTCGGTGGCGCCGCGAGCCCCTGCGCGCTCGTGAGTCTCGGGCTCTTTCTCGCCGAGCGCCGCGCGAAAAGCGATGGGCCGCCCGAGTCGTCGTGGTGGCTCACGCTTTCGAAGCTCGTGGCGCAGCCGGCGCTGACGTGGTGGCTCGCCGCGCGCGTGTTCGCGCTGCCCGAGCAACTCGTGGGGATCGCCGTGTTGCTGGCGGCGCTGCCCACCGGCACCGGACCGTTCATGCTCGCGGAGTACTACCGGCGCGAGGCGCATGTCACGTCGCGCACGATCCTGCACTCGACGCTGGGCTCGCTCGTCACGCTCACGCTGATCCTGCTGCATCTGCGGCACGGCTGACGCCGCGAGCTTGACGCTTTGTGCACCGCGCAGGCACGATGCTTGCGCAACGAGACCATGGTTTTGAATCAGGAGAACGGACGATGGCTTCCCGTGTATGTCCAAATTAATTTGGGTTACTAATTAATTTACGGCGCTTGCCCCAAGTCCCGATCCCTTGACGCCCTGGTTCTCCGCCAGCTCGAAGTCGGCCGCGCTGGCCCCTGCGCGGCAGCCCATCCCGGGCAATGCAATGCACACATCGCAACACCTGCCGTCAGCCTGTGTCGCCACGCATGCAGGTGGTTCCGTCATCGAGCCACGCCAGCCGGCTTTCCAAAATATCCTTTAATCCTTCTCAAAGTTCGCTTGAGTAGCGGCGCATCGCGTGGCGCCCGGCGCATATACTTTCGCCCGAGATGCAGTTTCCCCGGCTATCTCTTCCCGAATGCTGTCCCGCCCGTCGGGCCGCCGTTGTCCATGTGTCTGACCATCCGTATCAAGCAATTCGTAATCCGAATTGTTTCGATGCTGCTTTTGCAACATCACAGAGACCCTCCATGAAAGACATCCGATCCAAAGCGTTCGCCATGCCGTTTACCAGCCCGGCATTTCCTCCTGGGCCTTACAAGTTCGTCAATCGCGAGTTCCTGATCATCACCTATCGCACCGACATCGAACGGCTGCGCGAGGTCGTGCCCGCGCCGCTCGAGGTCACGGAGCCGCTCGTCAGCTACGAGTTCATCCGCATGCCGGACTCCACGGGCTTCGGCGATTACACGGAAAGCGGCCAGGTCATTCCGGTCATGTACGAAGGCCAGCCCGGCAGCTACACGCACTCGATGTATCTCGACGACCATCCGCCGATTGCCGGTGGCCGCGAGTTGTGGGGCTTCCCCAAGAAGCTCGCCACGCCCCGGCTCGCGCCCTACTCGGACACGCTGGTGGGCACGCTCGATTACGGCCCGGTGCGCGTCGCCACCGGCACGATGGGCTTCAAGCACCGCGAGCTCGATCTGGCGGAGCAGGCGAAGCGGCTCGCGGGGCCCAACTACCTGCTCAAGATCGTGCCGCACGTGGATGGCTCGCCGCGCGTTTGCGAACTGGTGCGCTACTACATGAAGGACATCGTGCTCAAGGGCGCGTGGACCGGGCCCGCCGCGCTGCATCTGATGCCGCATGCGCTCGCGCCCGTCGCCGACCTGCCGGTGCTCGAAATTGTCGAAGCGCGGCATCTGCTTGCGGACCTCACGCTCGGTCTCGGCGAAGTCGTGCACGACTATCTCGCGCAGTAAGCGCCACGCCATCCGTTCGGGCCCATGCGGCCACTCGACCCGATTCAACTCAATCCAACTCAATCCAGTGAAAGCGGAAACAACATCATGAACAAGCTCGAAGGCAAGACTGCAGTAGTGACCGGTGCGGCCAGCGGCATCGGCAAGGAAATCGCGTTGACGCTCGCCGCACAAGGCGCGGCCGTCGCCATCGCCGACCTCAACGCCGACGGTGCTCAGGCCGTCGCGGACGAGATCAAGCGCGCGGGCGGCAAGGCCATCGGCGTGGCCATGGACGTCACCAGCGAAGAGGCT
>NZ_CAJMZF010000080.1:0-14454 GCF_905220245.1 Paraburkholderia sp. J63 | reverse complement strand
CGTGGCTTCGGCGAACGCCGCCGTGAACAAGGCTGCGCGTTAAGCGCGGCTTTTAGAGGTCGTTGAGGCGGCGGGGCGTTGCGACGCGCCACTGGCCGCACGAATGAGAAGGGCGCTCCGCTTTTGGCGGAGCGCCCTTCGTTTTTTACGGCTTCATCGCGAAGACGTCGATCAAAGCTGGATCAAGCCGCGTGGCGCGCCGCCCCGTTCTCCGGCGAGCGCCACGTCGCGAGCAGCGTCGTCCACTTCGCGCGCGTGGCCTTGAGGTTGTTCTCCTTCACGTGGCCGTAGCCGCGAATCGCATCGGGCAGATTCGCGAGTTCGAGCGCGAGCGGGAGATTCGCCTCGCTCAATCCGCCGATGATTTCGCGCACGAGCGCCTCGTACTCGCCGATCAGCGCGCGCTCGTGACGGCGTTCCTCGGTACGGGCAAACGGATCGAGCGCCGTGCCGCGCAGGAACTTGAGCTTCGCGAGCACGCGCAAGGCCGTGAGCATGCGCGGGCCGTATTGCTTCTTCACCAGATGGCCCTTGTCGTCGTGCTTCGCGAACGACGGCGGCGCGAGATGGAAATTGAGCTTCCAGTCGCCCTCGAAACTCGCCTTCAGCTTTTCGACGAACGCCGGGTCCGCATAGAGGCGCGCGACCTCGTACTCGTCCTTGTACGCCATCAGCTTGTGCAGGTTCTTCGCCACGGCTTCGGTGAGCGGCTGACCGTTCAGGCCGCCATCGGGGCGGTCGAGCTTCGCTTCGGCGCGCCGCACCTCGTCGACGAACGCGCGATAGCGCTGCGCGTAAGCCTCGTTCTGATACGCGGCGAGATACTGCGCGCGCTTTTCGATGAGCGCGTCGAGCGCCTTGGGCGTATGCAGCGAAACGATCTTCGCGCCGGTGGCATCGGTGTCCTGTGCGGGCCGCTTCACGAGCCGGTCCACGGCCTCGCGATCGTGCGCGACGCGGCGGCCCCATTCGAACGCCGCGAGGTTCTTCTCGACCTGCACCGCATTGAGCTCGATCGCGCGCGTGAGCGATTCGTGCGTGAGCGGCAGCCAGCCGCGCTGCCAGGCGTAGCCGAGCACGAACGGGTTCGTGTAGATCGCGTCGCCGAGCAGCGCGAGCGCATAGCGGTTCGCATCGACGGTGGCGACGTTGTCGGCGCCGGCCGCCGCGCGCACGTCGGCTTCGGTGTTGGAGCCCGGGAACTGCCACTGCGGGTTCTTGATGAACTCGGCCGTGGGCGTGGGCGTGCTGTTGAGCACGACATGCGTCAGGCCTTCGTGCATGCGCGAGACGCAGTCGTCGCCGGCGGTCACGATGGCGTCGCAGCCGATCACGAGCTTCGCCTCGCCCATGGCGATGCGCGTTGCGTGAATGTCGGCCGGGCGATTGGCGATCTGCACGTGGCTCATCACCGCGCCGCCTTTTTGCGCGAGGCCGGTCACGTCGAGCACCGTCACGCCCTTCGCTTCGAGGTGCGCGGCCATGCCGAGCAGCGCGCCGATCGTCACGACACCGGTGCCCCCTACGCCCGTCACGAGCACGCCGTAGGGCTGGGCGATCGCGGGCACGTCGGGCATCGGCACGGGCGGCATCGCGTCGCCGACGACCGTGTTCGACTTCGGCTTGCGCAACTGGCCGCCTTCGACCGTGACGAAGCTCGGGCAGAAGCCCTTCACGCACGAGAAGTCCTTGTTGCAGGTGGACTGGTTGATCTGGCGCTTCGTGCCGTATTCGGTGTCGAGCGGTTCGACCGAAAGGCAGTTCGACTGCACCGAGCAGTCGCCGCAGCCTTCGCAGACGGCCTCGTTGATGACGACGCGCTTCGCCGGATCGGGATACGTGCCGCGCTTGCGGCGGCGGCGCTTCTCGGTCGCGCAGGTCTGGTCGTAAATCAGGATGGACGTGCCGGGAATCTCGCGCAGCTCGCGCTGGATCGCGTCTAGCTGGTCGCGGTGATGGATCGTCACGCCCGGCGCGAGCGAGGTCACGCCCTCGTACTTCGCGGGCTCGTCGGTCACGATCACGATCTTCGCCGCGCCTTCGGCGGCGAGCTGGTGCGTGATCTGCGGCACCGTGAGCACGCCGTCCACGGGCTGGCCGCCCGTCATCGCGACCGCGTCGTTGTAGAGGATCTTGTAGGTGATGTTCGCTTTCGAGGCGATCGCCGCGCGGATCGCGAGCAGGCCCGAGTGGAAATAGGTGCCGTCGCCGAGGTTCGCGAACACGTGCTTGTCGTTCGTGAACGGCGCCTGGCCGACCCACGCCACGCCTTCGCCGCCCATCTGGCTGAAGGTGCTCGTGCTGCGGTCCATCCACACGGTCATGTAGTGGCAGCCGATGCCGGCCATCGCGCGCGAGCCTTCGGGCACGTTGGTCGACGTGTTGTGCGGGCAGCCCGAGCAGAACCATGGCTTGCGCTCGGCCTGCACGCGCGGCTTCGCGAGCGCCTTCTCCTTCGCCTCGATCACGGCGATGCGCGAAGCAATGCGCGCACGCACGTCGGAGGGCATCTCGAACTTGTCCAGACGCGTGGCGATGGCCTTGGCGATGATCGCGGGCGAGAGCTCGTAGTGCGCGGGCAGGAGCCAGTTGCCCATCGGCACCGACCATTCGCCGCCGGCGCCGTCCTTTTCGTCGAACTTGCCGTAGACGCGCGGGCGCTGCGCGTCGGGCCAGTTGTAGAGCTCCTCCTTGATCGCGTATTCGAGGATCTGGCGCTTTTCCTCGACCACGAGAATCTCTTCGAGCCCGCGCGCGAACGCATGCGCGCCCTGGGCTTCGAGCGGCCACACGCAGCCGACCTTGTAGAGCCGCAGGCCGATGCGCGAGCAGGTTTCGTCGTCGAGGCCGAGGTCGGTGAGCGCCTGGCGCACGTCGAGATAAGCCTTGCCGCCCGTGATGATGCCGAAGCGCGCATGCGGCGAATCGATCTCGATGCGATCGAGCTTGTTGGCGCGCACGTAGGCGAGCCCTGCGTACCACTTGTAGTCGAGCAGACGCGCTTCCTGCACGAGCGGCGGATCGGGCCAGCGGATGTTCAGGCCGCCCTCGGGCATCGCGAAGTCTTCGGGCAGGATGATGCTGGTGCGATGCGGATCGATCTCGACCGACGCCGACGATTCGACCACGTCGGTCACGCACTTCATCGCGACCCAGAGGCCCGAGTAGCGGCTCATCGCCCAACCGTGCAGCCCGAAGTCGAGATATTCCTGGACGTTCGAGGGGAACAGCACCGGCAGGCCGCAGGCCTTGAAGATATGCTCGGACTGGTGCGCGAGCGTCGACGACTTGGCCGCATGGTCGTCGCCGGCGAGCACGAGCACGCCACCGTGAGGCGACGAGCCGGCGGAATTGCCGTGCTTGAACACGTCGCCGCAGCGGTCGACGCCGGGGCCCTTGCCGTACCACATCGAGAACACGCCATCGTATTTGGCCGACGGGTACAGGTTCACCTGCTGCGAGCCCCACACGGCGGTCGCGGCGAGGTCTTCATTGACGCCGGGCTGAAAGACGATTTGATGGGCGGCGAGATGCTGCTTGGCCTTCCAGAGGGACTGGTCGAGGCCGCCCAGTGGCGAGCCGCGATAGCCTGAGATGAACCCCGCGGTATTGAGGCCGGCGGCCTTGTCGCGTTCCTGCTGCAGCATCGGCAAGCGCACCAGCGCCTGGATGCCGCTCATGTACGCGCGGCCGCGTTCGAGGGTGTATTTGTCGTCGAGCGTGACGGAAGCGAGTGCGGCTGTAAGCGTTGCGCGCTGACCTGCGTCTAGCGGGGCATTCATTATGTGTCTTCCTCCATCCAACCAATCCGTTGTGGGATCGCCAGAACTTCATGGCCGCGGCGTCTTGTGAACGCTTTGGCCGGGGCTCGCCATCATGGCTTCTTTTAATCGATGGTAGCACTCGGGCAAACCCGCCGCCTCCACGGGAAACCCTGCATGAATCATGCGCGCCGTCATGCTCTGTCAGGCGTTGTTCTGCAGGGCCGTAAGAGCCCTGAAGGACCTGTGTAACAAAGGATGTATCCGAGTTGGTGACCCGGTAACAACGTGTAAAAGTTGCACCGGGGCGGAACCGCTCTTGAATATCCTGTCTAACTCCCTCACCTGTGCGAACCGCGACGCGCCCCGTCCTATTCAGGGCGCGAACGCGGCATTGCGCAGTGACAGGCAGTCTGAAAAAAGGAGTACCACATGAACAATCGACATATCCAGACCTTCCTGACGGTCTCGGCCGCGTTCTTCGCCATGAGCGCGCCGCTGCATTCGAATGCCCGCACCCAGAGCGGCACGAATGCCTCGACCTCGTGCGCGCAGTACACGCTGTGCGCGAAGGCTGACTCGAGCGCCGCCATCCCGGCGGCGCAGGGCGAACAGAGCGTCAAACGTTAATCGCAATGCCGCGCTGATCCGCGCAGCATTCCACTCATATGAGTCCGTTGCCGAGGTGTGCGGTGACGGATTCCAAAACTAAAAAGGGCGAAGATCGTGCGATCTTCGCCCTTTTTGCCTATTCAATCGCGAAACTTCGCGATGCTTAGGCCTTGTCCTTCACCACGCCGCGGCGGATCTGGTCGAGCTCGATCGACTCGAACAGTGCCTTGAAGTTGCCTTCGCCGAAGCCCTGATTGCCCTTGCGCTGAATGATCTCGAAGAAGATCGGGCCGATCTGGTTCTCGGTGAAGATCTGCAGCAGCAGGTCCTCGGGCATCCCGTCGATCAGGATCTTGCGCTTCTTCAGCTCGTCCAGCGGCTCGCCGTGGTTCGGAACGCGGCGGTTCACGAGCTCGTAATACGTGTCGATCGTATCGAGCAGCGCGATCTGCGAGGCGCGCAGGCCGTCCACGGTGCCGTAGATGTCGTTGGTGCCGAGCGCGATGTGCTGAATGCCTTCGCCGTGGTACGCGTCCAGATATTCCTGGATCTGGCCGGCTGTGTCGCCGCCTTCCTCGTTGATCGGAATGCGGATCTTGCCGCACGGCGAGGTCATCGCCTTCGACTTCACGCCCGTCACCTTGCCTTCGATGTCGAAGTAGCGGATTTCGCGGAAGTTGAAGAGGCGTTCGTAGAACTCCGCCCATTCGTTCATGCGGCCGCGATGCACGTTGTGCGTGAGATGGTCGATGTAGGTGAGGCCATGGCCGACCGGGTTCTGCTCGGCGCCCGGAATCGGCTCGAAGTCGACGTCATAGATGCTGATGTCGCCGATGCTGGCCGGCGCCGCACCGTTCTTGCCGCGCCAGCGGTCGACGAAATAGATGAGCGAATCGCCGATGCCCTTGATGGCCGGGATGTTCAGCTCCATCGGGCCGGTCTTGTTGTCGAAGCCCCATGCGCCCAGTTCGAGCGCGTGCTTGTAGGCCTTGGCGGCGTCCTGCACGCGGAACGCGATCGCGCAGATCGACGGGCCATGCAGGCGTGCGAAGCGTTGCGCGAACGAATCCGGCTCGCCATTGACGATGAAGTTGATGTCGCCCTGGCGATAGAGCGTCACGTCCTTATGGCGATGGCGCGCCACGGCGGTGAAGCCCATGCGTTCGAACAGCTGGCCGAGCGCCTTGGGGTCCGGCGCGGTGTATTCGATGAACTCGAAGCCGTCGGTGCCGACGGGGTTCTCCCAGTGGGGGACTTGCATGGTTGTCTCCTAGGTGCGATCGCGGAATGCTGATGTCGTGCGGCAAAGTGTAGCTGTCCAGATTGGGCGAAAGCTTGCGAGTTGGGTCGCGCGATCGGCTATTTGCGCTATAAACTGCCTTTACTTGGACATTGGATGGCAGGAAATGGCGAACGTCGAATTGGACGCGATTGACCGGCGGATTCTGGCAATCCTTCAGGAGAATGGCCGGCTCTCGAATCAGGAGATTGCCGAGCGCGTGAATCTCTCGCCGAGCCCGTGCTTGAGGCGCATCCGGCGGCTGGAGGAAGCCGGCGTGATACGCGGCTATGTCGCGCTGCTCGACGCGCAGAAGCTGGGGCTCGACTTGCTGGCCTATGTGAATGTGCGGCTGGAAAAGCGCGGGCCCACGGCGGCGGGGCGCGAAGGGGTCACGCATGCCGAGCTGTTTCGGGCCGCGGTGCAGACCTGGCCGGAAGTGGTGGCGTGCCACGCGATGACGGGCGACATGGATTTCCTGCTGCGCGTGCAGGTGGAGGACATGGCGCACTTCTCGCGCTTCGTGCAGGACCAGTTGCTCCATCACCCGTCGGTGATCGACGTGAAGTCGAGCTTTTCGCTCCAGACGTTCAAGGAGACCACGGCGCTGCCTATCTTGTAGGTTGCGCGCGGTGAGCCTGCGCCCGCCGACCGCACCGCTTGCCGGACATAAAAAAGCGGCCGAAGCCGCTTTTTTCGCTTTACTTCACCCTATGGGGCTAAAGTCGGGGCCAGCTTCGTGGCAGGAGTCATGCCGCAACCGCTTGCGGGAGGATCGTCTCGATCAGACGGGACGCCTGGCGGGCCTGGCGCTTGAGCGCGTAGTCGAACACGGCGGCCTGCTCCTGGAGCATTTCCGCGATGATGCTGGTCTGGTCTGCGGGTTCGAGCGAGAGATACGCGTCGGCTTCGCCGTAGGCGTACTCGATCTTCATGCCCGACTTCTTCGCGATGTGCATCATCGTGGAGTTGCGCGACAGGCAGTGCATGTAGAGCGTAGTGACGTGCGTATTGCGGCTGCGGATGGCGGCGCGCTCGAACAGCTTCGTGCCGATGCCCTGACCGCGCGCGCTTTCGAGCACGGAGACGCCGAACTCGGCCGTGCGGCCGTTGCCGTCGGCGGGCAGATAGGCCAGATGGCCGACGCCCACGAGCTGCAGCTGATGGTCGAACACGCCGAACACCGTGTCGCGCGTGAAGTCCATCGAGCGGACGTAGTTCTCGATCACGTGGTCCGGTGCGGCCTGGCCGAAACGCAGCAGGCGGTCGTCAATCTCGAGCGCGAGAAAGTGCGTGAGCAGGCGTTCGCGATCGGCGGAGGTGAGGACACGCACCATGGCGGGCGTTTGACCGGACGACAGCGAGCGGCCGGACGGCAGGATCGGCTCGTTGGTTGGGGTCGAATGCTTGTTCATGATGGGTTCTCCCTGGAATGCGAGTGCGGCGCATGCATGATGCAACGCAAAACGGATTCTAGCGGAAACCCTGGGGTCGATCTAGGGAAAACCCGTATTCTGAATCTGAGGGTTGCGTCTAATCGCCAAGATTAGACGCGCAAGTCTTTGATTTTTAACGATTATGTTTTTTGGATAGATTGATGCGTCAACTGTTGTGTCGGCACATCTTATTGCGTTGCATCAATTTGATCTGAGAAATCGACGCTCCGCAGGTGCCTTCAAGTGTCCTCAGGCAGCCTTCAGGCCATGGTCGATCACCTCGATGACCTGCTCGGCGAAGTCCCGATAACCCATGCGGCCGCCCGGCTTGAGCCAGGTGAAGGTCCAGTTGATCATGCCGAACACCATCATGGTCAGCGACGTCTGGTTTTCGGTCGTGACGCGGCCCGGATAGGCGCGGGCGAGCTGGCGCGTGAAGGCGGCGACCACGTCGCGCTGGCGGTTCAGAACGATCTCGCGCTGCGCGTCGACCAGATACTTCACGTCGTTGAGCAGGGCCACATGGCGGCTGTGCGAAGTCTCGTATTCGGTGAGGAAGGCGCGGACCAGCTCCGCGAACGTCTCGCGCTCGTCGAGGCCCCGCCGCTGGCTGGCGCCCTCGACCTCGGCAATGATGAGCATCAGCCGCTTCGTGTAGCGGTCGAGCAGATCGAAGAGGATGGCTTCCTTGCTCTCGTAATAGTGGTAGAGGCGCGCCTTCGAGGTCCCGCTGGCCGCCGCGAGATCGGACATCGACGTGCTCGGGTAGCTCGTCTGCGCGAACTTGGCGGCTGCGAGCTCGAGGATCTGGTCGCGTTGCGTTTCGTGGTCGGGCGCTCGGGTGCGGGCCATGGCGTGTCAGCGGGGAAGGGAAAGGTGGGCAGCAGTGTGGGGGAGCGCGGTGTGTGAGCGATGAGCTGCGGCGCCTTCGCCGGTTCCGGCGGTGCTTGCGCGGGCCGCGCACATGTCGTCGCGCAGGCGTAGTTCACCGGCCGAGGCCAGTTCGCGCAGACGCCAGAGCACCACCGGCTCGCCGACCGTGAAGCCCGCGCCGCCGCGCACGAGCGCCGCGCCGAGCGTGTCGCATGCGAGCCAGGGCGCGCCGGCGGCGGCGGGCGGGTTGACCGGCGGGGCTGCGTCGAGGATCTCGAGGATCAAGGCGTCGAGATCGGCCCAGGTGCCGCTCGTGAACGTGTTGTCGCGCCAGCGGCGCATCTCGCCGTTGGCGAATTTCGCTTCCTGCCATTCGAGCGCGAGCCGCGTGATGCGCAGCACCGAGATCGGCGCGGCGTCGGGCAGACGTGCGTGCAGGCGGCTCGCGGCGGCGTCGGGCGGACCGCTGAGGTCGCCGGCCGCGAGCCGCACCTCGTTCAGGCGCTGGGGCGCCGTGCGCAGGCGGTAGCAGATGCGGCGCAATGCGAGCTGGTCGGCGGCGTCGTGCGTGTGCCAGATCACCACGTGGGCGTCGGCGGCCTCCACGGCGGCGAGCGCCGCGCAGTCGTCCTGCGCGAGCGTCTCGGACACACCGCCAAGGCGTTGCCAGAACGCCGCGCGCTGGACGGCGCCCGGATTGCCCGCCTCGTCGATGTCGCGCAGCGGCCCGACCGTCAGGTCGTCGGCCAGCGCGATGACGCGTTCGGCCGGCGCCGCCGCGAGGGCGGTTTCGGCCCGGCGCTCAGCTTCCCGGGCCTGCAGGGCCTGACGCAGCGCGGCCGCTGCCGGCTCGCCGTGGATGAGGTGGATCGTGGTCATCGACAACTCGTTGCGTTCACCTTGAACGCCGAAGGCGCCCGAAAGCGCGCAAAAGACAAAAGGGGCCGCCCGCGGAGCTGCAGCGCTGCGCTGCAACACCGGCGGGCGGCCCCTAGTGTAAGCGGATCGCCGGAGGGCCGAAAGCGTGTCGTTGCTCTAAGGTGTATTCCTGATGTCGCACAGGAGCGGGCGGCGTCGCGGCTCGCGAGCCGGCTCCGCCGCGTTCATCAGCGCTCGTCGAAGCTCACGACCACGCGCTCGCTGACCGGATGGCACTGGCAGGTGAGCACGAAGCCGTCCTTCACTTCCTGCTCTTCGAGCGTGTAGTTTTTGTCCATCTTCACTTCGCCCTCGAGCACCTTCGCGCGGCAGGTGCAGCATACGCCGCCCTTGCATGCGTAAGGCAGCGCGAGCCCGGCCTTCAGGCCCACGTCGAGCAGGCTCACGCCCTCGTAGGGCAGACGCAGCTTGCGCTTCTTGCCGTCGATGACGATTTCCAGATCGGCGGCCGGGGTGTTTTCGGTGATCTCGACCGCCGGCACGCCCGCCTGCGGCAGCGGCGAGCCGAAACGCTCGACGTGCACTTTCTGCTGCGGCACGCCCGCTTCCTTGAGCGCGGCTTCGGCGGCGTCCATCATCGGGCCGGGGCCGCAAATGAACGCTTCGTCGATTTCGTCGGCCGGCAGCAGCGTCGCGAGGAACTCCGCGCACTTGGCCTGATCGAGCACGCCGTTGAAGAGCTCGACGTCCTGGAGGTCGTCGGAGAGCACGTGATAGAGCCTGAAGCGGTCCATGAAGCGGTTCTTCAGGTCTTCGAGCTCTTCGGCGAACATGATCTGGTCAACGCTGCGATTGCCGTAGACCAGCGTGAACGCGCTGCGCGGCTCGGTTTCGAGCGTCGTCTTGACGATCGCGAGCACCGGCGTGATGCCCGAGCCGCCCGAGAACGCCACGTAGTGCTTGCCGTGCTCGGCGTTCAGGTGCGTGAAGAAGCGCCCGTCGGGCGTCATCACGTCGATCTCGTGGCCCGGCGCGAGCTGATCGAACGCGAAGTTCGAGAAGCGGCCGCCGCGCACGCGCTTGATGCCGATGCGCAGTTCGCCGTCGCGGTCGTAGTCGGTCACGCCGACGCAGATCGAGTACGAACGGCGCGTCTCTTCGCCTTCGATGTGGGTCTTGAGCGTGACGAATTGCCCCTGGGTGAAGCGGAACGCCTCGCGCAGCTCGGGCGGGACTTCGAAAGCGACGGAGACCGCGTCCGCGGTTTCGGGCCGCACTTCGCGGATGCGCAGCGAATGGAATTGCGGAGTGGCCATATCAGTACGGTTTGAAGTAGTCGAAGGGTTCGCGGCAGTCGATGCAGCGGTAGAGCGCCTTGCATGCGGTCGAGCCGAATTGCGCGAGGCGTTCGGTATGGTGCGAGCCGCAGTGCGGGCAGGCGGGCGCGGGCAGCGGCTTCGGCATGAACGTGATCGGCTGTTCGGCCGGGCCGTGGCCCGCGCCGCCGCCGCAGTTGCCCGTGGGCGGCGCGATGCCATAGGCGCGCAGCTTCTCGCGCGCTTCGTCGGTGATCCAGTCGGTAGTCCACGCCGGCGTCAAGGTGGTCGCGATGCGGTACGGCGCGAGTTCGGCGATGTCGAGCGCGTGCGCGACGTCCTCGGCGATTTGCGACATCGCCGGGCAGCCGGAATAAGTGGGCGTGATGACCACTTCGAGCTGGCCGTCGGCGGCGCGTCGCACGTCGCGCAGGATGCCGAGCTCGCGGATCGACACGACCGGGATCTCCGGATCGGGCACCGATTCCAGCACCGCCCAGGCGCGCTCGAGCGCGTGATCTGCTGTCGCTTGCATCGTGACTTCCTCTATTCCTGCGTGGGGACTTACCAGCGCCCGTCCGGGTGCTGGCGCGCGAGGCTCTGCATCTCGGCGAGCACGTAGCCCATGTGCTCCGAGTGCTCGCCGAGCTTGCCGGTCGTGACGTGCTTGACCGGCGCGGGCGTGACGAGCGTCGCTTCTTCGAGCGCGGCTTCCACGTCGGCGCGCCACGCGGCTTCGAGCTGCGCGGCAAGCGGCGCGATGCCGGCTTCGGCCACGGCGGCTTCCACGGCGTCGGTGCTGAAGAATTCGCGCGTGTACGGCATCAGCCAGTCGAGTGCGGCCTGGGCGCGCGCGTGCGACTCGTCGGTGCCGTCGCCGAAGCGGATCAGCCATTCGCGCGCGTGATGCACGTGGTAGCGCGTTTCCTTGATCGAGCGCTCGGCGATCGCGGCCAGCTGCGGATCGGCGGAACGCAGCAGCGCGGTCCACAGGTGCGCCATCAGCGAGGCATAGAGGAAGTTGCGCACGATCGTCACGGCGTAGTCGTTCGACGAATGCGTCGTGCCGACGAGCGGGCCGAAGTGCGGCAGCTCCGCGAGCGTGTAGTTCGCGAACTCGCGCTCGGCGCGGAAGTAGGCGTAATCGTCCTCGGTGCGCTCGCGGCCGGTGAGGGCCTTTTCGAGCGTGGCTGCGTGCGTGTAGAGCAGGCGCGCCTGGCCGATGAGGTCGAGGCTCATGTTGGCGAGCGCGATGTCTTCTTCGAGGATCGGGCCGTGACCGCACCATTCCGTATTGCGCTGACCGAGGATCAGCGCCGTGTCGGCGAGGCGCAGCACGTACGCGAGGTGTTCTTGCGTGGGCGTCGTCATGTGGGCGCTCTTACATGTGGTTGACTTCGTCGGGCAGCGTGTAGAACGTCGGGTGGCGATAGATCTTGTCGCCGGCCGGCTCGAACAGCTCGGCCTTCTCGCTCGGATCCGACGCTGTGATCGCCGACGACGGCACCACCCAGATGCTCACGCCTTCCTGGCGGCGCGTGTAGACGTCGCGCGCCATGCGCAGCGCCATCGAGGCGTCGGAGGCGTGCAGGCTGCCGCAGTGCTTGTGGTCGAGGCCCTGCTTGCTGCGCACGAACACTTCCCAGATCGGCCATTCCTTGTTCATCGTGGATCTCCTTCTTGCTTCCAATGTTTGGGTTACGCGGCGTGCTTTTCGGCGCGCTGACGCTGCTTTTCGGCATGGGCGAGGGCGGCTTCGCGCACCCACGCGCCTTCGTTGTGCGCCTTCACGCGCGTGCCGAGGCGCTCGCGGTTGCACGGGCCGTCGCCATTCACGACGCGCCAGAATTCTTCCCAGTCGATCGTGCCGTAGTCGTAGTGGCCGCGCGCCTCGTTCCATTTCAGATCGGCGTCGGGCAGCGTGACGCCGAGCACCTTGGCCTGCTCGACCGTCGCATCGACGAACTTCTGGCGCAGGTCGTCGTTCGAGATGCGCTTGATCCCCCATTTGGCCGACTGATTGCTATGGACCGAATCGGCATCGCTCGGACCGAACATCATCAGCACCGGCCACCACCAGCGGTTCACGGCTTGCTGGACCAGCTCGCGCTGCGCTTCGGTGCCTTTCATCATGGCGAGCAGGGCGTCGAAGCCCTGGCGCTGGTGGAACGACTCTTCCTTGCAGATGCGGATCATCGCGCGCGCGTACGGCCCGTAGGTGCAGCGGCACAGCGGGATCTGGTTCATGATCGCGGCGCCGTCGACGAGCCAGCCGATCACGCCGACGTCGGCCCACGTGGGCGTCGGGTAATTGAAGATGCTCGAATACTTGGCCTTGCCCGCGTGGAGCGCGTCCACCAACTGATCGCGCGAAACGCCGAGCGTTTCCGCCGCGCTATACAGATAGAGGCCGTGGCCCGCTTCGTCCTGGACCTTGGCGAGCAGGATCGCCTTGCGCTTGAGGCTCGGCGCGCGCGAAATCCAGTTGCCCTCGGGCAGCATGCCGACCACTTCCGAGTGCGCGTGCTGCGAAATCTGGCGCACGAGCGTCTTGCGGTAGGCTTCGGGCATCCAGTCCTGCGGCTCGATCTTGCCGTCCGCGGCCATGATGGCGTCGAATTGCGCTTGTTCTGGCGAGGCCGCGTCCGCATCGAGCGGGGCGACATTGCCGGGAATGTCGAGGGATTGCGTGTACATGGAGACGCTCTCGTCAGTGTTGGGTATGGCGCAGTATAAACCAACCGACCGGTCGGTAAATCAATTTTTTGCGCCTTATCAAAAAGGGCTCGAGCCTCAAAAGAGGGCTGGGAGCCTCGCTTTGAGTTTTAGCGGATCGACGGCCGGTTATTGTGGATTTTCAGCGTGGCTCGCGCCGTGGCCGTTGTGGTAGCCGTGGCCACCGTGGCTTTCGTCAGGACGATGGAAGGTTCCAGCACGGGCGATGGGGCACAATGGGCGCTTTGCCCGCTCACTTCCCCTGCACTCCCTGACTTCGCTCCCGGATGAAGATTTCCCTTGCCCCCCTCGCGGCCGGCGCCGCGCTGCTCGCCTCGCTCGTTTTTTCCGCACCGGCCTTTGCCGAACAGCCTTCCGGCGCCCAATGGGTGACGAGCTGGGCGACGGCGCTCCAGTCCATCCCCCAGCGCGATGCGCTGCCGCCGCTCTATCGCGCGCCGGACGTCGCTGGGCGCACGGTTCGGCAGATCGTCTATCCGACGCTGGGCGGCGAGCTTGCCCGTGTGCATATCAGTAATCTCTACGGACGCACGCCGCTTGTGATCGAGGCCATGGCGATTGCGCCGTCGGCGGGCGGCGCGGCGGTCAGCGGAGCGGAGACGGTGCGGGTGACGTTCGGCGGGCGGGCGGCGGTGTCGTTGCCGCCCGGTGCCGAGCTCGACAGCGATCCGGTTCGGATCGCCCTGAAGCGCGGCGCGCCGTATGCGATCAGCACCTATATGGGGCCGCAGCAGAACATGGTCGCGTGGCACCGCGTGTCGAATCAGGTGAACTATGTGTCGCGGCCCGGCGACCATGTGGCCGATCCGTCGATGGGTGCGTTCACCCAGCGCTTCACGCAATACGCGTGGGTCACGGGGCTGGCGGTCGAGGCGCCGGGGGCGTCGACGATTGTCGCCATCGGCGACTCCATCACCGACGGCATGCGTTCGTCGCTCAACGAGAACCGGCGCTGGCCCGATGCGCTGGCGCGCCGCCTTGCGCGCGAGCAGGGCGCCAATCTGGCCGTGATCGACATGGGGATCAGCGGCAACCGCCTGTTGAGCGATTCACCGTGCTACGGCGAGGCGCTCGAGCGGCGCTTCGAGCGCGACGCGCTGCGCCCGGGCGTGCGCGCGGCGGTGCTGCTCATCGGCATCAACGACATCAACTTCCAGGCGATGCCGGCCCGCTCGGGCCTCGACTGCGATTTCCCGCATACACACGTGAACGCCGACGACCTGATCGCCGGGTATCGACGCGTAATTGCTGCGGCCCATGCGCGCGGCGTGCGCATCTTTGGCGCGACGCTCACGCCGGCGTCGCTGCCGCCGGAGCGCGAAGCGATCCGTGCGAAGGTGAACGAGTGGATCCGCACGAGCCACGCGTTCGACGGTGTGGTGGACTTCGATGCGGCGCTGCGCAACCCCGCCGATCCGCTGCGCCTGCGCCGCGAATATGACAGCGGCGATCACATTCACCCGAGCGATGCGGGCTACGAGGCGATGGCGAATACCGTGCCGCTGGCGGCGTTGGCCGGGAAGTAGGGAATTTTTTCGCCGCCCCCTTGCGGGGCGGCCGCG
>NZ_CAJMZF010000079.1:0-14483 GCF_905220245.1 Paraburkholderia sp. J63 | reverse complement strand
TCCTCCGTATTAACGATTCACAGCGAATGATTCACAGCGGGCCGCCATTGACATCGCCGCATTAGCGTTTCACGAACAGAAAGAGTGCGCTGAATTGTTTCGGATTGGACGCCGATCAATAAAGCCACGCTTATTGTTATGCGTTCAGCTTAATCTGACGTAGCTCGCAGCCATCCACTAGTCGATTTTTAAACGGCACGCGTAGAATCGTCCCACTTCGGCACAAGCCGTTGCAGAGCAATCCAAACCGTCTTTTGAGGAGAATCCGGATGATGAAGGCAACAACGTTGGCAGCAGCGGTGGCGGTGGTTGGCATGGTGTTCGCGCAGGCGGCATTGGCGCAAACGGAGCAGCCGGCGTCGGCGCCTGAGGGACAGTCGGCGCTCGCGGGCGCGGCGCAAGCGATCGTCGCCAACGCGGAGCCGGTTCACGTGCAGGCCAAGATCGTCGGCATCGACCGCGCATCGCGCGTGGTCACGCTGCGCGGCCCGCGCGGCAACGACGTGGACATCGCGCTCAGCCAGCAAGTGAGCAACTTCGACCAGCTCAACGTGGGCGACACCGTCGACGTGCTCTACAAGAACGCGCTGCTCGTGACGGCCGAGAAGGTGACGGGCAAGGACAAGGGCATTCGCAAGCGCGTCGATACCAACGTCTATCTGCCGGCCTCGTCGGGCTATGACGCCGCGCGCCAGGTCGAGGTCCAGGCCACGGTCCAGCACATCAATCTGAAGAAGCGCGAAGTGACGCTGCGCGGCGCGTATCAGACGGTCACGGTCGACGCAACGCCCGATGTCGATCTGAAGAAGCTCAAGGTCGGCGACACGATTCACGCCGTGTTCGTTTCCGCCTACGCAACGCAGATCACGCCGGTGGGCGCTGCCCAGTAAGCGGCGCCGGGCCGCGCGCCCGGCTGCACGCAAACGAAAGTTAAAATTAAAGCGAAAACGAAAAACGCCGGCGCAGCGCGAATACATCGCGATGCGCCGGCGTTTCGGTCACCAGCGGGCGCTTTTCTGGGCGCCCGTTTTCTTTTGACGAAAGCTCCGGCGGCTTACATGCCCGCCATGCACATGTACTTGACGACCACGTAGTCGTCCACGCCATAGTGCGAGCCTTCGCGGCCGAGGCCCGACTGCTTCACGCCGCCGAACGGTGCGACTTCGTTCGAGATCAGGCCGGTGTTGATGCCCACCATGCCGTATTCGAGCGCTTCGGCCACGCGCCACACGCGGCCGATGTCGCGGCTATAGAAGTAGGCGGCGAGACCAAACTCGGTATCGTTCGCCATCCTGATGACTTCTTCATCGGACGAGAAGCGGAACAGCGGTGCGAGCGGACCGAAGGTTTCGTCGCGCGCGACCTTCATCGCGGGCGTGACGTTCGTGAGCACGGTGGGCTCGAAGAAGCCGTGGCCGAGTGCGTGACGCTTGCCGCCCGTGAGCACTTGCGCGCCCTTCGCGAGCGCGTCCTCGATGTGCGACTCCACCTTCAGCACGGCCGCTTCGTTGATGAGCGGACCTTGCGTGACGCCGGTTTCGGTGCCAAAACCCACTTTGAGCTTTTCCACGGCTTCGCGCAGCTTCGCGGCGAACGTGTCGTAGACGGCGTCGTGCACGTAGAAGCGGTTCGTGCATACGCAGGTCTGGCCGCTGTTGCGGTACTTCGAGGCGATGGCGCCGGCCACTGCCGCGTCGATATCGGCGTCTTCGAAGACGATGAACGGTGCGTTGCCGCCCAGTTCGAGCGAGACCTTCTTGACGGTCGCCGCGCACTGGCTCATCAGCAGGCGGCCCACCGGCGTGGAGCCCGTGAACGACAGCTTGCGCACCGTGGGGTTGCTCGTGAGCTCGCCGCCGATCGCCTTCGGGTCGCCGGTGACGACGCTGAAGATGCCGGCCGGCACGCCCGCGCGCTCGGCCAGCACGGCCAGCGCGAGCGCCGAGAGCGGTGTGGCTTCGGCGGGCTTGAGCACGATCGGGCAGCCTGCCGCGAGCGCGGGGCCGACCTTGCGCGTGATCATCGCGGCGGGGAAGTTCCACGGCGTGATCGCGGCGCACACGCCCACGGGTTCCTTGGTCACGACGATGCGCTTGTCATTGGCGACGGTCGGAATCGTGTCGCCGTAGATGCGCTTGCCTTCTTCCGCGAACCATTCGAGGAACGATGCGGCGTAGCCGATTTCGCCCTTCGCCTCGGCGAGCGGCTTGCCTTGCTCGGTGGTGAGGATGAGCGCGAGGTCGTCGGCGTTCGCCATCATCAGGTCGTGCCACTTGCGCAGGATGACGCTGCGCTCCTTTGCGGTTTTCGTGCGCCAGGCGGGCCAGGCGGCGTTTGCGGCGGCAATCGCGCGGCGCGTTTCGGCGGCGCCCATGCGTGGCACCGTGCCGATCAGCGCGCCGGTGGCGGGGTTGGTCACGTCGAGCGTGGCGCCGTCTTCGGCGCCTTGCCATTCGCCGTTGATATAGGCCTTGCTTTGCAGCAGCGATGCGTCTTTCAGGTTCATGCGTGAACTCCCGACAGGCTTCGTTTCAATTCGATGCAATAAGAACGACAAACGGCACAGCGGCAAGCGCCGGTGTGCCGTTTCGTGGATGGGCCCGCCGCGCGGGGCGGGCCGATGTCTTGCTAAAGGCGCAGAACGCTTACGCGGGCACGCCCACGGCTTCCTTGATCGACTCTTCGAGGATCGCGAGCGCTTCGTCGAACACGTTTTCCTGGATCGTCAGCGGGAACAGGAAGCGCACGACGTTCGAGTAGACGCCGCAGACGAGCAGCAGCAGGCCGCGGTTGAGCGCGGCGGTCTGCACGCGCCTGGTGAAGTCGGCGTCGGCTTCGGTCGTGCCCGGCTTGCAGAATTCCACGGCGTTCATCGCGCCCGGACCGCGCACGTCGGCGATTTGCGGCACTTCGGCCTTCATCGCGTTGAGCTTGGCCTTGAGCTTGTCGCCGAGCTTCGTGGCGCGCTCGCAGAGCTTTTCTTCTTCGATGATCTCGATCACCGCATGCGCCGAAGCCACGGCCAGCGGGTTGCCCGCGTAGGTGCCACCGAGGCCGCCGGGCGCTGCCGCGTCCATCACTTCCGCGCGGCCGACCACGCCCGAGAGGGGCATGCCGCCCGCGAGGCTTTTGGCGATCGTCATGAGATCCGGCGTGACGTCGTAGTGCTCCATCGCGAACAGCTTGCCGGTGCGCGCGAAGCCCGTTTGCACTTCGTCGGCAATCAACAGGATGCCGTGCGTGTCGCAGATCTTGCGCAGGCCGCGCACGAAATCAGCGGGCGCCTGGTAGAAGCCGCCTTCGCCCTGGACCGGTTCGAAGATGATCGCGGCGACGCGCTTCGGATCGATGTCGGCCTTGAACAGCATCTCGATATGCTTGAGCGAGTCGGCCGTGCTGATGCCGTGGACCGGGTTGGGGTACGGGGCGTGGTAGACGTCGGCCGGGAACGGACCGAACGCGAGCTTGTACGGCGCGACCTTGCCCGTGAGCGCCATGCCCATCAGCGTGCGGCCGTGGAAGCCGCCCGCGAAGGCGATCACGCCCGGACGGCCCGTGTGGGCGCGGGCGATCTTGACGGCGTTCTCGACGGCTTCGGCGCCGGTCGTGAAGAACGCGGCCTTCTTGGCGAAGCTGCCCGGCGCGCGCTGGGCGACCTTCTCGGCCAGCGAGACGTACGACTCGTAGGGGACGATCTGGTAGGCGGTGTGCGTGAAGTGGTCGAGCTGCGCCTTGATGGCGGCGACGATCTTCGGATGGCGGTGGCCCGTGTTGCACACGGCGATGCCGGCCGCGAAGTCGATGAAGCGACGGCCTTCGACGTCCCACAGCTCCGCATTCTCGGCGCGCTCGGCGTAGAAGTCGCACATCACGCCCACGCCGCGCGGGGTAATGGCGTTCTTGCGGTTTTGCAGATCGGCGTTCTTGGTCACGTTCGTCTCCTTCGAAAACAGTGTCGGTTGCTGGTTGGCGGGTGGACCGGCGGTTCATCCTCCGCATTCAGCCCATGCCGCGACTATACTCAGGTTTGGCTCTAAAATTCAGAGCCATTCAGTAAAATTATTAGGAGCCAATTTCGATGCGAGCGAGTGTCCTGTCCGACTGGCTGGCCCAGCGGATCGAGCGCGGCGGCGCTCAGCCGGTCTACCGGCAACTGCACCGGCTGCTGCAGCAGGCGATCCTCTCGCGCGAGCTGCCGGCGGGCGCGCGGGTGCCGTCGTCGCGGCTGCTGGCGGCCGAGCTGGGCATCGCGCGCAATACGGTCACGCAGGTGTACGAGCAACTCGTGCTCGAAGGCTATGTGACTTCGGCGACGGGGCGCGGGACGTTTGTCGCCGATACTTCGCCCGATGAGATCGTTGGGGCGCCTGAAATTGGCTCCCTCAGGGATACGAAAAATGTCGCTGAATCGAGATCCGCACCCAATTCGACGATGATGGGCGGATTCGATAATGCCGGCTTAATCGCAACTAACAGCCCCAGCAGCGGGTCCGCATCGATACGCGCGGCGTCGAGCGCCGATAGCGTGCAGCCGACGGCGGCAATGTCTGCAATATTCGTGGTGTCCGCGACGCAAGCCCATTTCCCTGGCGCCGATGCCGAACGGACCCCGGCGCTATCCACCGCCACGCAAGCGCAGCGCACGGCGGCCCGTGCGCTCTCCACGCGCGGCGCACGCCTCATCGCGGGCGCGGGCGTCTCGAAGCGTCAGGGCGGCGCGTTCATGCCCGGCGTGCCCGACGTCTCGCGCTTTCCGGCGCGCGTCTGGACGCGCCTGCACAACAAGTACTGGCGCAGCCTGCGCCCCGATCTGCTGACCTACGCACCGGGCGGCGGCCTGGCGCTCTTGCGCCACGTGCTCGCCGACTATCTGCGCACCTCGCGCTCGGTGCGCTGCTCGCCCGAGCAGATCATCATCACGACGGGCATCCACCAGTCGGTGGACCTGGCCGTGCGTCTGCTCTCCGACCCCGGCGACACGATCTGGACCGAGGACCCGTGCTACTGGGGCGTGCGCAGCGTGCTACAGGTCTCGGGGCTCAAGCCGCGACCGATCGCGGTCGACAGCGAGGGCATCAATCCGTCGGCTGCCGATTTCGCCGCCGCGCCGCCGAAGCTGATTCTCGTCACGCCCTCGCACCAGTATCCGCTCGGCATGGTGATGAGTCTCGCGCGTCGCCGCATGCTGCTCGAGTACGCGCGCCAGCATCAATGCTGGATCATCGAGGACGACTACGACAGCGAGTTCCGCTACGGCAGCCGGCCGCTTGCGTCGCTGCAGGGGCTCGATACGGCGGGGCAGGTGATCTACGTGGGCAGCTTCGGCAAGACGCTGTTTCCGGGGCTGCGCGTGGGCTATCTCGTCGCGCCCGAGTCGCTCGCCGAAAGCTTCGCGACCGCGAGCGCCGAGCTTTATCGCGAAGGCCAGCTCCTGCAGCAGGCGGTGCTGGCGGAGTTCATCGCCGAGGGGCATTTCACTTCGCACATCCGCAAGATGCGCGCGCTCTACGGCCAGCGCCGCCAGGCGCTGCTTGATGCCGCCATGCGCCGTTACGGCGACGCGCTGCCCGCGATGGGCGGCGACGCGGGCCTGCACGTGGTCATGCAACTGCCCGAAGGCAGCGACGACCGCGCCGTGGCCGAGGCCGCGCTCGCGCGCAATATCGTCGTGCGGCCGCTGTCGGGCTATTACTCGGAGCGCGAGCGCGCGGCGTCGGGGCTGTTAATCGGCTATGCGTGCGTGCCCGACGAGGAAATCGCGCCCGCGTTCGATACGCTTGCCGAGGCTATTGACGCGAGTCTGCCGGCGTTTGCGTAGTGCGTACAGGCATCGGCGCGACGCAGGCGGTTCACATACGAATCAACACCGCGCCGCACGTCACGAGCACGCACGCCACCATACGGCGCGCCGTGAGCTTTTCGCGCATGAAGAGCCAGCCGATCAGCACCGCGAAGATCGACGACATCTCGCGCAGCGCCGACACCATGGCGATCGGCAGATAGCGGAACGCCTCGATCACGAGGCAATACGCGGTGAGCGCGAGCACGCCCGCGAGCATGCCGCGCACGGCGCTGGCCTTCGAGACGAACATCTGCGCCGCGCCGCCCCGTAGCTTGCAGACCACGATGAACTGCGGGACGTTCCAGAGCAGATAGACCCACATGATGTAGCTGAGCGGATTGCCGGCGAGGCGCGCGCCGAGACCGTCGACGATCGAATAGGTCGCGATGAAGAAGCCCGTCGTCAGCGCCCAGGGCACGCTCTCGCCCGAGAAGCGCATGCCGCGCCGGAATGCGAGCGACATGATGCCGAGCGAGACGAGCACCACGCCCGTGGCGGCGAGTGCGTGCAGCTCCTCGTGCGCGAATAGCATCGCGCCCACGAACACGAGCAGCGGCGAGAGCCCACGCGCAATCGGGTAGATCTGCCCGAAGTCGCCGCTGCGGTAGGCGCGGACCAGCGCGAAGCAGTACGCGAATTCGAGCAGCGCCGATGCCGCGATATACGGCCAGCTCGCGGCGGCGGGCAGCGGCAGCACGCACACGCCCACGGCGCTCACCAGCACATAAGGGACCGAGAACATGCCGAGCAGCCAGACGCGGTCGCCCGAGAGGTGGAGAAAGGCGTTCCAGCTCGCGTGCATGAGCGCCGAAAGCAGAACCAGCAGGACGACGAAGCTTGCCATCGGACGAGCGCAATAATGTGCGCAACAGCGTGCGCAATAAGTGGGAGGGACGCGGGGAGGTTGCGACCGCAAGCAGCCGATTATTCCAGCGAATGCACTGCGGCGCCAGAAAGAAACGCGATGCAAAGAAAAAAGCGCGGGCGCATGGCGATGGCCATGCAGCCCGCGCTCCGGCTCTCGAAGCAGGGTGTCAGATCACGCGCGCGCGCAGCTTCGCCGAGATGAGGTCGATCACCGTCACCACGGCGATCACCATGATCAGCACCGCGCTCGTCTGCCCATAGTCGAACGAGCGGATTTCCTCGTAGAGCACGACGCCGATGCCGCCCGCGCCCACCATGCCCACCACCATCGCCGAGCGCACGTTCGATTCGAAGCGGTAGAGCGCGTACGAGATCCACAGCGGCATGACCTGGGGCAGCACGCCGTAGATGATCTCGTCGAGCGGCGTGGCGCCCGTCGCGCGCACGCCCTCGGCGGGGCGCGGGTCGATGGCCTCGACGGCCTCCGCGAAGAGCTTGGCGAGCACGCCCGTCGTGTGGACCCAGAGCGCGAGCACGCCCGCGAAGGGCCCCAGGCCCACCGCGACGATGAAGAGCATCGCGAACACCATCTCGTTGATGGCGCGGCATGCGTCCATGAGCCGGCGCACCGGATGGAGCACCCAGGCCGGCGCGAGATTGTGCGACGACATCAGCCCGAACGGCACCGCGCAGACGATCGCGAGCGCCGTGCCCCAGAGCGCCACCGCTATCGTCACCCACATCTCATGCACATAGGTGCGCCATTCGGTGAAGTCGGGCGGGAAGAAGCCGCGCGCGAACGTGCCCATGTTCTGCGAGTCGGCGAACAGGTCGAGCGGGCGCATGTCCGCGCCGCGCCAGGCCACGCCGAGCAGCACGAACACGATCGCCCAGAGCATGAGCGACGACCAGCTGCGCTTGCGCGCCGCGGTGCTCATTGAACTGGCCGCCAGATTCGCGCGCGGCGCCGCTTTGGCCGGCCCGGTGCGCGACGGCTGCGCGAGCGCTTCGCCGGACGGGTTGGCCTGCTCCGCGCCGAAGCCATCGGCGGCGTGCGGCGCGAGTCGCGATGCGTCGAAGTCCATCGTGCCCATCACTGCTTCGCCGCGGTCGCGAGCGCGCCGATCTTCGCGTCGATGGCCGCAATCTGGCTCTTGCGGTCGTCGTCGGACAGATGCGTGTCGGCGGCGATCTTCTGTTTCTGCTGGAACAGCGCGACCTGGCGGATCGACTGCAACTGCGCGTCGGAGGCGGGCGCGAAGCCCGCGTAGCCGGTGATGTCGGCCATGATCTTCTTCTCCTTCGGATCGGTCTTCGCGTAGTGATAGAAGAAGTCGCGCAGCTTCTGCCTGGTCGCTTCGGGCAGGTCCTTGCGCCACACGAGCGGGTCGGACGGAATCAGCGGCGAGGTCCACAGCACGCGCACCTGTGCGAAGCGGTCCGGGTACTTGTGCTGGAGCGTGGCGAGCTCGATGGTGTTGTTGGTCGCGATGTCGATCTTGTTGTTGACCACGGCGAGCAGGTTCGCCTCGTGGCTCGAAGGCAGCACCGTCTTGAACGCCGACGCGTTCACCGAGATGCCGTGCTGCGCAAACAGGTAATAGCCGGGGATCAGCGTGCCCGAGGTGGAGTTCGGATCGCCCCAGCCGAGCGTGAGATCCTTAGTATTCTTGAATACATCGTCGAGCGTCTTCACGCGGCTGTTGACGTTGGTGATGAGCACCGACTTGTAGCCGGCGTCGCCGTTGGCGTAGAGCACCTTCGCGAAGATCTCGCCGTTCGAGCGGTCCACGGCTTCCATGGCCGAGGCGTTGCCGAAGTAGCCGATCTGCACCTTGTTGAAGCGCATCGCTTCGATGATGCCCGAGTAGTCGGTGGCGAAGAATGCCATGACGTGCAGGCCGGTCTGACGATTCATGTCGTCGATGAACGGCTGCCAGCGCTGCTTGAGGACTGCTGACGAATCGGTCGAGATGATGCCGAAGTTGATGTCTTCCGCGTGAGCGGCGGACACGCCGAGCGCGGCGAATGCAACGGCGCCGGCGGCGCACCAGGAGAGCATGGAGCGGAGCAGTTTCATGGGAGAGGCGAAGTCCGTGATGAGTGGGGGTGTGGGTGGTACGAGGCCGGTTCAGGCGGCTTCATGCGGCTTTGGGCTGCGCGCCGAAGCGGTGCGTGGCCATAGACGCGGCATCGGGTTCGAGCAGCTCGCGCGCGGCGCTGCCATAAAGCTGTTGCAGCAGCACGGGCGTGAGCGCGGCGGACGGGCCGTCGTAGACCACGCGGCCATCGCGCAGCGCGATCGTGCGCGGGCAGTACTGCATCGCGATATCGACCTGATGCAGCGAGACGATTACCGTGAGTCCGTGATTGCGGTTGAGCATGCGCAGCATGTCCATCACGCGGCGCGACGACTCGGGGTCGAGCGAGGCAATCGGCTCGTCGGCGAGAATCAGGCGCGCGCGCTGCACGAGCGCCCGTGCGAGCGCGGCGCGCTGCTGCTGGCCGCCCGAGAGATTCGCGGCGCGCTCGTCCGCTTTGTCGCCAATGCCCACTTCAGCGAGCGCCGCAGTCGTTAGCTCGCGCTCGCTGCGCGGAAAGCATCCGGTGAGACGGCGCCACAATGGCAGGCGTGCAAGTGCGCCGATCAGCACGTTGGTTTCCACCGTGAGCCGATGCACGAGATTGAACTGCTGAAACACGAAGCCGATATCGCGGCGAATGCGGCGCACTTCGCGAACGATGCGGCCGTTCTGCTGAATCGGCCGGCCAAGTATTTCGATCTGCGAAGGTTGTGGATCGGCGGCGATGAAGCCGGCCACGTGGCGCAGCAGCGTCGACTTGCCCGATCCCGATGCGCCGATCAGCGCAACCATTTCGCCCGTACCCACGCGCAGGTTGATTTCGTCGAGCGCCTTGCGCCCCGTGCCCCCGAAAGTCTTCGAGAGGCGTTCGATGCGGATGGCGTCCATTGCGGCGTGCGTTGGGGCGTTCGTTGGGGCCTTCGTTGAGGTGTCCATGTCGATTTGTCGCGTGGCTCGGGCCATCGGCCGCGAGTCCTTGATTGAGTCGGGGACATTCTAGGAAGTGACTATGACGGTTGAGTGAAGGCATCGCGACGTCTAGACGACTACACATCTTGAGCGAGCAATCGACCGTGAATGAGCGAGGTCGCGAAACATGTCGATAACGTGACTGCGGCGTGACAGCGCGAGCGTTCGTGACATCTGCGTGACGTCCCGCAGGTGTCACGCGCAACGCGAGGCGTTCGGGCTATATTGGGGGACATCGACGAGGCTCGACAAAACAGATGCCAGGACTCAGCTTCCTACCCGACAGCTTCGAAGAATACGAGGACCTGAAGACGCTCCTCGATGCGGGCGCGCCCTGGTTCGACATCCGCAGCGCGGGCGAGGTCGAAGTGCGCGGCCGCCCTTTCTCGCTCTACGTGGCCGCGGTGGGTTCGCGCGATCCGGCCGCGCCCGCCATCGGCTTTTTCGGCGGCATCCATGGGCTCGAACGCATCGGCTCGCAACTCGTGCTCGATTACATGCGCGCGCTGGTCGGGCGTCTCGCGTGGGACGAACTGCTGATGCGCCAGCTCGAATCGGTGCGGCTCGTGATGATGCCGATCGTGAATCCTGGCGGCATGTGGCTCGCCACGCGCGCGAATCCCAACGGCGTGGACCTCATGCGCAATGCGCCCCAGGACGCCGACGAGCGCGTGCCGTTTCTCGCGGGCGGCCAGCGCGTGGGCTCGTGGCTGCCGTGGTATCGCGGCCCGCGCGGCGCGCGAATGGAGACCGAGGCGGCGGCGCTGCTGAAGATCGTCGACGAAGAACTCGCACATCGGCCGCTTGCGTTCGCGCTCGATTGCCACTCGGGCTACGGTTGGAGCGACAGCATCTGGTTTCCCTATGCGCGCACGCGTCAGTTGATGCGTCATCTGCCCGAGATGTATGTGCTCAAGACGATGTTCGAGCGCGCGCATCCGCATCACGGCTATACGTTCGAGCCGCAGAGCCACCAGTATCTGCTGCACGGCGATCTCTGGGATTGTGCCTACGATCGCGCGCCCACGGCCAGCGTGTTCCTGCCGCTCACGCTCGAGCTGGGCTCGTGGCTGTGGATCAAGAAGAATCCGCGTCAGCTTTTTTCTCGCCAGGGCATGTTCAATCCGGTGATGCAGCATCGCACCGCGCGCGTATTGCGGCGGCACGCGAATCTGTTCGAGTTCCTCACGCGCGCGGCGTTTTCCGCGTCGCGCTGGCTGCCCCAGGGCGTGGCGCGTCAGCAGGTGTTGCAAAGCGCGATCGGTCACTGGTACAGGAAGCCGGGCCTATGACGGCGCGCTGGATTCTGCTGCGCGGTCTCACGCGCGAGTCGCGTCATTGGGCGGCGTTCGCGCCGATGCTCGAAGCGCGTTGTGGCGCGGTGCTGCCCATCGACTTGCCCGGCAACGGCACGCTTGCGCATTGGCGCTCGCCCGTCGACGTCGACGCCTACGTGGATGCCGTGCGCGCCGAGGCGCAGCGGCACGGCGCGCGGCCGCCGCATCGGGTGCTGGCGATGTCGCTGGGCGGCATGGTGGCGTCGGCCTGGGCGCGGCGCTTTCCTGGTGAGGTCGAGCGCCTCGTGCTCGTCAACACGAGCATGCGGCCCTATAGCCGCTTCTACGAGCGCTTGCGGCCCGCCGCGTGGCCGGCGCTCGCGCGCGCGGCATGGCATTGGCGTGACGGTGATGGGAATGTTGCCGAAGCGATGATCCACGAGCGCACCTGTGCGCGCCGCGACACGCTCGCCGCCGATCTCGACGCCTGGTGCGCGATCCGCGCGAGCGCACCGGTGAGGCGGGCCAACGCGCTGCGCCAATTGCTGGCCGCCGCGCGCTACACGGTGCGCGGCGTGCCTCGCTGCCCGGTGCTCGTGCTGTCTTCGCGCGAGGATCGGCTCGTGGACCCGGCGTGCTCGGCGCGGCTCGCGCGGGCGTGGGGCGCGACGCATCGCGAGCATCCGTGGGCGGGGCACGATCTGCCTCACGATGATCCGCAATGGCTCGTCGACGTGGTTTGTGCCGTGTTTCAGGAGGCGGCCACGGACACCCGCGCCAACTCGTCCTGAAGCACCGCCGTCGCCCCCGCACCGCGCCATCGTGCGCGCAGGGATTGCCCCATAATATGGGGACCGTTTTCCGGCTTCCTTTGGAGCACATTCCGAACATGAACGACAACGACCGCCTCGCGCCCGCGCCGGCCGCGCCGCGCCTCACGAGCCTTTCGCACGGCGGCGGCTGCGGCTGCAAGATCGCGCCGGGCGTGCTCTCCGCGCTGCTCGCGCGCAGCACGCCGCTCACCGCCGCCTTTCCGAACCTGCTGGTGGGCACCGAAACCGCCGACGACGCCGCCGTCTACAAGCTCAACGACGAGCAGGCCATCGTCGCGACCACCGACTTCTTCATGCCAATCGTCGACGATCCCTACGATTTCGGCCGTATCGCCGCCACCAACGCGCTTTCCGACGTCTACGCGATGGGCGGCAAGCCGATCCTCGCGCTCGCGCTGGTCGGCATGCCGATCAACACGCTGCCGCACGAGGTGATCGCGCAGGTGCTGCGCGGCGGCGAGGACGTTTGCGCGGCGGCCGGCATCCCCGTGGCGGGCGGCCATTCGATCGACTCGGTCGAGCCGATCTACGGGCTCGCGGCGCTCGGCGTGGTCCATCCCGAGCGCGTGAAGCGCAACGCGTCGGCGCGCGCGGGCGACGTGCTCGTGCTCGGCAAGCCGCTGGGCGTGGGCGTGCTGTCCGCCGCGCTCAAGAAAGACTTGCTCGACGCCGACGGCTACCGGGCCATGGTCGACGCCGCCACGATGCTCAATAAGCCGGGCTCCGCGCTTGCCGAGCTCGAAGGCGTGCACGCGATGACCGACGTGACCGGTTTCGGCCTGCTCGGCCATACGCTCGAAATCGCGCGCGGCGCGAATCTCACGGCGCGCGTGCGCTACGCCGACCTGCCGTGGCTGCCGGGCGTGGAGGCGTTCGTCGAGCAAGGCGTGTTCACGGGCGCATCGGGCCGCAACTGGGCCTCGTACAGCGAAGGCGTGACGCTCGCGCCCCAATTGCCGGAAGGCGCGCGCACGCTGCTCACCGATCCGCAGACCTCGGGCGGCCTGCTCGTGGCCTGCGCGCCGGAACAAGTGGATGACGTGCTCGCGCTCTTTCACGCGGACGGCTTCGCCGCCGCCTGCGTGATCGGCGAGTTGACGGAAGGACCCGCGCGCGTGGAAGTCGCATGAGTGCGGAATCGCCGAAAGCCATTTTCTACGCGCTCGCGGCGAACGCCGGCATCGCGGTCTGCAAGTACGCGGCGGCGGCGTTCACTGGCTCGGGCTCGATGTTCGCCGAGGCGATCCACTCGACGGCCGATTGCGGCAATCAGTTGCTGCTGCTGTTCGGCCTGCGCCAGTCGCGCGAGCCGCCCACGCCCCTGCATCCGATGGGCGCGGGCCGCGCGATCAACTTCTATTCGCTGCTCGTGGCGCTGCTGTTGTTTTTCGTGGGCGGCGCGTTTTCGGTGTACGAGGGCATTCACCGGCTGATCGCACGCGAGCCGCTGCAATACGTCTACGTGGCGCTCGCGGTGCTCGGGATTTCCGTGGTGCTCGAAGCGTTTTCGCTGTACGGCGCGCTGCGCGAAATCCGCAAAGGCTCGCCCAAGAAATCGCTGTGGCGCTGGGCGCGCGAGACGCGCGACTCCGACCTGCTCGTGGTGGCCGGCGAGGACATCGCCGCGCTCGCGGGTCTCGCCATCGCGTTTGCGGCGGTGCTGCTCACGGTCATCACCGGCAATCCGGTATGGGACGCGTGCGGATCGATCGCTATCGGCGTATTGCTGATGCTGATTGCCTGGTTCATCGCGCGCGAAGTGAAGTCGATGATCGTGGGCGAGTCGGCTAGTCCGGAAATGCGGCGCGAAATCGAGACGTTCCTGCGCGCGCGGCCCGAGATTCGCGGCATCATCAGTCTCATTACCCTGCAATGGGGTAAGGAAGTGGTCGTGGCCGTGCAGGCCGAGATGATCGACTACGAGCACAGCCGCACGATGGTCGAGGCGATCAACGCCATCGAAGCCGACTTGCAGGCGCGCTTTCCCGTGGTGCGCTGGGTGTTTTTCGAGCCGGATTTCGCGGTACGTAATCAGTGAGTCAGTGAACGGGCGTTCATGGGCCAGCGCGCCAGCCGTTGGCGCGATGGCCTGTGAACCGCTCCCCTCCGAGGCCGTCTGTCCCTCTATTAGTGCCAGGCGCTTCCCGCCAGCGCTGCCGACATCGTGTGTTGCGGCACTATTTCCTTCCGCGCTTTTCTCTCCGTGCTTCGCGGGCCGATCCTTATCCTGTTTTTCGAATATCTCCTGGTTTTTTGCGGACCGCGGGCCGTTAGTATGAATCCATGCCTCGCCGACACCGAAACGTCAGGCATCAAAGGTCAAGGATTGTTCGAGGCTTGATTCGGGTTACCTGGATTCAGAGTTCTCTTATTTGATGTGCTGATTCCTACGATTAATCTGAGAGTGTAGGCAGTCAGTCTGGTTGATGACCCAAGGCTCGATGCGCAGGCAGATTCCATTTGCCGGGCAACAGGAGCGACCAGGCTGCATCTGATTTCAGTAAAAGCAGGACTGCAAACTATTACTTAACGACGAAACTCCGGAATCTCGAATGAGTTGCAGGGCGAGCAGAAGTCGCTCGTCCTGTGGGTCAGTGTTGCCGGCCGTTTC
>NZ_CAJMZF010000078.1:0-14973 GCF_905220245.1 Paraburkholderia sp. J63 | reverse complement strand
TTGCGCCGCATGCGCAAGCACAAATTTGCGCTCGGGCAAAATTAAAGAGGCGCGATTTCCACCGCGCCTCCACCCTCCGCCACTCTCTCCATCTACGTCAGCTCTTCGATCCGCCCTTCGATGGCTTCTTGAACATCGCCTTGCACGGCGGCGACAGCTCGTCGTAGTGCTGCTTCATGCAAGCCGTGATCTTTTCCTTATTGGGTATCTCGCTCGAGCAGAAGTGAAACGCATCGCCGCGACAGGCATGATCCTCCTCGCTCTGCGACGCGCCATAGCCCGGCAGCGCCACGGCCGCCAGCGTAATCGTCGCCGCCAGCAAGGTGCCCACGCGCATCGGGTATCTGATCTTGTGAGTCATGTCGCGATCCTCGTGATGATTGTTCTGGACGATGCTTCTGCAAGCACCGTTCCCGGCACGATGTTTGCGCCGTCCAAACGTCATCACAAAAGAAGGCGCTGCGATCCCTGCAGCGAACCGCCATGCGACCTGAGTTTTCCCGTCTTGCACGCGGCGTGTCGACCTTTGCCACCGCGCTCCTGCTGTTTTCGCCGCTTGCCGTCCATGCTGACGACAGCGCAAGCCCGTGCGCCGCGCTCAAGCGCATCGTCGCGGCGGCACCGCAGCACTTCGCCTCGTTGAGTCCCGACGATGGCCGCGCAGTCGCCCAGCCCTATGGCGATGACGCCCAATGTGCCACCACGCACGGCACCTATCAGTGCACGTGGAGCACGCGCAACGCCGACGAAGGTTCGGGTACAAACGCGCTCGAAGGTGTGGGCGCCGATATCGCCTCGTGCCTGCCGAACGCCACGCACGACGGCAACGCGCCTGGCCGGCAGCACTTTTATCTAGGCGAGCGAGGCAGCCGCACGGAGATCACCGCGCAGACCGACGGTGCGACGCGCGTGAAATTGACGGTCTCGCGGCAGTAACCGACGCCGCCGTCTTCAGGTACGCGCCGCATCACGCGGCGCCGCTGCCTTGCGGCCGGCGCCCGCCGCGCGCACCGCGCCGTGACGGCGTCCGGTCAGCACCGTCTGCACGATCACGGCTGCCAGCAAAAACGCGCCGCTCGCGAGGTTCTGATAGTACGGGCTGAGCGTGCCGACCTGATTGATCACGTTGTCGATCACGCCGAGCAGCAACACGCCCGCAAGCGGCCCGGCCATCGTGCCGACGCCGCCCGTGAGCAGCACGCCGCCGATCACGGCCGCGGCGATCGACTGCAATTCGTAGCCCGTGCCCGCCGCCGCCAGCCCCGAATCGAGGTGCGAAGCGAGCAACGCCCCCGAGAGCCCCGCGAGCGCGCCCGAGAGCCCATAGGCGAGTACCTTCACGCGCTCCACCCGCACGCCGAGCATGCGCGCCGCCTCCTCGTTGCCGCCGATCGCGAAGATCGCCGCGCCGAAGCGCGTGTGGTTGAGCAACAGCGCGCCGAGCGCATAGACAATCACCAGGACCCAGATCAGATTGCTGATGCCGAGCAGCGAGCCGTTCGCGATATGCGTGAAGAAGCCCGGATTGGCGATGAGCAGGTCCTGGCTCGCCAGCACGAGCGCGACGCCCTTGAGCCCGAGCAACGCGGCGAGTGTGACGATGAACGGCGCCATGCGCGCCCGCGCGATCAGCAGGCCGTTGACCAGCCCGAGCACGAACCCGGCCAGAATGGGCGCGAGCATCGCGGCGCCCCAGCCGTACGGCGCCGCGTACGCCGAGAGCACGGTCCCGAGCCCGACCATCGAGCCGACCGAGAGATCGAACCCGCCGAGGATGATCACGAGGCTCTGCCCCACGGCGACGAGTCCGAGGAACGCGCTATTCGCCGCGATATCGGCGAGATTCGCGTGCCTCAGGAAGTCGGGGAACACGAGTCCGGCCACCAGCGCCACGACCACGAGCATGCCGATCGCGCCGCGCGACTGCACGAGGGCGATGATCTGCGCGCGCCGGCCGGCACGCGGGGCGGGCAAAGCCGAAGATCCGGACGATGGGCTCGAGGCCGGTGTTGCGCCGCGTCGCATGGCGTCAGCCTCCCGAGCGCTGCAGATAGAGCGCGACGACGATGAACACCGCCTTCAGGATCTGCGCATAAGTAAAGCTGATGTTGTTCATGATGAAGCTCGCGTCGAGGACCTGGAGCAGCAGCACGCCGAACACCGCGCCGACGATCGAGATACGCCCGCCCGAAAGCGGCGTGCCGCCGATCACCGAGGCCGCGATGGCGTCGAGCTCGAAATTCACGCCGACGTAATTGGGATCGGCCGCGCCCAGCCGCGCCGAGGCGAACAGGCCCGCCAGCCCCGCGAGCGTGCCGCTTGCGGCATAGACGAGAAACAGCGTGCGGCGCACCGGAATGCCCGCGAGGAACGCGGCGCTGCGGCTCGCGCCGACGAGTATCGTGTAGCGTCCGAACGTCGTACGGCGCACGACGAACGCCACCACGACAGCAAGCGCGAGCGCGATCAACATGACGACGGGCACGGGGCCGAGCGCGAGCGCACCGAGCACGTCGAACGCCGGCGTATCGGGCAAGTTCACGCGCGAGCCGCCGAGCAGCGCCTGCGCGAGCCCGCGCGCGGCGACCAGCAGCGCGAGCCCGGAAATCAGCGGATCGATGGCGAGCAGCGCGACCAGCGCGCCATTGCACAATCCCGCCAGTGCGCCGACGGCCACGGCGCCCACGAGCGCCGTGCCGACGCCGTAGGGCAGAAACACGGCAATCGAGGCGCTTGCGAGCGCCATCACCGAGCCCACCGAAAGGTCGATGCCGCGCGTCGCGATCGCGAGATTCTGGCCGAGCGCGATGAGCACGATAGGCGCGGCCTCGAACAGCAGGCTGCGCGCGGCGAACGGATTCGAGAAGCCCGGCGTCACCGCCAGATTGAACGCGACGAGCGCGGCCAGCGCGAAGTACACGCTGTGCTCACGCAGCACGGCAAGCCATGCCGCGCGGCCGTGCCGCGTCTCGCCGGGCGCGCGCGGCGCGGAGGAGTTCGAGGGGCTCAAGCGGTCCTCGTTCGATTCAAGTTGGGTTGCCATCGGTGCCGGATTCGTCGATTATGCGGCCGTCTTCGGGCGCATGGCCCGCCAGCACGGCGAGCACGTCGTCGGGATGGGCGCCCGCCGTGGGCATGCCGCCTTGCGTCGCGCCTTCGTTGAGCATCACGAGCCGTCCGGTCAGCGCGAGCAGCTCCTCCATTTCCGAGGACGTGACCACGACCGCGAGGCCCTCGTGCGCGAGCTCCTGCACCACGCGATGCACCTCCTCTTTCGCGCCGACGTCGATACCGCGCGTCGGGTCGTCGAGCAACAGCACGCTCGGGCGCGTGGAGAGACAGCGCGCGATCAGCGCTTTTTGCTGGTTGCCGCCCGAGAGCGTCGACACCGGCGCACCGGGCCCCGCCGTCTTGATGCCGAGGCGCGCGATCGACTCGCGCACCAGTTGCGCCTCTTTCGCCCGCGAGATGAAGCCGAAACGCGAGATGCGCGGCAGCAGGCTCGCTACGATGTTCTCGCGCACCGAAAGACGGGAAAAGATGCCTTCGGCGCGGCGGTCCTCGGAGAGGAATGCGAGGCCGCGGCCGATCGAGCGCGCGGGCGTCGCGTGCGCGAGCGCGCGGCCCGCGAGCTTCACCTCGCCCGCGTCGGCCCGCTGCGCGCCGAAGATCGTCTTGAAGGTCTCCGTGCGTCCCGATCCGAGCAACCCCGCCAGCCCCACGATCTCGCGCGGCGCCACGCGCAGCGACACATCGCGCACGCGATTGCCCCACTGCAGGCCATCGACTTCGAGCGCGGGCGCGGAAGGGGTCGCCGTCTCGGCGAGCGCTTCGTCGCGTGCATCGGCGGCGCCGGCACGGTCGCTCCACGCGTGCTCGCCCGCGCCTTCGCGGCCCAGCATCGCCGCGATCAGTGCGCCGCGCGGCAATTCTTCGGGCGTGGCGGTGCGCACCACGGCGCCGTCGCGCATCACGGTCAGCCGGTCGCAGAGGCGATAGCATTCGGAGAGCCGATGGCTCACGAACAACAGGGCGATGCCTTCGGTGCGCAGCGCGTCCACGACTTCGAACAGCACATCCACTTCCGCGCCGCTGAGCGCCGATGTGGGTTCGTCGAGAATCAGCACGCGCGCGCCCAAGGACACGCCTCGCGCGATTGCCACCATTTGCTGGGCGCCCAGCCCCAGCGTGCCGAGCTTCGCCGCCGGATCGACCGCGAGCCGGTAGCGCTGCACGATTTCGGCGGCCTGATCGAGCATGCGCTTCCTGTCGATCAGGATGCCGAAGCGTTTGGGCTCGTGGCACAGGAAGATATTGTCGGCCACGCTGCGCTCGGGAATCAGGTTGATCTCCTGATACACAGCGCACACGCCCGCGCGCTGTGCGGCGCGCGGGCTGTCGAAGGACACGTTTGCGCCGTCGAACGTGAGGCCGCCCCCATCGGGTTGATGAAAACCCGTCAGCACCTTGATGAGCGTGGACTTGCCCGCGCCGTTCTCGCCCACGAGGCCATGCACCTCGCCCGCGCGCAACGTGAGCGACACGTCGCGCAGCGCGCGCACGACGCCGAACGTCTTCGAAACGCCACGTGTTTCCAGTACGGTGCGCGACGCGCCGGCGGCCTCGCCAGCGGTCTTCGCGGCAACCTCACCCGTTGTCATTGCCCGTGAGGCCGCTCAGTAGACCTTGCCCGCCGCCAGCGACGCCTTCGCGTTGGTCTTGTCGAAGAGCGCGTCGTCCATGATCTGCTTTTGCGGCACCGGCTTGCCCGCCATCCAGTCTTCGAGCGACTTGAAGGCAAGCGGGCCGAAACGCGGATTCGTCTCGACGTCGGAGGCCACGATGCCCTGATCGATATCGCTGACGATCTCCTTGGTGCCGTCGATCGACACGATCTTCACGCCCTTGAGCTTGCCCGCCTGGCGCAGCGCCGTGATCGCGCCGACGGTCATGGTGTCGGCGTGCGTATAGACGGCGTTGATGTCGGGGTGCGCGAGCAGGATCTGCTCCATCACTTTTTGCGCCTCGGTCGTCGACCAGTTGGCGCTCTGCGCCGCCGCGATCTTCATGTCCGGATAGGCCTTGAGGCCGGCCGCGAAGCCGTCGGTGCGCTGGGTCTCGACCGAGTTGCCGTAGCCGCCCTGAATCTCGGCGATCACGGCCTTGCCGCCCGTTGCGTCGGCGAGCGCCTTGGCCGCGCGCTCGCCCTGCTTGTAGAAGTCCGAGCCGAGGAAGGTGATGAAGTCCTCGCACACCGTGCCCGCCGTCTGCCGGTCGATGGTCACGACCGGAATGCCCTTGGCGCGCGCCTGGGCGAACGCGGGCTGCAGGCCGGTGGAATCGTTCGGCGCCACGATCAGCGCCTCGGCGCCTTGGTTGATCATGCTTTCGATGTCGGCGACCTGCTTGGCCTGGTTCGCGTTCGCATTCGTATAGAGCAGGCGCTTGACGCCGGCCGCCTTCGCCGCCGCACGCACCGAAGCCGTTTCGGTCGCGCGGAACGGATTCTGTTCGTTCTCGGATTGCGAGAAGCCAACCACCATGTCGCTCAGCTTCTTGTTGCCGGGCTTGGGATTGGTGCAGGCCTCGCTGGAGTTCGACTGGACCTTCTGTGCGCCGGCATCGGACTGGGCGTAAGCGCTGCCGGAAACCACCATGGCGAGCGCCGCGCACAAGCCGGCGGCAATAAGAGCGGACTGGATGCTTCGTTGATGACGCATGGCTGTCTCCTGGTTTCTCCTGGTTATTACTGCCACCGCTTCAACTAATATTAACAGTCAGTTATCGACAATATTAATGAGGGTATTCACGGGTGCAGTGACGCTGGGCGCGCAGACCGAAGCGCGCTCGATGAGCGGTCCGTCCAGCTTCACGGTGCGATGGCGCACGGGCGCGCCGGCGCTGCGGTTCTGCTCTTCCTGCAAGAGCGTGTCGACGGCCCAGCGGCCCAGTTCGTAGTTCGGCAGCACCACCGTCGTCAGCGGCGGATGGGTGTGGCGCGCGATTTCCTGGTCGTCGTAGCCCATTACCGAGACGTCTTCGGGCACGCGCAGCCCGAGCTGCTTGAGCGCCTCGATGGCGCCGATCGCCATCAGATCGTTGGCGCAGAAGATCGCCGTGGGCGGATTCGGCTCGCGCATGAGCGAGAGCGTGAGCTCGAAGCCCTTGTCGGGGCTCCAGTCGCCGTCGCGCACGAGGCGCGCGTCGAACAGCAGGTCGGCGGTCGCGAGCGCCTGCCGATAGCCCTTCAGCCGGTCCTTCGCCGCGTCCTGCCAGGCCTCGCCGTTGATGAAGCCGATGCGCCGATGCCCCGCCTGGATCAGGTGCGCCGTGGCCGTGTGCCCGCCCGCCACCTCGGCTGGCACGACCGAGGAAAGCGCGTGGTCCGAGGCGTAGCAGTTGAGCAGCACGGCGGGCACCTTGAACAGCGCGGGCGGCACCGCGACCTTGCGCGTGTAGACGGTCGCGTAGATCACGCCGAGCACATTGGGCATGGCCAGCGTCTGCAGCACCCGTTGCTCCATCTGCGCGTTGCCGTGCGTGGAGAACACGGCCAGCACGCAGCCGCTGTTCCAGGCCGCGTCGCGCGCGCCGTCGATGCTCACGACCGGATGGGGGCTCGTGGAGACTTCATCGGAGATATAGACGATCAGGTTGCGCTCGCCCGCGGGGGCCGGCGGCTGGGCCGAGCGCACGGGCAACTGATAGCCGAGCGACTGCGCCACTTCAAGAACCTTGTCGCGCGTGGCCTCGGAGAGTTTGGCGCCGACCGCGCCGTTCAGCACGAGGGAGACCGTCGATTGCGATACGCCCGCCACCTTGGCGATATCGGTCATGGTCGGACGGCGCTGGGTCGATTTTTTCATCGGATGCTGGAAAGGCTGCGCTGCCCGGTCGGGCGCGATTGGGCTACAGCGTAGCATTAATATTTTCCACCAACAATTAGCGCATTCCGCTATGCCTTCGGTCCACCTCAAGCCTTTCTACGGTCTATATTAGTTTTTATGAATAATATTTCTAAAGCTTCGCCATCTCGCCTGACTCATGGTCAGGTAGCGCGCCAAAGCGCACTCTGGCCGACAGGAGAACACTCTTGACCGCTGCCTCGCCACGCCGCCCTGACCCTGCCGCCGACACTGCTCGCGCGGTATTCGACGCCGATGCGCTCGACGACGGCCAGACCGTCTCGCTCGTGCACGGCGCCTCGCGCGCCTTGATCGCCCCGCACGTGGGCGGCTCGATCGCCGCCTTTTACGACGAACGCGGCGCTGGAGCCGCAAGCCGCGACGCGCAGCATTGGCTGCGTCCCGCCACCCGTGAAGCGCTCGACGCGCGCGACCCGCTCGGCATGGCGAGCTTTCCGCTGATGCCCTACTGCAACCGTATCCGCGACGGACGGTTTCGCTTCGAAGGCGAGAGGATCGATCTGCCGAGCGGCACGGGTGCATTGCGCCATGCGCTGCACGGCCACGCGTGGCAGCGGCCGTGGCGAGTCGAGTCGCAAAGCAGTCAGGCCGTCACGCTGCATTTCCAGCACGAGGCGCCCGCGCGCGGCGGCGAGGGCTGGCCGTTCAGCTATGAGGCGCGCCAGCACGTCATGCTCGATGCCGCGGGCCTTCAGGTGCGGCTCTGGGCGCGCAATCTGGGTTCGCGCGCGATGCCGTTCGGTTTCGGCCATCACCCGCACTATCCGCGGCCGCCCGGCACGCGCATCTTTGCGCGCGTGCGCGCGATGTGGGAAATGGACGCGGACGTGCTGCCGGTCACGCTGAGCGCCCATCCCGCCGTGGAAGCGCTCGAAGACGGCTTGATCGTCGAGGACTTCGACCTCGACAACAACTTCTCGGGCTGGCGCCGCGAGGCGCTGATCGAGTGGCCGCACGAAGGCCGGCGCCTCGCGTTGCGCGCCAGCGCGCCGCTCGACTTCTTCGTGCTCTATACGGCCGCGGGGCTGCCGTGGTTCTGCGCGGAACCCGTGAGCAACACGACGGACTGGCTCAATCTCCAGTCCGACGGCCTCGCGGGCCGGCTCGACGTGGGCGGCACGGTGCTGGCGCCTGGCGAAAGCATCGAGGCGCAGTTCGCCTGGCTGCCGGAGCGCCCATAGCTGACGAGCAGCGCGTTACCCGTGCGAGCACAGCCGCTCGCGCGGGACTCGATAATGTCCCCGATATCCGGCCACATCGCACGGGCGTACGATTCGCGTTCGGCACCGCAAGCCGCCCAGGCGAGAAACCCTGAGGCGCGTCGCGAGCACGCAACGCCAGCTTTGCACCGGAGAGATTCCATGAACCGCAGTTCAGCCGTCGACGTCCAGACGTTCATCAACGCGCATCCGTTCTCGCCGTTTCAGTGGTTCATCTTTCTGATCTGCTTCGCCATCGTCCTGCTCGACGGCTTCGATACCGCGGCCATCGGTTTCATCGCGCCTTCGCTGCTCGGCGAGTGGGGTCTCGCCAAGGCCGCCCTCGCGCCGGTGCTGAGCGCCGCGCTGTTCGGCCTCGCCTGCGGCGCGCTCGTCTCGGGCCCGCTCTCCGACCGGCTCGGCCGCCGCAGCATCCTGCTCGGCGCGGTGCTCCTGTTCGGAGCGGCGTGCCTTGCCTCGGCGTTCGCCTCGAGCATCGGGCACCTCGTCTGGCTGCGCTTCGTCACCGGCGTCGGGCTGGGCGCGGCCATGCCGAACGCCGTCACGATGATGGGCGAATACTGCCCCGACTCCCGCCGCGCGACGATCATCAATCTGATGTTCTGCGGCTTTCCGCTAGGCGCCGCGCTCGGCGGCTTTCTGGCCGCGTGGATGATTCCGCACCTCGGCTGGCGCAGCGTCCTGCTGCTCGGCGGCGTGACGCCGCTCCTGCTCGCGGTCCCGCTCGCGCTGCGCATGCCGGAGTCCGTGCGTTACCTCGTGGCAACGCAGCGGCCCGCCGAGCGTATTCGTGCCGCCCTCGCGCGCATTTCCGCCGACGCGCACGCCGCGCAGTCGTTCACCATGACCGAGAATGCGCCGCACGCCGAGGGCAAGGGCCTCGGCGTGGTGCTCTCGGCCCGTTACGCGGTCGGCTCCGTGATGCTGTGGATCGCCTATTTCATGGGCCTCGTGATCTTCTATGCGTCGATCAACTGGATGCCGCTGCTGCTCAAGGATGCCGGCCTGCCACCCGCGCACGCGACGCTGATCTCGGCGCTGTTCCCGCTCGGCGGCATTGGCGCGGTGCTGTGCGGCGTGCTGATGGACCGCTTCAACGCCAACCGCATCATCGCCGCGTGCTACGCGCTCACGGCGCTTTCCGTCTGGCTCATCGGCCAGGCGGTGGGCAATGTGGGCGTGCTCGTGCTGGTCGTGTTCGCGGCGGGCGTGCTCATGAACACCGCGCAATCGTCGATGCCCGCGCTCGCGGCCGCCTTCTATCCGACTCAGGGGCGCGGCACCGGCGTCGCGTGGATGCTCGGGATCGGCCGCTTCGGCGGGATCGCCGGATCGTTTCTCGTGGCCGAGCTGGCGCGCCGGCATTTCTCGTTTGCGGGAATCTTCGCGACGATCGCCGTGGCCGGTCTCGTGGCCTGCGTGGCATTGCTCGTGAAGCAGGCCGCGCAGCCGCATGACGTGCCGGTCTCGCCGGGTGCGGAGAAGGAGTCGTTCGGGCACTGAGCGAAACGCTGAGCGTTGCCGCGTGATGGTGCGTTAAATGCAGCGGTGTTTCTAGTGCAACGGGCCGCACCCTTGCAGCCCGCTCACGTTCTCTCTTGCGCCGCTGCGTCGATCAGAACTTCGGCAGCGGCCGGTTCCCCTGCGCACCCTGCTGCTGCACGGCGGCATGCGCGACACCCGCAGCGGCCGTCGTAAACGTCCACAGCACGTCGACAGGATATGTCTGCCCCGAAGCCGTCAGCACGCCCGTCACGTGAACCGTATAGGTCGTGTTGCCCGCGAGCGGCGCGTATGGCACGCACAACGCAGCATTCGAAAGCTCGCCGGGCGTGGTCTGCGGCGTCTGTGCGAGACACGGCACATTGGTCCCATCCGTTGCCGTGATCGTGAAGCTCATCGCACTGAGCGTCGTGCCAAAGCCGCCCTGAATCGTCACCGGGTAGCCGACCGTCGTGAGCTCGTACTGCGGTGCGCTCGCGAACGGATTCGGGTCCTCGTTGGCAAGCCAGTTCGTCGGCACGCCCTGCTCGCCGGCGTAGGGATAAGCGACGAGCGCGGTCTGCGGCAACGTATCGGCGCTATCGCTGCCGAAATCGATGTTGAACGCCTCCCAGCTCGCGTTCGCCATATAGGCCACGCCCATCGACGTGAAATCGTCGAGCATGACGATGCGATGGAACGGCGCGTCGAACAGCGTCTCGACTGGCGAAAGGCTGTCGTCGAACGCGGCGGGCTGGCCCGCCACCACCACTTCGCCCATCATCGACCAGGTGCCGACGGCCTCGATGCGCGTCTGCGGATCGGCTCCCGTAAAACCTGGCAGACCTGATGTTTCGGTGTGGCCGTATGCGTCGTTATCGACCAGATAGGTCGCGTGATCGAGCGACGCCGTGACGAGCCCCGCATCGCCGGGCAGTGCGGCAAGGCCGACGTTCTGGCGCATCGCGTTGAGCCAGGCGACGCCGTCGGCGCTCGCATTGCCGCTCGCCGCCGGAAACGCCGTCGCATGCGCGGCCGGCGCGAGCAGGACCGCGCCGTTGGCGGGCGCGTTCAACGGGCTCGTCGAGGGCGGGACGGTCGAGCTTGTGGCCGGTTTGCTTGCGGGCTGCGTCACGCTATTGCCGCCACCCGACGCATTGTTCGTGGCCGTACCGCCCGCGCCATCCGACGAGCCGCCTCCACCACCGCAGGCCGCGAGCAAGACGGCCGTAACAAGCGTCGCCGCCTCGAATTTCAGTCTGGAAAACCGCATCTGTTGCCTTCTCAAGGTTCTTCGCATTGCGACGCCAGCCCGCCTCGCGTTGCTCGCGCCCATCACCGGGCGGGCCGCACAACGGCTTGAATTCGACTGAAGAAAACGATTGCGCGAATTTGAATTTCGCGTCCTGACTAACGGCAGTACGCGATCGAACTTGAGTGCAAATAGCGGAGACGTACCGCCGCATTCGCGTGAATGGCAGCGGCGAATCGACTGAAGATTGCGTAACGATTAATGCAGCGAATATTCGTCCGACGATTGTGTGCTGGAGACTTGCGAGCGAGCCGCGCGCTCAGCCGCCGAGTGCGGCGAGATTGAGTGTGTGCGAATGGCCGATCCACGCAGCGGCATCGCGATGATCGCGCAACGCGTCGGCGGTATTGGGATGCACGAACACGTCGAGCGCGCCGTGATTGAGCACGAGCCACGCGAATACAGCGGCAAATCGCTCGCCCGGAATTTCGAGCTGGTACGACCACATCGGATGCGGCCCGACGGGACGCTCGTGAAAACGCCCGATCTGCACGGCGTCGCCCAGTTGCGCCGCGATGGTCTCGCGCAAAGCCCACGCGGCATCACGCGTGTCGGCATCGAAATAGATGTGGGCGTGCCAGCCGGAAATAGCGGCAGGATCGGAATGAGTCATGGGCTGAAAAGTGAGGAGATCGTCGAGGCTCGAATCGATATTGTGCCGCGAAACCCGCATCGCATGCGCGCTGGCTTCAGCGCGCGCCGTTCGCATAGGTGTCGCCCACCATCAGCCGCACGATCTCATCGCCGTTCGTATGCGGGACCTCGCGCTCGCCGGCCACTTCGCCCCGGCGCAGCACGACGATGCGGTCCGACACTGCAAAAATATCGTGCAGGTTGTGGGAAACGAGCAAGACCGCCACGCCCTGCGCCTTGAGCGAGCCGATCAGCGCCATCACCTTGCGCTGCTCCGGCACGCCGAGCGCGGCCGTGGGTTCGTCCATGATGAGCACGCGCGCATTCCAGTAAATAGCGCGGCCGATCGCGATGGCCTGGCGCTGTCCGCCCGAGAGCATCTTCACGGGGCCGCCGAGCTTGCGTGGCGGAATCACGATATCGAGCCGCTCCAGCACTTCGCGCGCGACCTGCGCCATGCGCGGCCGGTCGATCACCTGAAAACCCAGCTTGCGGCGCGTGGGTTCGCGGCCCAGAAAGATATTGCTGCCCACGTCGAGGTTGTCGGCAAGCGCGAGATCCTGGTAAATCGTTTCGATGCCCTGGGCGCGCGCGTCCTGAGGATCGCGCAGTTGCATCGTGCGGCCGTCGAAGCGCAGTTCACCGGCATCGGCGTGATAGACACCCGAGAGTATCTTGATGAGCGTGGATTTGCCCGCCCCGTTGTCGCCCGCGAGCGCGAGCACTTCGCCGGGCATCAGGTGCAGCGAGACGCGCCTGAGCGCCTCGACGCCGCCAAAGCGAATCGAAATGTCGCGCGCCTCGAGCACCGGCGTTGCGCCCGCATCGCTCATTGCGCGCCTCCGAGCCGCTCCTTGTACTGATCGATGAGCACCGACACGATGATCACGATCCCCACCACGATGAACTGCCAGAACGCGTTGACGTCGATAAACACGAGGCCGAATTCGATGACGGCGATAATGAGCGAGCCTATCAGCGTGCCGATCACGGTGCCCGTGCCGCCAAAGAGGCTCGCGCCGCCGATCACGACCGCCGCAATCGAGTCGAGCAGCATCGGTTCACCGGCGTTGGCGGCGCCGGCCGCAAAGCGCGCGGTATAAATGATCCCGCCGATTGCAGCGAATGTGGCAGCGATCAGATAGATCGCAATCAGATGACGGCGCACGTTGATGCCCGCGCGCACGGCCGATTGCGGATTGCCGCCAATTGCATAGGTGTACTGTCCAAATTTCGTTTGCGAGAGCACGAAGTGCATGAAGGCCAGCAAGACGGCCGTGAGCACGACGGGCGTCCAGCCCTGCCCGATCCATGCGAGTGCCGCATTGTCGACGGCGACGGTCATGCCGCTGCCGGCCGCGAGAAAGCCCGCGCCGCGCGCCACGCCATACATGCCGAGTGTGCCGATGAACGCGGGCACGCCCAGGCGCGCGATCAGCACGCCGTTGACGAAGCCGGGAAGCAGGCAAACGAGAATCGTGAGCGGAATCGACAGCAGCAGCACCCATGGCGAGCCGCCGCCCGGGAGCGTGAACTGCGCGACGCACACAGCGGCAAGACCCATGACGAATCCCACCGAAAGGTCGATGCCCGCCGTCACGATCACGAAGGTCTGACCGATAGCGAGCAGCAGCGGCGCGCTGGCCGCAAGCCCGATCGACTGCAGGTTATACGCATTGAAGACGAACGAGCGATGCGCGGAAAGGCGCGCCCACACTTCGAAGAACACGAGCAGCGCGCCGAGAAACAGCCACGGCCAGACCTTGCTGACGAGTGCGAGGCGATCGAGCCGCTTGTCGTTCATGGCGCGCGCGGGTCTCTCCGATGCGGGTCGGTCCGGTCAGTTCGAGTAGATGTAGACCTTCATTTCCGGCATATCGATGTTCGACTTGTCGAGCACCACGAAGCCCGTGCTCCGGTAGACGGGAACCTTCCTGCCGCGGATCGCGTCGACGGCAGCCTTCACCGCGTAATAGCCCATATCGTAAGGGCGTTGCGCAATGGCGATGGAGACGAGGCCGCTGCTGATCTTGTCGTCGATGCCCGGCACGGCATCGAACACCACAACCTTGATCTTGCCTTGCTTGCCCGCGGTCTTCACGCCTTGCGCGGCGCCGCTGCCCGAGAACGTGTTCGCGCCGAACACGCCCGCGAGATCGGGATTGCGTGCGAGCACGGCGGCCACGTGCGCGGCGGCACGGTTGGCGTCGTCCTCGTTGTATTGCGTTTCGAGCACCTTGATGTTCGGATGCTTCTTCATCTCGTCCATGAAGCCCTGCACGCGCGCGTCGGTGCTGGAGATGCCGGGCTTGTTGTTCTCGCAGTAGACCGTGCCCGTGTCGCCGATGGCTTTCGCGAGCGCACGCGCCGCCACGCGGCCACCTTCCAGGTTGTCCGAAGCAATATAGGAAAGCGGGAAATCGGCGTCGCCCTTGCCGGTCTGGTAATGACCGTCGCCGATATAGGTATCCACGGTAATCACCTTGATGCCGGCGTCGGCGGCTTCCTTGAGCGGGGCAATCATCTGCTGCTTGTCGACGGGCGAGACGAGCAGCACGTCGGGATGCTTCGCGATCAGCGCCTTGAGAATGGGCACCTGCTCGGTCGTATTCCAGGCTTTCGGAACCTGGAACAGCAACTGTACGTGCTCTTCCTTCGCCGCGCGCTCGGCGCCGCGGTACATCGTGAAGTAGAAGGGATCGGTCACGCCGGGCAGCAGCGCGACCACGGGATGGGCGGCGTCGGCGTGCGCCGCGCCGGGCAGCGCACCGAGCGCGGCCAATGCGATCGTGGAAACAGCCATCAGGCGGCCAAGAACGATGCGCAGCATGTTGTCATCCTCCAGGTGAGTCCGACGCACGGCGCCCAATCTTCCTGAGGCGACCACGCCCGGCAACAGTCGCCCAGTATTACTGACGGGCACTCTGGCCGGGCCTGGTGTTTTCCAGCAGTGCTATCGCATCGTGCCTCGCGCGATTCGCGCCGATGATTGCATACGCATCATTGCAGGAACAACCGATACGCCGGATTGTGCGTCTCTTCCCAATGCGGATAGCCGAGCGTGGCGAGGAAGCGCCGGAACTCCGCGTCTTCGGCCGCCGGCACCTGGATGCCCACCAGAATCGAGCTGTAATCGGCGCCCTGGTTGCGGTAGTGGAACAGGCTGATGTTCCAGTTCGGCGCCATCGACGAAAGGAAGCGCATCAGCGCGCCCGGACGCTCCGGGAACTCGAAGCGGAACAGACGTTCGTCGTGCGCGAGCGGCGAGCGTCCGCCCACCATGTAGCGGATGTGTTGCTTCGAGAGCTCGTCGCCGGTGAGGTCGACGCACGGGAAGCCGTGATCGACGAAGCTCTTTGCGATCTGCTGCGACTCGCCGCGGTTGCGGATCTGCACGCCC
>NZ_CAJMZF010000077.1:0-15354 GCF_905220245.1 Paraburkholderia sp. J63 | reverse complement strand
TCGCGAAGGTCCGCGACGATTGGCTGAAGGGGTACAAGCCTGCGACAGTGCTGCGTCGCTTAGCAGTTCTTTCGCATGTGTTTAACATAGCCCGCAAAGAGTGGGGCATGGAAAGCCTTTCGAATCCAGTCGAACTAGTACGAAAGCCTCAACCCAACAATGCGCGCACTCGGCGCATTGCTGTCAACGACACACGTGTCGGCACGCCAAACGTAGACGACACCGATTCGGACCGACGTGCGCAAGACGGAGAGCTTGAGCGCGTGGCAAAGGCCAGCAACTCGGTGCTGCTACCAACCATCATCTGGTTGGCCGTCGAAACGGCAATGCGTCGGGGTGAGATCGTCTCCCTGTTATGGGCCAACGTGGACCTCAATCGCCGCGTTGCACACCTACCGTCGACGAAGAACGGAGACGCGCGTGACGTACCCTTGTCTTCACGCGCTGTTTCCGTGCTTCAGACGCTGGAAGAAGCACAGAATAACGCCGCCAAGGATCATATGTCTGATGGTGGCGAAGAGGAGACGGATCGCGTATTCCGGATTCGCAGCGACGCGGTGACAAGGGCTTTCGAGCGCGCAGTGGCACGCGCCCGTACGATTTACGTCGATGAGTGCAGGGCGGCAAACCTGAAGCCAGATAGCAAGTTCCTAACTGACCTTCGCTTTCACGACTTGCGACACGAAGCGACTTCTCGCTTGGCGTCGATCTTCCCCATGCATGAACTTACAAAGATAACGGGCCATAAAGACCCACGCATGTTGATGCGTTACTACCACCCACGAGCCGAAGATCTAGCAAAGCGACTCTCGTAACTCCAACAGCCACTTGTAAGGAGCCATGCGCCCAAGGAACGCCTCCGACGCCCTTTCCTTCGGGCGTCGGAGGCGACTTAAGGGATCATTCCATTGTCTTAAGCACTTCGCCAAACGACGTGGCCACGAGATAGCGGGCAGGATTTTCGCCAACTGCCAGCGCAGCAAAATGCGCCCTGCCACACCCTATCTTGGCTTCCTCCTTGCTGCGCCAATCATCGGAGAACAGACTGCTCTTCGTCTCCACGACGAAATACAAGCGCTGCATGCCTTCGTGGTCGAACAGGATAGCCCAATCCGGGTTGTATGGCCCCAGCGGTGTAGGCACCTTGAACCAGCTCGGCAGCTTGGCGTAGAGGAGAACGCCATCATTCGTTTCCAGATCTTCGACAAAATTACGCTCGGTATCCGAGTCGTAGATGACGTGCTCGTAGATCGACCTCTTCGCGTTCAACCGCATATTGCGCAGATAGCCGATAAGCTCATCGTTGGCGAACAGCTCCTGGGCATAGAAATGCTCGTCACCGATCTTCTGGTACTTGATACCATCCACCAGCGCCAGACGCTTGCAGCGGTTGATGATCTCCGCCGTCTGCTCGATAAACTGCTGCGGGTTGCGCTTGAAATCATCCAGGCGGCCGCTGCCAGTCAGGATGGTGATGATGCTACGGCGCGTCAACTGGGTGCGGTCCTGCAAGTCGGTCAGCAGGTCCGGCAACTCAATGATTGTCTCGTCCAGCACGACAGTGGCGGCGCCATCCTTCTCGGTTGCCTCTACGCCGGCCTTGCCTATGGCAATGTCAGCTTTCCGCCACTGCAGTCTCGCCTTGGCAATCGCTGGGGCCTTCTTCAGAAGAGAAATGCAGTCATCCAACAGCTTTGCGTTGTCAAACTGCACGCGGTAGGTCGTCTTGTGCTTGATGCGGTCCCACAATGCCTTAAAGTCGTCTGACAGATAGACCGCCTTGCCATCCTTGCCTTCACGTAATGGCACATCCTTGCGCTCGTCAGCGTTCTTGATGTCCAACCGGCCGGACACTTTGCGCAGCACTTCGACAATCTGATCGCGCCGAGCCTCGAAAGCCTCAGGCAGCGCTAGGGTGCCGTTCTTCAGGGCCAGTTTCAGTGAATCCTGTACGTTGCCCTTGGCATCGACGTGCCCAGCCGCTTTCAAGTGATCCCACAACGCCTTGGACTGGTCCACGCCCAGCGGCGTCAGCGTGCCATCAGCCGCCTTAACGGCGATGCCGGCGAACTGATGCTGCTCAAGTACGCCGAAGCGGATACCCGTATCGTCCTCAATTTCCTTTTGTAGGTTCTCGGCGAACTGCTCGTATGATTCGGTGGCGATGACCGTCAGACGGTTGAACTCGAAGCCGCGCACTCGTTCGCCATTCTGATTCACACACAACCGCAAGCCCCGGCCAATGGTTTGCCGACGCTCGCGCTCTGAGCCCATTTCTCGCAAAGAGCAGATCTGGAAGACGTTGGGGTTGTCCCACCCCTCCTTCAGCGCCGAATGCGAGAAGATAAATTTCAGCGGCGTATCGAAGGAAAGCAGCTTCTCCTTTTCTTTCATGATCAGGTTGTAGCCACGCTCTGCATCGGCACGACTGGCCTCGTTCTTCAGATTGCCATCTTTATCTAGATCAGGTTCAGTCCAGCGCCCCTTCCTGTCCCGGGAGAAGTAACCATCGTGCACCTCTTCTGCGGCATGGGCCAAATCAACTTCCGTGAATAGGCTCTGGTAGGCCGGCAGCTTGGCCGCGCGCCGGTACTCTTCCTCGAATATTCGCGCGTATTCGCCCTTGGCAGCGTTGCCATCCGCATCGTACTGGCGGTAACGCTCTACAGCATCAATAAAGAACAGCGACAGCACCTTGATGCCCTTGGGTCGAAGCACCTTCTCTTTCTCCAAGTGCTCACGAATGGTGCGGCGGATCATCTCGCGCTGCACTGCCAGAGCATCGACATCGCCGTGTGCCTGCCTCACTGCCAAGAAGGCTTCGCCACCGGGGTAGCGCAGCTCCAAGAATTCTTCACCCTTGGCCGTGTTGATTTCGCCGACGCGAAAGTCGGCATAGATGTCGCGCTTGGTGGTCTGCTGCAGATCGTCGCCGTCGCTGACCGTGACCTCTTGCCGTTTCACACCTGCAGCGGTCTTCATATCCAGCTCGACCTTCGCACTGATGCTGCCACGTTTGTTGCTGACCGACACCAGCCGTACGAAGGCCTTGTTGTGCGCGTCCTCGATGGTGGCCGCCGCCACCTCGATCTGTTTGACGAGCTTGCGTTCATAAGCGTCCAGCGCATCCAGTCGGAACACCATATGGTGCTTGTCAGCATGAGTGGCCGAATAGCGCAGCGTGCACAGCGGATTCATTGCGTCCAAAGCGGTCTTGCCAGCGCCGGTCAAGCCACCGTCCACGCTTTGCGGCTCGTCCACTATGACGACGGGCCGGGTGGCCTTGATGAGGTCAATGGGCCTCTCGCCACCGGTCTTCTCGCTGTCCTTATAGAGGTTGTTGACATCCTTCTTGTTGATGGCACCGACCGTCACCACCATGATCTGGATGTTCGAGCTGGTGGCGAAGTTACGAACCTGCCCTAGCTTGCTGGAATCGTACAGGAAGAAGTCCACGGGAACACCGGCATAGATGCCCTTGAAGTGGTCCTCAGTGATCTGCAGCGACTTGTAGACGCCTTCCTTGATGGCCACTGACGGAACCACGATGACAAACTTGGTAAAGCCGTAGCGCTTGTTCAGCTCGAAGATCGTGCGCAGGTAGACGTAGGTCTTGCCCGTGCCGGTCTCCATCTCGACGGTGAAGTCGCCCGATGCCAGCACACTGGCGGGCGCAAGGCCACCGCGCAATTGCACGTCACACAGGTTCTGCAAGAGCTGGTCGTCCAGTAGCGTCAGCCGGTTACCGACGCCAAGATCGCTCTCGGCCACGCCAAGAGTCAGTTGCTGGTCGGGCAGCTTCATCGTCACCGTAAATTCCGTGCGACAAACCTCCTGACCACGGAACAGGTCGCAGACTGCTTCGATGGCCTGAAGCTGGTAATCGAGGTTCGGCTCGAAATGAAGTTTCATCAGCTGGTCCTCACAGACTGCGGACGTTCTGGATGCCGTTCTGCTCCAGGATCGCGGCAATATTGGTCTTGGTCACGTCATCCGCGAAAGCGCTGTCTCTGAAGACGCAGGTGACTTCGCCTTCGGGCGCTAGTTCTGAGTGCCATGCCGCCATCCCAAGGGCTACGGCTTCCGCTTCGTCTGCTCCGATGGTCGCGGCAACGCAGACCATCAAGACTCCACCGCCAACAGAGTCCACAGATTTGCCTGCAATGGTCCGTCGCTCCACAGCAACGCACAAGTCCAGACCGAACTTGATGATGAGCTCGTATAGAACGTCCCCTTCGTCACGACCATCAAGAAGGTGGCTCTCAAAGTCAATGACCGACCGTTGCAGATCATCTGGCCTCGGATTCCATGGGCGAATGTTCGATGTATCCAGTTTGAATACCCTGAACCCGACATCGCCAGCGAAGAGCGGGTTCTCAGCCTTCACTTGGCCTGCAGCCCTTCTGAGCCGCTCTTTGGTCAGTTCCGCAATAGTTCTGGGCTTACCGATGGCGTCACAAAACTCCGCTGCAACCTTTTGATCTTTGTCTGCCGGATCAAGCTTCTCAGGCAGCTGAACGAGTACGAACCTTCTGGAAGGCTGTGCTTCCGTGCTCGCAAGCATCGCGCCGTGCCCTGTCGTTCCTGAGCCGGCGAAGAAGTCCATGACAATGTCGCCAGGCTCAGTGAGGTAGGACACCAGCCGACTCATATCCCGATAGCTTTTCGGGTTCTGAAAGACGGCCTTGCCATCAAAGAGCTCGGCAAAGTCTTGGCTTGCCTTCTGTGCGTAGCTGAAGATCACACTTCGCATTACCTGCTCGTCCTTCTCGAAGAGATTTCTACGGATGGACGGGATTCGCTTCTCATCTTCGCCAAAGACTATGTGTCCGGCATCAATCTCCTGCTTCATTCGCTCATAAGTCGGCCACACCCATCCCCGACTCGGCACTGTGCAAGGCTTTCCAGTAATCGGATGAGGAACATCGTAACGGGGGCCTCCGCCTCCGGGCCAGCTTGGGTCTCCATCGTCCCGGAATGGCCCTCGTGCATCTACCTTGGTAAACCTGGCGAGCGGGAGGCGCGGGTCATCCTCTACAAAAGTAGCATAGTGCTCCTTCAATCCTCCCAAGATCGCGGACCAATCATCACCATGCATCCTCCGAAGTTCTGCGAATAGCTCACGGACTTCATCAACGCCATCCTTAGGCGCACGCAAACGCAAGTCCAATTCCGTAAGAACTTGCTTATTCTTGGCGTAGAGGAGCATGTATTCGTGCCCAGCAGATACGAACTTCGCGTCATTCTTTCGATTGCGGTCAAAAACCAAGGTCGCAATGAAATTCTCCTCGCCACACAGCTCATTCAAGACCGTTCGGAGATGTGCAAACTCTTTGTCGTCGATGCTGATTAGGAGAAATCCATCGGCGCGCAAAAGGCCCCACGCAGCCTTGATTCGCGGATAGATCATGTTCAGCCAAGCGGTATGAAACCTGCCACTTGTCTCAGTATTGCTCGTAACTGGTAGGCCGCCTTCGACTTGCCCTGTAATTTGAAGATAGTTGGCAACACTATCTTGAAAGCTGTCTGGGTAGACGAAGTCGCTCCCGGTGTTGTATGGCGGATCGATGTAAATCAGCTTGACCTCGCCTGCGTAGCTCCTCTGCAGCAGCTTGAGAACTTCAAGGTTGTCGCCCTCGATCATTAGATTTTGGGTGTTGTCCCAATCAACGCTTTCTTCTGGGCAAGGGCGTAGCGTGCCGGTACTGGGGGTCAGCGCCAGTTGCCGCGCCCGGCGCTTGCCGTGCCAATTCAGCCCGTACTTCTCTTCGGCGTCCGTCACCGTCCGATCACCGACGAGTGCCTTGAGGACATCCACATTCACGGCCACCCCGTTAGCGCCTTCGGTGATCAGATCAGGGAAAAAGGCCTTGATCCGTTCAATGTTGGCGGCTACCTGATCGGCAGACTGCGCCTCCGGGCTGTTTGCTTCTATTCTTTGCATCTTCGTCTCAGTCATGTTCGGGTCATTCAAAGTCGTTCACGCGCAGCTGCCAGCTCGACGCTGATGCGCTTGAGCGCGAGGTTTAGTTCCACTCGCTTGGCCATCTGCTTTTCCTTGGTCGCCAACGCGCGCATGCGTGCACGCTCCAGCTCCAGCCGTTGGCAGGTGCGCAGTGCCTCGCGGCGCGTGGCGGCTTGGGCCGGCGTACCAGCCGCCGTGTAGGTGCCGGTGTATTGGGCCGCCTGCCAATCCGTCAGGCAGTCCATCCAGCCCTGGTACAGTGCCAGTAAGCTGGCCTGGGGCTGACGGGTCAAGGCTAGGGCGCGTACAAAAGCGTGCTCGACTGTCAGACCAAGCGGCAATTCCACCGTGGCCGGCTCGCCGTCCAGCACCACCTTGCCGGCCTCGTTCTGCGCCCAACGCTTGTGTGCTAGCGACAGAAACAGGCTATGCGGTGTGGCCATCAGCAACAGCACTGGGTAAGGCACGGCACGGTGCACAAGCTCGGCTAGGCGCGTGATGCTGACTGGCTTCCTCGTCGCGCTTGCGCCAACCAAGGAGGCATCGCGCACGACGACGCACAGCACCGCCACCTCAAGGTATTCGCGCTCTTCATCGCGGTACTCGGTCACGCCCACGGTGTTGGGCTTCAGTGCCGCAAGCCACTGAATCTCTTCGACACTGTCGTTGATGAGGCGCTTGTCAGCACTCGTTGGGGCACCGTTCTCGACAAGCATCTTCTTCGGAACGCGTTGGTCCACACGGCAACTGGCCGGCAGCGCCAAGGCACCAATGAGCATTTGGGTCAACGTGTTGCTCATACACCCAAAACTCCACCGAACACCTTCGTTGTTTCCTCGCTGTCGCGGCCCGGGATGGCCTTGCCGGTGTCATCCGAATCCCAACCTCGCTGGAAGTCCAGCAATTGAGCATTTCCCTTGGCAATGTCATCCAGCACATCCTTCGATGCTGGCTCGGCAGTGCTGAAACTCATACGGCACCCCCTGTGTTGGCTGAGATCGTCTGGACCCCGGCTGGAAGCACCACCAAGAAGGCAGCCACCTCGAAGTCATTGCTGCCGGCGAATTCGCCCTTCATGACGTGGGTGCCGCCGGGCGAAAACAGGCTGGCTACCGCACGCTCCTCGTTCTTGCCCACCACGGAGGCTACGGCAGCAGCCAAAAGCTTCTGGGCATGGCGCATGTCTTCACCCTGCCGCGTGCCCTTATCGAAGCTGGCGCAGGCAGCATCGTCAGGCAGCTCGCGCCCAAGGGCCAGACGCTTGAGCCGATCGAGGATGCGCTTGGCTTGAGGGTACGGCAACTGCACGACCCCGTCGTCACGCACGTGAACCAGATAGATCGGAGCCAGCGGGTAGTCGAAGTGCTGGCCGCTGTTGCTCATTTTCCCGGCCACTACGCCTTCGGCTCGCAGGCAGAAGATGACGCCAGGGGGAATGTCAGCGTCGATGCTGGTGGTGACGGCGTAGGTACCCAGCGGCAAGCTGTCGAGCTGGCCAGGGTGTTCCTTGAGGTACTGCGCCAGGTCGATGCGGAAGTCGGTCAGCGTCAGGTCGGTGATAGACACGCCATTGCTCAGGTCTTCGATATCAATGACCGTGTCCTGCAATTTGAGCAACTGTTTCCGCCGGTATTCCAGGTCGTTCATCTGGTTGCCCGATTGCTGCTCGATGAGGTTTTCTTCGCCCGTGGCCGAAACATCAAGCAACACCATGCGACCGCTCACCCGCTGTTCCAGGCCGATATACTCCTCCAGTTCCATATTGGGCCAGAAGTTGACCAACTGGATGTTTTGGTTAGGCGAGCCGATACGGTCGATACGACCGAAGCGCTGGATGATCCGCACCGGATTCCAGTGGATATCGTAGTTAATCAGCCAGTCGCAGTCCTGCAGGTTCTGACCTTCGGAGATGCAATCCGTGGCGATGAGTAAGTCAATCTCTCCCTCTGCCGCCATGTCTGCCGGGCGCTCCTTGGCGCGCGGCGCGAAGGCCGACAACACGCTGCTCATGCTCTTGCGCAAACCGGGCAAGGTGGTCTGAATGCCGGCACTACCGGTGATCAGCCCAGCATCGATGCCAAGGACGGACTTGGCCCACGGCGCAAGGTTGGCGTATAGGTATTGCGCCGTGTCGGAGAACGCCGTGAAGACGATGATCTTGCGGTTGCCTGCGTTAATGGGCGCGCGGCATTTCTGCTCGATCATTTCGCGCAGTTTGGCCAGCTTGGCGTCACGCGCCGCGTCCACCTGTTGGGCAGCGGCCAGCAACGTGGCCAGGCGATTGCGGTCTTCGATGAGGTCTTGCTTCCACCGAATCAGGTCCACGTCGCCGAGCAACACCTTAACCTTGCGACCTACCAGCAGTGATTCAAATGCTGGGTCGTCAATGTCCACATCGGCGATGTCGATTTCCTCGATGCCCTCTTCGTGATTTTCGATGCGCGCGAGCACAGCTTCAACGTCTTTGAGCTGCCGCTGTACGGTCAGCGAGAACGAGGATACGGCGCTCTCCATGCGCTTGAGCACGTTGACCCGCAGCAGGTGGATCAGGCTCTCTTCGCGGTCAGCCTGACGGAAGAAGCTCTCGCCCCCCCGGATTTCGGTGCTGTATTTAGCGTCGTAGGCAGCCTGCTTGCTCGGCAGTACATAGCGCAGCGGAGCGTAGCTGGCCAGGTTTAGGCGGCGAATTTCAAGGTTGATGTCCTTGATAGCGCGGAATTGCCCTGCCAGGTCCACGTCGGCCTTGATATTTTTAGGCGGCAGGCGGCCCGGGAATTTGCCGGTCTCGGCCGTGCCATAGTACTTCTCGACGTGCCGGCGAGAGCGTGCGATGGTTAGGTGATCCAGCAACGTGAAGTAATCAAAGCCCAACATCTCGACCAGGTGGCCGGGCGTGCGTTCGGCCTCATCCATGTCCAACCAGCGGTTGAACTGGATTTGCGCCTTGCGCGTGGTCTGTTCGATGCTGTCGATGCCGTGCTCAATCAACGCAGTATCGTCGCCCTCGGTGACAAAGGCGATTTGATTTTTCAGATCAGCCAAGCGGTTGTTGACTGGCGTGGCCGACAACATCAGCACGCGGGTCTTGACGCCTTCTTTGATGATCTTACGCATAAGCCGGTCATACCGGGTCTCTGTGCCTTGGCGCGGCGATTTTTTGTTGCGGAAGTTGTGGCTTTCGTCGATTACCACGAGGTCGTAGTTACCCCAATTCACATGGTCCAGGTCAATATCGCCGGAGTGGCCACCTTCGCGCGACAAGTCGGTATGGTTCAGTACGTCGTAGTTGAAGCGATCGGCCGCGAGCGCGTTGCGCTTGTCGTTGGCCTTGTAGAGCGTCCAATTGTCACGCAGACGTTTGGGCGCCAGCACCAGCACGCGGTCGTTTCGCAGCTCGTGATACTTGATGACGGCCAGCGCTTCAAAGGTTTTGCCAAGACCTACACTGTCGGCAATGATGCACCCCCCGAAGCGGGCCAGCTTGTCGATGGCGCCGACAACACCGTCGCGCTGGAACTTGAACAGTTTCTTCCAGACGACGGTGTTGCGAATACCGGTGGCCGATTTGACGATGCGCTCCTCGTCCATCTCTTCGCCACGATTGAACAGATGATTCAAAATCAAGGCGTAGAGCGTGAACGGAGCGTGGTGCTGTCCCATGCCCTGCAGAACTTCAATCAGGGCCGCCCGGCCGTCAGGCTTCGCGTGCAACGTGGACCATTGCTGATCAAACCAACGGGCGAGCTGTGCCGCCTCGTCGGCGGTTTCAGACGCCTGGATCAGATTCAGGGGATTGCCAGGCGTCAGGCCCAAACCATCTGTACTGAACGCGAACGAGCCCATCACCACCTTGTCAGCCGTGCCGTCCGGTGCACGCATGACGGCGGCTCCCTGCGGCACACGGCCATGCGCGCGGCGCAGTTCAACACGGCCGTCGAGCCACTTTGCGCACTGGTTGGCCAACCAACGGGCTTGGAGTCGATTGCGCGCAGCCCGGTCGCCCTCGCCGCCAAGGAAGTCCAGTCCATCATCTGCTGGAGGAAGGATGAGCTGCACCCGTTCCAACTTGGCGAGAACGTCGCGTAGTTCAGCGAAAGCGAACAACGAGAACAACGGTGTGACGCAACCAAATTGCTGCCCCGGCTTCAGATGTGGGCGCATCTGATCAATGACACGGTCTAAGCCACTGTTATTTATCAGTTTCACGACTTCTAATTCCCCGTTGATGGAGTGCAACCTCGGCCTGATGCGACCTCAAATCCACAGCTGCATCGATAAAATTTGCAAAAGGGATGGGGGCGCCAGCTCTGAGACTGCTGATACGATTTCTGCCGCGCTCATGGGGCGCCTTCACCGGTGTAACTCAGTCCCGCTTGCGTCCGCCTGCGTGCCGACAGCCGGAGCTTGGCTGCGGGGTGCCACCTTGTAAATGGTTGTCCGTGAGACCTTGTAGCGTTGCGCGATCTGGTTGACCGGGATAGTCGGGTCGGACATCAGCCGCTTGATCTCCTTTATTTGTCGCGCATCGAGCTTCGGCTTTCGACCTCCAGCCCGGCCTCGCGCGCGCGCCGCGGCAAGACCGGCCTGGGTGCGTTCTCGAATCAGGTTGCGCTCGAACTCCGCCAAAGCGGCGAAGACATGGAAGACCAGCTTGCCAGCCGCGCTGGAGGTCTCGATCTTTTCGGTGATGCTTTCGAAGCCGATAGTCTTGTCTTCCAGCTCGGCAATGATTCGTACCAAATCTGGCAGGCTGCGCCCAAGCCGATCCAGTCTCCATACCACAAGGGTGTCACCCGCGCGCAATGCTTTCAGGCAGTGGTCAAGCTCCTGGCGGCCTGCAGCCTTACCGCTCGCCATCTCTTCGTAGATGCACTGAACTCCTGCGAGGTTCAGCGCATCGCGCTGCAAGTCCAGGTTCTGGTCATCCGTCGAAACGCGGGCATAGCCAATCCGTTGATTCATTGACGATTTCCGGACGCTGAAAAATTGACGAGAATTTTAACAGTTAGGCCACTCTTCCAACAGGCATTCGCGTGAGGATTATCTATGTTCGGGAAACCACCGTTTTCGGGACGAAGAGATTGATCTAGCCGTCAATTGATGTGCCGTTTCCTATTATTCCGGCACCATCAACGTATCGATGTAGTCAGCAATCACCGAAGCCCAGCGCACCCAAGATTCGCGATCACCGTCGCAGGCCAGTCCGGTCGGCCGCGAGAATTACGCTTCAAGCTGTTCTAAATGGGGAAGGGGTCTGTTATGCTTACCAATTCTCGGGGCGTAGCGCAGCCTGGTAGCGTACCTGCATGGGGTGCAGGTGGTCGGAGGTTCAAATCCTCTCGCCCCGACCAGAATAAAGCCCGCATAATCAATAGGTTATGCGGGCTTTTTCACATCCCTCCGTCGAGATTTGGACATCTTCCAAAATCGACTTGCTGAAGGGGACCATACAATTCTGCGAGGGGACCATGGCGGACGAAACCAGTGAAGACATCTGGTCGGAATACGACGATAAGGAGCAGGAAACAAGAGCGACACGCTTTGAACAACTGAAGCAACGATGTCAAGCAGCAAACATCGCAGCCGAAGAGGTCGCCGGTTTCTTCGACGAGGGACCTGCCCTCGTTATCAAGATGCCATGTGGGAGGGCACTCCGGTCGGTTCAGATCGACACCTCGGATGAGGCACAGCGGCTTCTCGACGTTCCGTTCGAAAAGTATCGCTTCGTTCCCGGCTTCGACGCTGTGTTCGCACCTGCTGAGGGAATCGTTGAGGCATCCGTTAGATCTCTCGGTTCATCTACAAACCAGGCCGGTGTCGGCCTCGCCGTCTTGCCGAAGCTCTTTGGCCCCCGTGACCCATCTTCCAAGCTGCGCGGGCATGTCCGGTCATGGACCCTGAAATCAGACGATGTTCAGACGGAAACCGAACTGACGCTTCGAACGCAAAGCGATGTTCTGCAGGCGCTTCTCGTGCGTAATGTCCGACTGGTCTTGTTTGTCCAACGGCCCGGCATTGATACTGCGGAAAAGGCTGAATCCATGTTGGTCAAGCTCTCCGATGCGTTGTTCTTTCAAATTGAGCACCTGATCAACGTGGCCCTTGGATTGGTACGCGAACGCCTTGCGGCGCCGAAGATATCTAAGTCAGGTCGCGTTGACCTTGGCAACATCGTTCAATTTCCGACGATGGAATATGATAAGGCACCGATTTCCCTCTACTGGTACGGGCGAAACGCAGGCGGTATGCCATTGCTCCAGTTTCTGGCTTATTACCAGGTATTGGAGTATTTCTATCCAGTGTACTCAAAAGCCGAGGCAAACCGTCGCGTACGCAGGCTCTTGAAGGAGCCTGGTTTTCGTGTCGACAAAGACTCCGACGTGAACAAGTTGCTTGGCGTGATACAGGCCGCACGTGGTGGTGCATTTTTGGATGAACGATCTCAGCTGAAGGCGACGCTAGGGGAGTGCCTTGATCAAGCTGAACTTCGAGACTATTTGAACGGCACACCGGAACGGATTGCTTGGTTCAAGAAAAAGGAAATCGAGAAGGAGAACCTGCTGAAGGCTCGTCCAATTCCACTCGCTGACGAACGAGCTGATCTGGTTGCAGAGGTTGCGGAGCGGATTTACGCGATTCGATGCAAAATCGTCCATACCAAAGCCGAAAGTGCCGGCGATGTCGAATTGCTCCTTCCATATTCGAAAGAAGCCGATGCCTTGGATCACGACATCGACCTTGTGCGTTACGCGTGTCAAAAGGTTTTGATTTCGGCAAGTGTACCCATTCATCTCTAACCGGCGAGAGGAACTGAAAGCCGGACCGAAGACAGAGGCACTTCGCGCGATTTGATGTAGATCTCCGTCGTTGCTCGATCCGCATGTGCCGTAGCGACCTGAGGCGCGTCGCTGTCGTAGCCGGCGCGCTTGGCGTTCGTGATCGCCTTTGGCCGGATATCTTTCACGGTGTACGGCATCTTCGCGAGCTTTGTGCGGCGCTTCGCGACGTAGCATGCTGAGTCCGTCTTCAGTTCGCCCTTTTCATCGCGCACTACGTAGCGCTGACCGAACGTCAGCACGAGCGCCTTGGCTCGCAACAAGACGCCCTGAATCCCCGGCGTGACCGGCTAGTCAACCGTTTCTCCCGCTTGAAGTACTCCGTCTCGGACGGAATGAAGTGGAACACGCCTGCACTGCCGTCAACCCAACCGCAACCGAAAAGATTGCCCGGATCCCGCTTCCATTGCAGGCGCGAATCTCGGTTGAGCGCTGAATTGTCAGATATCAAAGGTCAACAGACACCTGCATCATCTCGCTGGGCCGCAAGCAAGCAATGATCGTACGCACCATGCCCTTGATCTTCTTTTCGTAGGTGTAGCTGGACAGCGACCCACCGATTGCAAGGAAATTTCGGTCGCCCGGTTAGGGGACCACGTCTACCGCTTTTCGTACGCGCGAGGTGCGCAGCTTGCCGAGGGATTTAGGCCGGCTGGCAGAATGCCCGTTCCGGCTACCCCTTAGAGCCGGACTGCACTTTCCGCATCTTGCGATCCAACTTCCTTACCTGCTTCTCTAGCGCCTCTATCTGGGCCAGATAGGGCCGTAGCTCATCCATAATCCTGCCCTCTCGCTCCTGTAGCTGCTTGACCACAAACACGTATTCCCGCTCGTACCTCAATCTGGCAACCCGCGTATCGGACCACGCACGGTTAAGGGGCTCACTTTCTTTTCTCAGCTTGCGTAACTCGCGAATCGCGGTCTTCAGTTGTGCCTCGTCAGCCAATTCGGCGGCAAGTTCGGAATTCATCATGAGCCTTACCTCGCGGGCGTGCGCAGCTCGGTCGCGCGAAAGGCGTCTTAGTCCATGCGACCTACATCGCCCAAGCGCAACACCGATTCAACCTGGTCGAGCAGTACATCTGCCAGCCCCACACATTCGCGCAAGCGGTCGCAATCGGCACGATCGAGGGTGATGGTTTGAGTCGACATGGAAAAGCCTCGCAAGCAGACCATTCGATCATGGTAGCTGCGAGGCCGGTGTCAACTGAAACCGGATCGACAGTCAGACCGACGCCCTGCCGACGCACTAAACCGGACGCGTGGGCGGCATGCGTAAATTGATTTAGAAACCTAACTATATACTGCTCTACCGCGACAGGAAGCAAGCCGGAGTAGTTGAAATCGAGCACATCATCCGCGCACTGCAGGACTACCCCTAGGTCATCTGTCACGCTGCACAGCGTGACAGATGACCTAGGCCACGCGCGTGCATTGCCGACATCGATACAACGAGCCCGTTCAAAACATGCTGCAGGCCGGCACCTATCTCTTTATGACTTCTCTTCCTCTGACGAGCCGAATGCCCGGCCTCCGGACGCGAGGGGGTCTCTGACGCAGCAGTTTCTTTCTGAAACTCCGATGGCCAATCATCTGCCTCGCCTGCCGCTCTTCGCGGATAAGCTCGGCTAATCGCCGACGGCTTCGGAACTTGCGATAGCCCCTAGCAATCTCAGCAGCTTCCTGCAGACTCGCCACTAACTCATTGAAAAGACGCTTCTCCATTGTTTCCTCGCCCGTGCTCGGCACCGTTTGCTGTTCAAAAATTTAGCGGCTAAATTTTTCGTTGCGATCCTCTGGCGTTTAGCGGCTAAATTTTTTGTGGTTGCCGCTCGCTCAGCTGCTAAATGTTTCGTCTTGGGACTCAGTCACCAGCCTGAGCAAAGCGCTCTGCATCGTAATGATCCGGTCGAGGACGCCATGAATGAGACGGCGCTGATGGTCCGGGTCCTGGTTTCCAAGCTTCTCACTGTTCGTCAACCACAGCTTCAACAAACCGTCTAGGCGCCCTTGATCCCCATTGATCTTTGCGAGTTCCCGGACCAGTTCCGCGTCAATGACGCCCTCGATTCTGTAGCCCATACCCACGTTCCGCAGATAGGCAGCGACAGAAAGCCCCGCCTGCCGCGCCTTTTCCTTGATGGTCTCCTCTTCGTCGGGAAGCACTGGCACTCGCAAGTGCCGCCCGCTTTTGCGGGTCGCCGTTGCTTTCTTCTCCATTGGCGTCCAGTCAATGCGGCCTCAGCCTGCGGGTATTGTCGGCGACAACCGACTGGCTTCGCAGAACAAGACCACCGTTGAGCACTCGTGCGAATAAGGGGGAGTGAAGTTAGCTAACCGCCTGCCGGTTAGCTAACTTCACCTGTCTTGCCCTGCATTTACGCAAGAAAATAACGTTTATGGGATCAAGCAAGAATCAAGACGCCCGCGTTCAACCTCATTGAATACAAAGTTGAACGTCAGTTGCACGAAAATCTATTGATAAATCGTTCAATGAACGCGGCTTCAACGGAAATTTCTTGTATAGATCCATCCTCTAATCTTGAAGGCGAA
>NZ_CAJMZF010000076.1:0-16493 GCF_905220245.1 Paraburkholderia sp. J63 | reverse complement strand
TGTCTCCGCTTCAGGCACTTATGCATGGCGAATTGAAACAGGTCTTGGGCGCGGCCGATGCTATCGTAGAACGTTCGAAAAAGCTTGAGAAAGGCAAGGTCTCGGATACTCGAAGTTCATGAAACCATGAGAGCTGCTTTGCAGCAGCTACGCGCGGCGATACCCGCTCGTGCCAACGTGTCGATCGACACCATCGGTGGCGACGGCGCCTGCGACACCAAGGCGTGTCATGCGCGGATTGCGGCGAGCGGAGCTGCCCCGTCGATCCAGCCACGTGAGGGCTTCACGCCGTCGCCCGAGAGCACGCCCGGCGCGGCATGGCGCAATGCTGCCATCAATGCGATAGCGCAAAGCATTAGACGTGAATGTAAGCAGACAAGTGGCTACCGTCGTCGCTCGCTGGCTGAGACCCTGATGTACCGGCTCAAGATCCTCACGGGCTCCTTTCTGCGGGCTCGCGAGATCGGTTCTCAGGCAACCGAAGTATCGATTCGTGCAGGTGCTCAACCGCATGACGGTACTCGCTCGCCCGCAGTCGGTCCGTCGCCGGACATTGAAAACATGGAGATCACTTCGTCCCTACGTCCGATTTATGCAACAACGCCCAGCGCATGTTAGATCAAAAAATGCACTCGATAGCCAGTTATCCTTGATGGAGTAATTACAAACTGGAAAGTAGCTGCTACCGAAACTGAACAAAGAGCGGACTCACTTGCCTTTATGAGAAATCTCAGCCTTCTCTTTGAGGCGCTTCATTGCTTCAATGCGGTAGATATGAGCGACGTACTTGGCTAGCCTGTGCGTCGTTACTCCTCGCTGCGCTTCTATAAGCCAATGTAGGTGGCGTACCTGAACAACGTCGTCGAGCAGAATCACCGCGCCGTCAAACGCACCATCAAGCCGATGATGGGGTTTAAAGATTTCCGCTGTGCGCGCATCATCTTGTCTGGAATAGAAATCGCGCACATGATTCGCAAGGGGCAGATGAGTAACAATGGCGTCGATTCGACGTACAACCAAGCAATTCTATTCTCTCGCGATCTAGGTATACTTATTTAACCAACGCGCGTGATCGCCCCGCAGTCATGAACGCGACACAACCTGCTTTCTCACTCTCGGTAGCTTGGCAAAGCCCCATGGATGCAAGCCGAAGACCGCTGGCCCGCGCTTGGAAGCGAGACAACAGGGGCGTCTGAGCAACGAGACTTACCGCCACCATTCTGGGGCCGGCCGGCTTCGCGCTATCATTCTGGCATTGACAGACAGGGTGGGAGTCAGGTCGGATATGGCAAAGAAACGAGGGCCGCAGCGGAGCCGAAGCGCGACTGGAGACCGGGCACGAAGGCGCAACCGGAGGACGACGAGACAATCGCTGCGGCGAAGCCGGACCTGGGGGCGGGCGAGGGCGGCGAGGCTGAGGGTGCCGGACCTTCCTGTCTGGTACCTGGGCTCGACCGCGGACTACGCATTTTGGCGGAGTTTTCGGCGCGCGAGCCTGTGCTCGGCGCCCCCGAGCTTTCGAAGCGTATCGGCATTCCACGGACCACGACGTTCCGGCTGCTGCAAACGCTTGAGGCGCTCGGCTTTCTCGAACGGGTGAATGGCGATCGCCATTTCCGGCTTGGCGTCGCGGTGCTAAGGCTCGGTTTCGAATATCTGAGCTCGTTGGAACTGACTGATTTCGGGACGCCGATCCTCGAACGCCTACGCGATGTTACGGGGCTCAGCACGCATCTGCTGATTCGCGACGAACGCGACGTGGTGTTCGTTGCGCGTGCTCAGACGCTAGATCCGATGTTCAGCTCGGTGAAGGTGCACGTGGGGTCGCGTCTTCCCGCGCATGCTACGGTGCACGGCCAGGTGCTCCTGGGCGATTTTACGGAGGACGCGCTGAGCAAGCTCTACCCTGAGCCGGTGCTCCAGCGCTACACCGACCACACGCCGATGACCGTCGACGACCTCTATGTGCGTATTCGCGCGGCCGCCGCGCAGGGTTATGCGCTCAGCGAGGGCTCGTTCGAAGCGGGCGTTTCGGTGGTGAGCGCACCGGTGCGCGACCACACAGGCAAGATCGTCGCGGTCGTGAGTGCAGCCGCACCGCACTCGCAGCTAGGCGCGCGCAGCGCGCCGCTCATCACCTCCGTTTGTGCTGCTGCGGTCGAACTCTCGTCTTGCCTCAACCATCGCCCGACGCTTGACGACCCCACCGTCGCGCGGGCATGCGAGAACACAAACGCGCAAGGCTGATGTCCCGGGCGGGCAGGAGCCGCTGCCTTATAAGCAGACGTCAAAAGGAGCGGTACATGCACGTCAGCACGAGGGTCTGGTTGCGCCCGCTTGACGCGCCGGCGTTGAAGAATGCGGCCGTAGCCTCCGAATTGGCGTGCTTATAAAGCACATCCACGTATACGCGCGTGGCCTTCGAAGGCGACTAGGTATCGCCGATCTCGAAGTGCGTCCGGCGGCGGCCCGACATTGATGTGGTTGCCGCGCCGCCGCTGACCGACGATGCCCAGTTGACACGTCGTGCCAGTGTCCGTCGCTCTGGTAAGTGTCCGAACTGCCGTCCGACTCCAGCTTCACGCGCGTGTGCAGGCCCGTGCGGGAGTAGGTTGCCGAGGCGGCACGAAAGGCCCGCACCCATGTTCTCGATCCTGTCGGCCACATAGTTGGCGACGCAACGCCTGGTTTCCTACCGCTGACTTCAACGGTGAAACAACAAATCTGGCGCCTTTCACGTCGCACAATCCAGTACGTGCCAGTGGATTCCTCCGCCACGGTATCGACGCCGCGCGCAAGCAGACAGTCGGCCATCCCATGTATTTCGAATGTAGGGGTGCCCACTTGACGCAGGGCTGATCATCTGCCGCCCGGCCGGCGCCGTTTGGAAACGGCGGAATCAGTCAGTCATCTCTTCATCTCGAAAGCGCTCGCCAGCGGCACCTGCGCCGACCGGCTACTTGGGTGCCTCCTTCTCCGCAGACACTGAAGTGGGCGCGTACGCGCGGACACAATTTTCGGAAGGCGGCCCTAAACGAGAGACGGGCAATGCGTGGCGAGGATACCGGAGGGCAAGCACAGAATTCTGGGACGAACTGCATCCTATTTGATGATTTTGGCAGTTCTCCAAAAAATATGATTAGCAAAAAATGGCTTCGATTCATGCAAGCCGGACTATGCCCGTTGCGCTTCGATGGGTCGCATTTTGTATGAAGGGCGCAAGCGTTTTCAGCTGCTCCCATAGCCATTGTCGACGTCTATCTGTATTCATCGAAACCTGAGTTTTAAGGCATTCCGACAACGACTGGGGCAAGGAGACGGCTCATTTCCATCGGTGCACGCGGCTTGCGGGATTGTTTGTGCGTGCAACTGATATTCGGGTCTATGTAGAAGCGAAGTGCTCGGCGCCAGGCGTGTAACGGTGAAAGGGTAAACCCCCTGCCGTTTTAGTCAAATTTTAATTCTGGCGCTCCGAACATCCTCCTATAATGACCAATAGAAGAACGTTGATTCATATGTGGAACAAAACAGAGGTGTCGGATGCTTTGGTTTTCCAAGCTTGAGACAAATTTCGAAGCGCTCGCCAGCGGCCGTGATGGGCGTCAAGTGGAATATGCGATTGAGTTTTGCCATGTGACCCGCCGTTTCCCTGCGAAGCATGGGAAGACGACGATGACGGCAGTGAACAATGTGTCGCTCGCCATCCGCGCAGGGGAGGTCGTATCTCTGATTGGTCCTAGTGGCTGCGGTAAGAGCACCTTGCTTAACATGGGTGCGGGCTTGTATGCGCCGAGCGAAGGCGAGGTCTTCATTGGAGGGCGGCGCGTCAGCGGGCCGTCGCAGCAAGTCGCGTTCATGTTGCAGAAAGACCTGCTCATGGCGTGGCGCACCATCGCGGAGAACGTGGAGTTGGGCATGCAGATTCGCGGCGTGCCGACGTCGATGCGCCGCACGCGCGCATTCGAGCTGCTTGAGCGCTGCCACCTCAAGGGCTTCGAGTTGCATTACCCGCATCAGCTTTCCGGCGGCATGCGGCAGCGCGCGGCGCTCGCCCGCACGCTGGCCGTCGAGCCCGACGTTTTGCTGATGGACGAGCCCTTCTCCGCGCTCGACGCGCAAACGAAGATGGTCCTCCAGCAAGACCTCGCCCAGATGCTGGCGGCCGAAGGCAAGACCGCGTTGCTCATCACGCACGACCTTGCCGAAGCCATCGCCCTTTCTGATCGCGTGTTCGTCATGAGCGAGCGACCCGGCACGATCATCGAGGAAATTGTGGTCGATCTGCCGATGCGCGACAACCCGCTCGAGCGCCGCAAGCTCTCGGCCATGAACGATTACGTGGCGCGCCTCATGGAACTGCTCAAGGTGGGCCGCGAAGAGCACCTCGGCTAAGTCGCCGCCAAGTCGGCCGTATTCCTGGACCGGCCGCGTGCGGCCGCTCAAAGAGACAGAAATTAATCATGATCCTCAAGTTAAAGATGGCGCTGGGCAGTCTGCTGCTGTTCGTGCTCTTCCTGATCGTCTGGCAATGGGGTCCCACTGCACTGGGTATTCCCGAATTCGTTTTGCCGCGCCTCTCGTCCACCTTCAGCGAAGCGCTGCGGATGTTCGAAACCGAAAACCTCATGATGCACGCTGGCGTGACCGCGCTGGAAGTGATCGCGGGCTTCGTGCTGGGATCGGCGCTCGGTGTCACGATCGGCGTGATGCTGGGCCTCTCGCCTACGACGGAAACCGTGCTCTCGCCGTATATCCTCGCGCTGCAGATCGCGCCGAAGGTGGCCTTCGCACCACTCTTCGTGATGTGGATGGGCTACACGGTCTATCCGAAGATCGTCGTGGCAATCCTGATCGTATTCTTCCCCGTGATGATCAATGTGCTCGGCGCGGTGCGCACGGTCGATCCCGATATGGTCAATCTCGTCCGGGCCATGTGCGGATCGCGCTGGCAAGTGTTTCGTCTCGTCGAGTTTCCTTCGGCGATGCAGGCGCTCTTTGCCGGTTTGCGCATTGCCTCGACGCTGGCCGTGATTGGCGTAACCGTGGGCGAACTCGTCGGCGGTGATAAAGGACTGGGCTATCTGCTCGTGTACGGCGAAGGACAGGGCAACACCGCGATGGTCTTCGTATCGATCGTTGCGCTCACGCTCATCGGCGTGCTTGCCTATGCCGTCGTGGTGTGGCTCGAGAAGCGCGTGCTGCACTATCTGCCGCGCGCCAGCATGCGCACTGTTTAAGAGGGCCTGCCCGGAGCCGGTACTTGAGTCAGGAAGGGAGATGCAGGTGAAGAGTGAAAAGTCAGTGATGGCCGCGCGGCCTTCTGTGCGGCGGCGTATCGTAGGCAACGCAGTGGTCAAGGCGGTGAGCACGGCGGCGCTCGCGCTCGCCGCGATGTGGGGCGATGCCGCACATGCTGGCGGTCCGCTGCAAGAGATGACCTATCTGCTGCCGGCGCCGCAAAGCGAGATCGCCTTCGCTCCGTTGATGATCGCGCAGTACAAGCACTACTACGCGGACGAAGGGCTGTCGGTACGTTTCGTGACTGTGCAAGGCGGCGCGGAAGTCGGCAAGCAGCTTGCCTCGGGCAACGGCGATCTGGGCGGTGGCCTCGGCGACACGCCGATCGTGCTACGCCAGAACGGCATTCCCGTGAAGGCTGTGGCGCTGTTCGGCGGCCAGGCGCTGCATCAGTTCGTGACGCGAGCCGACGAGAACATTACCGGTCCTGCGGCGCTGAAGGGCAAGACCGTCACGGTGATGTCCTATCAGGACACGTCGTTCTACGCGACGCTTGCCGTGCTCGCGAAAGGCTCGCTCACGCGCCAGGATGTTTCGGTGCAGGCGGCGGGGCCGTCGGGCATCTGGCAATTGCTGGCGCAGGGGCGCGCTGATGCGATGGTCGGCACGCCTGACTGGGCGGCCAGCGCCGAAGCGGCGGGCGCGAAGCTGACCTGGCACTCGACCGACGCGTATTTCCCCGGCATGGCGCAGGCCGTGCTCGCTTCGGACCGCACGATTGCCACGCGTCCCGACCTCGTGCGCAAGTTCGTACGCGCCTCCCTGAAGGCGATGGCCGAGATCGAGCGCGACCCGGCAGCCGCAGCGAAGGACTATGCCGCCGCCGTGCCGTCGTGGCAGGCTCGCCAGCCGTTCGTGACTCGTGTGCTCGTGTACTACGCACAGCATGTCTATCCCGGACAGAGCCGGATCGGCGCATTCGATCCAGTTCGCGTCGAAAAATTGCAGGACTTCTATCTCGCGCAGAAGATCATTCGCACGCGTGTCGATGCGAAGGATCTGTTCACCAATGAATTCGTGGAGTGATATGGACCAGACACAATCAGCGGCGCCGGCGAGCGGCGCCGAGACGATGTTGTTGACGATATTTTTGCGGCACGATCAGTCGAACAATCTGGACGCGTTTCAGTCGCGTCTGAAAGAGGCGGACTGGTGGGAGCGTTTTCCGCCCAAGGGCACGCGCGTGGTGTCGTGGACGGTGGCGATGGGCTTTGGCCAGATCGTCACGCTCGAATTGCCGCCGGCCTTGCTGTCGATCGTGAACGTCGAACTCGAACGTTCGGCGTGGGGTGTTTTTCGTACCGAGTGTTATCCGACATACGACTTCGTACCCGTGCGCGAACGCATTCGCGAGCGGGTGCGCCAGGGAGGCCAGTGATGGAGCGTTATCTCGAACCACATCAGGCGCGTCGGCGCGCGCCGACGCAATACGAAAGCCTGCTCGGCGACGCCATCGAGCGTGCGTATGCACAAGGCTTGCACGATCTCAGCGCCCTCGTGCGCTACCTGAACGAGACGGGGCCCGGCCCGCAGGACGGCATGGAGTGGACCGAAGCGGTCTTCGAAAAAGAAATGGCGCGTCTCGCGGCCGACTGACCTGCGGGCAGAGTTGAACGGAAGGTACTCATCATGAGCATTCAAGAGCAACAGACAGCCGAAACCGTCCTGCGCGACGGTTTGACGAACCTCTGGTATCCGATCAGCCCGTCGGGCTTTGTCGGCAAGAATCCCGTCTCGATGCGCCGCCTCGGCAAGAAGCTCGTGCTGTGGCGCGATACCGACGGCAAAGTGCATGCACTGGAAGACCATTGCCCGCACCGCGGCGCGCCGCTTTCGAAGGGCATCGTGCTGGGCGATCGCATTGCGTGCGGTTATCACGGCGTGCAGATCCGCGCCGACGGCGTGGTGACGAGTGTGCCCGGTAGCCCGGGCTGCAAGCTGGAAGGCTCGCGCGCCGTGCATTCGTTCCATGCGACCGAAGCCAACGGCGCGATCTGGCTTTACAACGCCGAGGGCAACATCGAGGAACCGCCGCCGCTGCGTCTGCCTGAAGAGCTGACCTCCGACGAGTACTCGTCGTTCCTGTGCTACACGGAATGGAAGGGCGACTACCGCTACGTGCTCGACAACGTCATGGATCCCATGCACGGGACCTATCTGCACAAGCAGTCGCATTCGATGGCGCTGGGAAATCAGGCTGCGAGCTTCCGCGTCCGTGACACAGCAACGGGCTTTGTGTTCGAGAAGGAAGGCCAGCGCGACGTCAATTTCGACTGGACCGAATGGGCCGATACGGACATGCACTGGATGCGCCTCGAAATTCCGTATCCGAAGACGGGCGGCCCCGGCGGCAACTTCATCATCGTTGGCAGCTACACGCCGATCACGCCGGATCTGTCCGCGGTGTTCCACTGGCGTTGCCGCAAGCTGCAAGGCTGGCAGCGCGACACGTGGCGTTTCCTCTACAAGAACCGCCTCGAAGCGCGCCACTGGGCGGTGCTGGAGCAGGACCGCGAGATGCTGGAAGACATGGAGCCGGACGCAAACCGTCATGAGCATCTCTATCAGCACGACATGGGCATCGTCAAGCTGCGCCGCCATCTGAAGGGCCTGGCTCAGGCACAACTCGACAAGGTGGCGAAATGAGCGGCGTGAACGAGATGGCGGCCACGGCCGAACGCATCGTCGCTGTTTCGGTTCCGGACCTGCCGCAGGCCACGTGGACCAACGGCATTCGCATCGGCGACGAACTGATCCTCTCGGGCATGACGGCGCATCCGAAGTCGGCCGACCCCGCGAAACCGCTTTCGACCTACGAGCAGACGCTCGTGGTCCTCGGCAAGATTCGCGCGTTGGTCGAAGCGGCGGGCGGCTCGATCGCGAACATCACGAAGCTGACCGTGTACGTGACCGACATCGCCGACAAGGACCAGGTGGGGCGCGCCCGTCGCGACTTCTTCGCGGAACTGGGCGCGTATCCGGCCTCGACGCTCGTGGCCGTTGCCGGGCTCGTGTTTCCGGAGCTGACCGTCGAGATCGATGCGACCGCAAGGCTCGACTTCGATCTCGCACACATTCGTGCGGCTCAGTAGCATCGCACCGTTTCTCACTTTGAGGCCGCGCGGCGTATTGCACGCCGCGCGCAATGAATCATGAGCAATACCGACCTTCTGCAAGCCCGCATTCGCACGCTGCGCTATGAGGCGCAAGGCGTGATGAGCGTCGAACTGGTGCCGGAAAACGGCGCCGAATTCCCTGGCTTCAGCGCCGGGGCGCACGTCGATCTGCATTTGCCGAATGGCTTGACGCGCAGCTATTCGCTGCTCAATTCGTCAACCGATGCGAACCGCTACGTGCTGGGGATTCTCTCGGATCGACAGAGCCGGGGCGGTTCGCGTTATGTGCACGAGAACTTCCGCTGCGGCATGACGTTGCCCATCGGCAAGCCGCGCAACAACTTCGCGCTCGACGAAACGGCGGAAGAGACGGTGCTGGTCGCAGGCGGCATCGGCATCACGCCGATCCTGTGCATGTACCGGCGACTGCGTGAAACCGGCAAGTCCGTGCGCGTGATCTATTGCGCGCGCAGCCGCGCACAGGCCGCGTTCCTTGATGAACTGGCGGCGCTGGGCGGCAATGTGCATCTGCATTTCGACGAAGAGAAAGACGGCAAGCCGTTCGATCTCGCCGGCTTCTTCGCGACCCAGCCGAAGCACGCACATGCGTATTGTTGCGGACCTTCGGTGATGCTCTCGGCGTTCGAAGCGGCCTGCGAAGGCGCGGGCATCGCGAACGTGCACATCGAGCGCTTCGCGGCGGACGCGGCCGTGGTTCACGCACCGAGCGAGGGCTACACGGTCCAGCTCGCGAAGAGCGGCAAGACGGTGGAAGTCGAGGCCGGCAAGAGTCTACTCGACACGCTGATCGCAGCGGGCGTCGACGTGGAATACAGCTGCGCCGAAGGTATTTGCGGCGCCTGCGAAACGCGCGTGATCGAAGGCGTGCCCGACCATCGCGATTCCGTGCTGAGCGCGTCCGAGAAGTCGGCCAACAAGACCATGATGATCTGTGTCTCCGGCGCGAAGTGCGGCAAGCTGGTGCTCGACCTCTAAACGTCCTCGCATGAACGGCGTGCCGTTGCGGCGCGCCGTTTTCACCTTCCCCCGCCTACGTTCCCGCTTCCGTCTGCTTGCCGATGGGACGCGACACCCATGCGCTCGGCGCCACGCCGCACCACCGCTTGAATGCGCGCGTAAACGACTTCTCCGACTCGTAGCCCGCCCGCGTGGCGATGGTGGCGATGCGCGCGCCCGGCACGGCGAGCGCCTTGGTGGCGGCATACATGCGCACGTCGGTCACGTGCGCCATCGGCGCCACGCCCACCAGTTCCGTAAACCGCGCGGCAAAGCGCGAACGCGACATCGAAGCGAGGTCCGCAAGTTTCGCGAGATCCCACGGCGCGCCGGGATCCTTGCGCACGGCGACGATCACCTTGCCGATCTGCGGATCGAACAGCCCGCCTAGCCAGCTCGTGCTGGCGTCGCTGTCTTCGAGCACATGCGCGCGAATCATCTGGACAAACAGCACGTCGGAGAGCCGCATGGCCGCGATGGACCAGCCGGGCCGGCAACGCATGGACTCCTCAATGAACGTCTGCAGCGTGAATTTCAGCCATGCGGAGATGGCCGGGTCGTTGTCGCGCACGAGAATGACCTTCGGGAGCACGGCGAAGAGCGGGTGGCGCGTTGCATTGGGAAAGCCCACGATCGCCGTGTGCAGCTCGCACGTCTCTCCTGTCCCGCCTGCTTCGATGGCGAGCGGCTTGTTGTACGACGGCACCACGCCTCGCTCTTCGAGCATGGTGAAGAAGCGCTTGGACGGTACGTTCAGATCGGAGCTCATGCGATGCCGGTCGCCGTGCGGCAACAGGACGATGTCGCCGGGCTGCACGAGCAGCGGCGCTTCTCCATCGACCTCGAGGTAGTAAGGGGCGCCCCGGCAGATGCGAAACGGCACGCCCATGACGGCCTCTTTGTCGAACGACCACGGTGCGTGCAGCGTGAAGTGTCCCGTCACGACAGCAGTCGCGTGGAAATCGGCGAGGTACTCGCTTAAGTGGTCCGTGCCGGAGTCGTCGTCGGTATTCAATTTCACTTCTCGTGTTCTGCGGGGTATGTGCTCTGTTTTGTTTCGTGTGCGTTCTGCGGGACGTCACATCAGGCGTTTTTTCAAGGCTCGATGTACGCGTTTACGCGAACGGCGCGTAGGGGCTTTTACGGTGTGGGACGTACTGCAACCTTTTCTGCGATTTCTGCGGTTCCCGCAGGAATATGCGCGACGAAGAATTCACTCCATCCGCCGCGTCGAACCAGGCACCCCATCCGGCACGACAGAACGGATGGCCGATGCAAAAAAAAGCGCGGCTGTTTCACCGGCGAACCCGACCGAGGTCCGCTTCGCCTTTTGCTGCATCCGTTTATATCGGAGTTACTACCCTATGTTAAGCGACGAAAAAAACAAGCTGCTCACGCAAGTGGGGCCAAACACGCCGATGGGCGACTATCTTCGCCGGTATTGGCACCCCATCGCGGGCGTCAGCGAGTTCGACGACAAGTCGGTGCGACCTATCCGCCTGTTCGGCGAGGACCTCGTGCTTTACAAGGATCTCTCGGGCAATTTTGGCCTCGTGCAACGCCGCTGCCCGCACCGGAACGCCGACCTCGCGTTCGGCTACGTCGAAAAGTGCGGCCTGCGCTGCGCCTATCACGGTTGGGAATTCGACGCAGAGGGTCAGTGCACCCATCAGCCTTACGAGGAAATTGTCGATCCGGAGGCGAAGCTGCGCAAGAAGATTCGCGTGACGGCCTATGAGGTTCGCGCGAAGGCCGGCATGCTGTGGGCCTACATGGGCCCGGCTCCTGCACCGGAACTGCCCGACTGGGAACTGTTTAACTACGAGAACGGCTTCGCGCAGGCGGTTTTCGCCGAGGTGCCCTGCAACTGGTTCCAGTGCCAGGAAAACTCGATCGACCCGATCCACTTCGAGTGGACGCACAACAACTGGACCGCCCGCCTGCAGTCGGACGACGCGGAATATGTGCCGACGCACCTGAAGACGCAGTACGAGGAATTTGACTTCGGCTTCATCTACAAACGTCTGCGCGCGCAAGAGAGCGAGCTGAACCCGATGTGGACGGTGGGCCGCGTGACGCTGTGGCCCAATGCCTTTTACCTCGGTCACCACTTCGAGTGGCGCGTGCCCATCGATGACGAAAACACGCTCAGCGTGCTGTGGGTGTTCAACCGCGTGCCGAAGGAGCAGGAGCCGTACGCGCAGCGGCACATTCCATCCTGGTACGGTCCGCTTTACGACGAAGACGGCAAGTGGATCACGTCGCACGTGGCCAATCAGGATTTCGCCGCCTGGGTGGGGCAGGGCCGTATCACCGACCGGTCGAACGAAACGCTCGGCGCAAGCGACCGCGGCGTGACGCTGATGCGCCGCCGCTTCTTCGAGGAACTCGAAGCCGTGGCCGCGGGCAAGCAGCCCAAGGGGCTCATCACGGACAAGGAAGCGAACCGCAACGTCTTGCTGCCGTCGGCGTGTCGCGACGAGCTGATCAACGGCCTGCCGCGGGCCGAACTCGCGGCTCATCCGCTACTCGGTCCGTATCTGCGCGACTTCATCGGCCAGGCCGGACAGCCCGATAGCGTGCGCGAGGCCTACGAGGCGGCCATCGGGCAGAAGCTCGAAGGCGCCCGTTTCTTCTCGGTCCACGGTTCCGGAAAGGACGCGAGCGAAGAAAGCAGCACGAAGTAAGGCCATACCCGCTCGGGCGCGCGTGGCGCAACACCGTTCCGGATGTGTGCTGCGCCACGCGCAGCCCCGACACCCCCCGCATTTACAACGACGCAAAGGATTGAGAGATGAAGACAATTTCGCGCAGGACGGTGCAGGCCGTTAAGGGCGCTTTGATCGCGGCGCTCGCGCTAACAGGCGCGTGCTTCACGGCACCGGCGTCTGCCCAGCAGGCTCCCTTGAAGGACGTGACCTTCCTGCTGGCCGCGCCGCCGGGCGAGCTCGCGTTTGCGCCGTTCATGCTGGCGCAGAGCAAGGGGTATTACACAAAGGCGGGGTTGCGGGTGCGGTGGGTGGCGGTGCACGGCGGCGTGGACGCGGGCAAGCAACTCGCGGCCGGTAACGGCGACCTCGGCGACGCGCTTGGCGACACCGCGATCATCCTGCGGGCCAACGGCGTCAACGTGAAGGGCGTAGCGCTGTTGGGCGGCCACCCGCTGCATCAACTGATGACGCGCGCGGACCGGAACATTGCGACGCCCGCCGACCTGAAGGGCAAAACGCTCTCGGTGATGTCGTATGAAGATACGTCATATTTCGCCACACTGGGAATACTTGGCAGTGCGAATCTGACGAAAAATGACGTGGACATTCAGGCGGGCGGACCGGGCGTCTGGAAAGAGGTGGCGGCCGGCAAGTCGGACGGCATCGTCGGCACCCCCGAGTGGGGCGCGGACATCGAAGCGACGGGCGTCAAGGTCAACTACCGGCCGACGGACGCGTTCACGCCCGGCATGGGGCAAGCAATCATCGCCTCGGACAAGATGATCGCCAGCGATCCGGCCACCGTGCGCAAGTTCGTTCAGGCCACGCTGCACGCGATGAACGACATTCAGGCCGATCCCGTGCAGGCATCGAAGGACTACGTTGCGGCCGTGCCCTCCTATCAGGGGAAGCTCGACTTCGTCACGAAGGTGCTGACCTACTACGCGAAGAACGTGTTTCCTGGCCGTTTGCGGCCCGGCGAGTTCGACGCGGCGATCGTTTCGAAGGTGCAGGACATCTACGTGGAGCAGAAGATCGTGCGCGCCAGGCAGCCCGTCGACAGCCTCTACACGAACGCTTTCATTCAGTGAACGAGCATTTCAGCCAATCAAACAACGACATCTGAAACATGACCAGCAACTATCTGAAGACGGGAATCGGGGCAATGCTGATTTGCGCCAGCGCCAGCAGCCACGCGCAAAGCTCGGTTGAGCTGTACGGGCTCATCGACGCCGGCATCACGTATGTGAGCAACCAGGGCGGCCAGAGTCTCGTGAAGTTCGCGGACGGCATCAATTTCGGCAACCGTTTGGGCTTTATGGGCACGGAAGACCTGGGCGGCGGCTACAAGGCGCTCTTCAAGCTGGAAAACGGCTTTTCGCTCGGCACCGGCGCACTCGGCCAGGGCGGCGCGATGTTCGGCCGCCAGGCGTATGTGGGCCTTGGGAACGCATGGGGCACGCTGACGCTGGGCAATCAGTATGACTTCGTGTTCGACTACATGTCGGAGTTCAGCGCAACCGGCTACGCGCTCGCCACCGGCGGCCATATGGGCGACGTCGACCGCCAGGGCGGCGACCGCCTGAACAACGCGGTCAAGTTTTCCAGCAACAGCTTCGGCGGCCTGCGCTTCGGCGCGATGTATTCGTTCGGCGGCGTGGCCGGCAGTCTTCACGAAAACAGTGCCTTCAGCGCGGGCCTGCGCTACGACGGCGACAAGCTGGCCGCGGCGGCGGTCTATACGCAGCTGAACAATCCGCACGGCATCGCGGGGCTCGACCCGTATAACCAGCTCGGCGTGTTCACGTTCCTGAACCAGACGGTGGCCGTGCGCAATCCCACGACGGGCGCGGTCACCGACCTGTATCCGTACGGCAATGCGTTCCCCGTCGACCGGCAGTCGATGACGGAACTGGGCGCGTCGTACAAGCTCGGCAAGCTGACCGTGACCGGCAACGTCACGGCGACCCAGTTCAAGGGTTACGGCACGAGCGAAACGCTCTGGGTGTACGAAGTGGGCGGGCTCTACTCCGTGACGCCGGAACTGCTCGGCATCGTGGGTTACCAGTACGAAAAGATGGACAACGTTCACTGGAACCAGCCGACCGTGGGCCTCTACTACTTCCTGAGCAAGCGCACGAGTTTCTACGCTGCCGCGTCGTACCTGTTCGCATCGGGTCCGCTGGTCGCGACCCAGGGGCAGGGGTTCTACAATGATCCGTCCTCGAACCATGAGCAGGCGTCTGCGCGGATCGGCATCATCCACAAGTTCTGATCCCGGTGCGCCGCCCGCCGTTGCGTTTCGGCCCACGGGCCGGACAACCGGCGCGGCGGCGCTCCCCGAGGGAGCCACCATGACATACACGCAGGACAGTCGCGGCGCCGCGCCGAAGCAAAGCAGCGCAGACGGGACGGGGGAAGGCAAGGTCGACGCGGTGCCGGCACTCGATCGCGGCTTGCGGATGCTGCTGGAATTCTCGGCGCGCGAGCCCGAGTTCAGCGCCCCCGAACTCGCGAAGCAAACCGGCGTGCCGCGCACGACGACGTTCAGGTTGTTGCAGACGCTGGAGAAGCTGGGCTTTCTGGTGCGCGGAAACACGGAGCACAGTTTCAGGCTGGGCGCCGCCGTGCTGCGGCTCGGCTTCGAGTCGATGAACGGACTCGAACTGACCGACTTCGGCCAGCCGATACTCGACCGGCTGCGCGACGCCACCGGGCTCAGCACGCATCTGCTGATCCGCGAGGGCGGCGATGTCGTGTTCATCGCGCGCTCGCGCTCGCTCGATCCGCTGCAGGTCTCGACGAAGGTTCAGGTGGGCACCCGTCTGCCCGCGCATGCGACGGTTCATGGGCTCGTGCTCATGGGCGACATGACGTCGTCCGATCTCGTCGAGCTCTACCCGCGCATCCTGCTTCAGCGCTATACGGACGAAACGCCCGCGACAGTCGGCGATCTCTACGCACGCGTCAAGATGGCCGCGAAGAGAGGGTACGCCGTCAGCGAGGCTTATCTGGAAGCCGACGTCTCGGTTGTCAGCGCGCCCGTGCGCGCGCACGGCGGAAAAATCGTCGCCGCGATCAGCGCCGTCGTTGCCGGCCCGAGACTTGCGGCGGACGTTGCCGTGCTCACGTCGCAGGTGTGCGCAGCGGCACTCGAGCTTTCGTCGTTCCTCAATTACCGGCCGTCCCCGGTCGACCCCACCGCTGCGCAGGGTCGGGCAGTCCGTTAGGCCGGGCAGCGCGGCTCCCGCTTGTCTAACCCCCTATTGCGTGTCCGGCGCACTTTAGTCCGCGGCCGGCGCGTCGCGACCGGCAGCGCTTTAGGTGTTTTCACTGAATTGCAGCCCTTTTTTCGTGTAAGGCGAAGTCGCGCTATATAATGACCATATATAAATCAATGTTTCATAAGTGGAACAAAAATGAGGCCGTGGTGAGGTTGCCAGAGTGGGTTGTCATATCGAACCGAAGCGGGAGAAGGGGCGCAGCATGACCGGAAGCACGGGAGATTTCGCGGGCCGCCGCATCGTCATCACCGGCGGCGCGCGCGGCCTCGGCGCCGCGTTCGTGACGGCGCTTGCCGAAGCGGGCGCGCGCGTGTGTTTTGGCGACGTACTGCACGACGCGGGCGCCGCGCTCGCGCAGCAACTCGCCGTGCAGGGTCACGACGTCGGCTACCTGCCGCTCGATCTCGCGCGTCCCGAGAGCGTTTCGGCCTTCGTCGAAGCCGCCTCGCAGCGCATGGGCGGCATCGATGGACTCGTCAATAACGCGGCGATCACGAATTCTGGCGGAAGGCTCGCCGGCGAGTTGCCCGTGCAGACGTGGGACGCCGTGCTGGACGTGAACGTGCGCGGCACCTGGCTCATGTGCGTGGCCGCGCAGCGCTGGCTGCGCGAGTCGGGCCGTGGCGCCATCGTCAACATCGCTTCGGATACCGCACTATGGGGCGCGCCGCGCCTGCTCGCCTACGTCGCGAGCAAGGGCGCCGTGATCGCGATGACGCATTCGCTCGCCCGCGAATTCGGCGCGGAAGACATCACGGTCAACGCGATTGCGCCGGGCCTCACCGAAGTCGAGGCCACCGCGTACGTGCCCGGCGACCGCCATGCGTACTACCTTGAGGGCCGCGCGCTGCGCCGCCCGCAAACGCCCGCCGACGTGACGGGCCCCGTGTTGTTCCTGCTCTCCGGGGCCGCGCGCTTCGTGACGGGCCAACTGCTGCCGGTCAACGGCGGCTTCGTGATGAATTGAATCTGTCGAATTAAAAGGAGAAGACGATGGCCGATGCCGATATCGAGTGCAAGTCGTGGGACCGTCCCGCCGACGCGAGCTTTGACGACTGGATGAACAC
>NZ_CAJMZF010000075.1:0-16804 GCF_905220245.1 Paraburkholderia sp. J63 | reverse complement strand
GGGAAAACCAGGGGTACTATCTGCACACACGACCGCGCATGCGCCCCACTGGTGTTCGGTTATGCCCCACGGCGCGCGCAGCGCCGCCGGATGTGCGAGTGCCTTGTCACTTTGTTTGGTGGTGCGAAATGACGGATGCCCCTATACCATTCCCCCTAAACGGCTGTTTGCGGACTGCGTCACACTGGCGGTGTGAGCGGTTTTCTTTGCCTACTTTCTTTGCCGCCGCAAAGAAAGTAGGTGCCGCCCCGCACAGGGGCAACCCTGGCAAACCGACACGAACACAAGGAAACGCGCAAAAAGCCACGCACACAAGAGCAAACCCGCAAAAGCACCCCACAGAACTTCACGCCAGCGTACGCGCAACCAACTCCCCAATAGCTTCCACCAGCGGCGCAACCACATCGGCCCGCTCCCGCGGCCAGATCGCATAGAGGTTATAGTGCGTAGGCAACTCGACCTCATTGAGCACGACGATACGCCCCGCACGCCGCGCATCGGCAGCAAGCAAGCCACGCGCAAGCCCCGCACCCAACCCCGATCCCAGCGCGGCCACCAGCCCCGCCGCATTATCCAGCACCGCAACCGTATCGGGTTCCACCCCAGCCAGCCCGGCTTCTTCTAACCAGGGTATCCACGAACGCTTGGTGTAACCGAGCAGCGGCAGCGACAACACCTGCTCGGGCGCGAGCGGCAGCGTCAGCCCGTGGCGCTCGAGCAGCGCAGGCGCGGCCATGGCCGCGAGCCGGTCGTGGCACACGAGCACGCTGTCCACGCCTTCCCATTCCCCATACCCGTAGCGCAGCGCGAGATCGACGTGCTCGAACGCAAACCGGTCGTAGCGCGGCGCGGAAAGCACGGTGAGCGACACGCCCGCGAGCGCGTCCACGAGCGCGGGCAAACGCGAGGGAAACCATCCCTGCATGAGCTCGGGATCGACGTCGAGCGTGATGGAAGGCCCGGCGGGCCGGCCCTTGACGGTCGAGATCGCGCGGTCGATCTGCTCCAGACCGTCCGAGAGCTGATTGGCGAACAGCGTGCCCGCGTCGGTGAGCGTGACGCGGCCGCCCACGCGCGCGAACAGCGGCTGGCCGATGAAGTCTTCGAGCGAGCGGATCTGCTGGCTGATCGCGCTGTGCGTGAGCGCGAGCTGGCGCGCGGCGCTCGAAAAGCTGCCGACCCGCGCCGCCTGCAAGAAGGCCTGCATCGACTGGATCGAGGGGTAGCGCTTGAGCATGTGTTAGTCCGGCTTACAGGGGATCGACGAAATGATCGCTGGCACCGCGCACGCCGGCTTCCAATAATGCAGACGTGCTGCGGACGCGCTTGTGCGTTGGTTTCTCTTGCGTTTGCGAAGTGAGTGCCGCAGCCGGAACAATACGGGAGACAGCGCGTGATTGCGATTGTGGTGAACGATACCCGGCATACGATCGACGATGTGCCGGACGACATGCCCTTGCTCTGGGTGCTGCGCGACCGCCTCAAGCTCACCGGCACGAAATTCGGCTGCGGCAAGGGCTTGTGCGGCGCGTGCACGGTGCATCTCGAAGGCGAGGCGGTGCGCTCATGTGTGCTGCCCGCCGTTGCCGCGAACGGACGGCGCATCACGACTATCGAAGGTCTTTCGCACGACGGGCGCCATCCGCTGCAACTCGCGTGGATCGCCGAGGACGTGCCGCAATGCGGCTACTGCCAGTCGGGCCAGTTGATGCAGGCGGCGGCGCTGCTCGCGCACGGCGGCACGCCCGACGACGCCACCATCGTCTCGACGATGTCGGGCAACGTGTGCCGCTGCGGCACCTATGGGCGCATTCATCGCGCGATCAAGCGCGCTGCGTCGGGCGATCCCGCGCTGAATGCTGTGTCCACCGCCACGCCGGGCGCCGCCGGCAAGGAGGCCTGAATGCGCCACGATCGTTCGGCCGCTACTCGCGATCAGCACGGCGCGGCGCGCCGCCGTTTCCTGAAGCAGGGCTCAGCGCTGCTGGCCTCCGGTCTCGCGGTGGGCTTCGTGCTGCCCGAGGCCCACGCCGCCGCTTCCGCCTCAGCGAGTTCGACGGGCAGCGGCGATCCGCACCCGCAGCCCGGCGAATTCGAGCCCAACGCGTGGGTGCGCGTGCTGCCCGACGACACGGTCAAGCTCGTGGTCCACAAGCACGATTCGGGCACGGGCACCTACACGGCGCTCGCGGCGGTGGTGGCCGAGGATCTCGACGTCGACCCATTTCGCGTGGAAGTCATCACGCCCGAGGACCCGTTCTTCCCGCAATACATTCACCCGCTCTGGAAGGTGTTTTCGACGGGTGGCAGCACGAGCGTCGCGCTCGAATACGAGCGCCTGCGCCGCGCGGGCGCGACGGCGCGCGCGATGCTGATCGAGGCCGCCGCGCACGAGTGGGCCGTGCCGGCCTCGGCCTGCGCGACCGATAACGGCTACGTGATCCACGCCGCGAGCGCGCGCCGCGCGAGCTATGGGTCGCTGGCCGCGCGCGCGGCAAAGCTGCCCGCGCCGAAGGACGTCGCGCTCAAGCCGCCCAGCGAGTTCAAGTACGTGGGCAAGCTGCGCAAGAAGCGCGACGCCGCGCAGAAGACCACCGGCAGCTTTCCGTACAGCATCGACGTCTCGCTGCCCGGCATGCGCGTGGCCGTGGTCACGCGCGCGCCCATGATCGATGGCCGCGTGCGCAGCGTCGATTCGAGGGCCGCGCTCGCGATTCCCGGCGTGCGCGAAGTGCTGCAGATTCCCGCGCGGCCCGACGTGCTCGGTGGCAATCAGGCGGGTGTGGCCGTGCTCGCGGACGACTACTGGTCCGCTCATCGCGGCCAGGCGGCGCTGCATATCGAGTGGGAGGACAGCCCCTTCGAGATGTTCGACAGCAGCACGCTCGCGGCGCGCCAGGCCGCGTGGCTCGACGACCCCGCCGCGCGCGTGGTGCCGACGATCCAGGACGGCGACGCCAGCGTGGTCCACGCGGCCGGCTCGCAGACGATCGAGGGTTCGTACTCGATGCCCTACAAGGCCGCGAATCCGATGGAGCCGATCAACGTGACCGCCTGGGCCAGAAACGGCGGCATCGAATACTGGGGCGGATTGCAGGTGCCGTCGACCGCGCTGGAGGCCGCTGACGTTATCGGTAGTATTCCTGAGCATCGCGTGACGTTGCACGAGCTCGTGTCGGGCGGCAGCTTCGGCGCGCGCGAATCGAAGTACTGGCTCTTCGAGGTGACATGGCTCGCGCTCAAAACGGGCAAGCCCGTCAAGCTGATGAACAGCCGCGAGGACGAGATGCGCGCGCTGTTCTATCACTCGGCGAGCCATCATCGCGCGCGAGCAGTCATCGATGCTCAGGGCCAACTCGCTTCACTGGAGTTGCGCGCGGTGGCGCCGGCCTCGCCCGAGCAATGGGAGCCCGGCTACCTCGAACGCACGGACCGCATGGATTACAGCACGACCGAGGCTATCACGAAGTGGGAGTTCGCCTATAGCGCGCCGCATCGCGACATCGGCTGGGTGCGTCACGAGACGGGGGTGCCCACGGGCTGGTATCGCGCGGTGAGCTACATCCCGAACGTGTTCGCCGTGGAGTCGATCATGGACGAGGCCGCGCACGCCGCGCGCAGCGATCCGCTGGAGTTTCGCGTCGCGCACATGCGCGAGCGAGCGCGCCACGTCGCAGTGCTGCGGGAAGCGGCGCAGCGGGCCGGCTGGGGCAGCGCGTTGCCGGCGAGCACCGCGCTCGGCATCTCGACCAATCAGGCTTACGACAGCTATATCGCCGTGATCGCGCGCGTGACGCGCAAGGGCGACGCCGTGGTCGTCGAGAAGCTCACCTGTGTGGCCGATTGCGGCCTCGCGGTGTCGCCGGCCGGCGTCGAGGAACAGCTCTATGGCGGCCTGATGTGGGGGCTCGGCCATGCCACGCGCGACCGCATCGACATTCGCAACGGCCGCGTGCAGCAGAGCAACTTCGACACCTACCCCGTGATCCGGATGAGCGACATGCCCGAGATCGACATTCATATCGTGCAGGGCGATGTGAGCAAGCCGGGCGGGGTCGGGGAACTGGCGAGTCCGTCGGTTGCGCCGGCCATTGCCAATGCGGTGTTCCGCTTGACGGGCACGCGTTTGCGCGAGACGCCGTTCGATCTGCAGATACGGGCTTAGCGGGGCTGCGCGCCCGATCGGGCGTTCGTGAAAAGCGATTTCCTGATAATGGCGTGCACGCCCCAGTTGCCGTTGACCACCTGCGTGATGCCGAAGTCGACGGCCACGGAAATGAGCGTCACGGCCTCGTCCTCGCTGAGGCCCTTGACGGACATGAGAAACCGGCGGGCCTTGCGAAAGGCGTCGCGCATGGCTTCGTCCAGCGTCGATTTCATGTAGATGTGACTCTGCGCCTTCTGCCCGAATTCGGCTAAATGATTCGGAGAACTGAATCCATGAAGAATCCACTCGTGCGCGGTCTCAACGAGTGGGTAGCTCAGATCGCAGAACGGCGCGCCGGGATCGATCTCGCCGCTCTTGTGCAGAATCAGCTGAAAGTCGCCCGTTAGCGAGCACTCGATGGCGGTGCCGCATAGCTCGGAATCGCCCTGGGAGGCGTGCGGATCGCCGATCGAGAACAACGCGCCGGGCACGGCGACCCTGAGAAAGACGCTGGCTCCGCGCGTTACGCGCCAGTTGTCCAGATTGCCCGCGAAACTCGAAGGCGGGATGGAGTCGATCAATCCGCCCTGCGCGGGCGCCACGGCGATCACGCCAAAATGTGGGCGTACCGGAATTTCGATGCCGCTCAAGACCTCGTGATTCTTGACGATGGTGGCATGGTCCACGGGAACGCCGGGATAGTCGATGGTCGGATGCAGCACGCCAAACGGATCGCGCTGCGGCGTCCAGCGGAAGTTGTAGAGCGCGCGCGCCTTGCCGTCAGCGTGCTCGCAGTCGATCTCGAAGAGTGTCACGACCTCTCGCTCGCGCGGCTCGGTGAGCAGGTCGCGGTAATGGAAGCCCCACCATGTTGCGGCGTTGCTGCCGAAAGCCTTGCCGTGGAAACAGGGGTTCGCGCTCGGCCGTGGACGAATGTCGAGGATCCTCACTTCGAGCACGTCGCCGGGCATGGCGTCGCGCACAGCTATCGGCCCCGTACAAATATGGACTCCGAATCCTTCGCCGGCGCCGCGCCCATAGATCGAGGCATCGAGCGGGCCCGCGCCGCGCCGGTCCACGTTCTTGTGTTCGGCGGTCCAGTGAAACACGCTTTGCGCACCGGCATCGCCTTCGATCATGCGCGCCCAGTCGTCCGAAGCATGCTGCGTGAGCGTTTCGATCGTCACCTTGTCGCCCGATTCGACTTCGAGCACCGGCGGCAAGTCGCGGCTCAGATAACCCCAATGCACGGTCTTGTCGGTCGCGCGCAACTGGTGATGACGACGCCCGAAACTGTCCGTGGCGTGGCCCCAGCGCGAAACGTTGTGGGGATTGCCGGGTTTTATATGGCGCGCCGCGCCGTCGTTGGCCGGGGGCTGCTCGCGCGCGACGGGCTGCATCCGCACGTGCTCGGGCTGGCCGCGCGAGATGCGTTGCGCGACGACTTTGGCCGGCGCGGGCATCATCTGGTCGCGATACGCACTGGGCGAGATGCCGAACTGCTGGCGAAACGCATGGCTGAACCACGAGGGGTCGTTAAAGCCCCATCGATAGCAGATGTCGGAGACCGAGAGCTTGCCGTAGAGCGGATTGGCCAGATCGGTGCGGCACCGTTCGAGCCGACGCGTGCGCAGATAGCTCGAAAAGCTCGTGCCCGACTTCTCGAACAGCTTTTGCAGGTAGCGCGCGGAAACATGCTCGTCCGCGGCGATGGCGGCGACGCACAAGCCAGGCTCGGCGAGTCGCGCGTCGACGCGCTCGCAGATGCGCGCAAAGATGGCCGTGCGCGATTGCGTGAGCCCCGCGAGATCGGGCGGCTGGCTGGTGATCAATGCGGTGGCGAGAAATTCGGTGATCGTGCTGTCGATGGGCTGCAACGCCTTGGGATCGGCGGACACCACGGTTTCGAAGGTGTCGGCGGCCGCGCAAAGCATCCGCGCGAACAGCAGTCCCGCATCGCCCGCGAGCCTGATCGTGTCGACGGGCAGCGGAGCGGCGACCCGCGCGGCGAGCAGCGCGGGACCGATATGCACGGTGAGCAGGCGAAACGCGGTGGCGAACGACAGCTCGGCATGCGTGCACGCGGGCACGCAGACGATTTCATTCGCGCACAAGCGCTCGCTCGATCCCGTGGCGGCGAGCCCGGCCTCGCCTTCGAGGAGCATGAGGAGCACGAGGCCGCGGTCCTTGCCCGCGGCCACCGCGAGCGATTGCGGTACCGAGGAGATGCAGGCGAGCTCGATGCCCGCGCTCGTGGTTCTGGACTGCACCGTGCCATGCAGCGCGTGATCGGCGCCCAGGTTTTGACAGCCTAGTCGCGCGACCGTGAGCTCCGCGCGCCAGGCGGCGGCACGGCTGGCTTGCGGCCACGCTTCGGTGGAAAAGTGCGATTGGCGCAAGGCCGGTCTCCCTGGCATCTGCGTGCAGCGATCGACGCGGTAATCAACGCGGCAATCGACGCAGTAATCGAAAAGGCGGACCCTGCGGTCCGCCCGACATCCATCTCGCCCAGGCGAGCAGCCGCTCCGGCGGCTAACCGAAATGCAACTGCCCGCGCATGGCCGCCACGAGGACGAAGCCCGCGAACGTGCCGACGATGGCGAAGATCCCGCCCAGCACATTGGGCGCAGGGATCGGCGCGCGTACCGCAGTGTAAACAACGCCCGTCACGAGGCCAACGGCTGCGGCCTGAATTTCCGTTTGACCCAGCATGATTTCAACCATGTCATTCCCCTTTCTCATGAATCGGCCGCGATCGAGCGGCTCTGTGGCGGACGACCGAAACTGACGCTCCTGCGCCACGCATTCACGATCAGATAGCCGAGATAGGTGAAGAGAATGGCGCAAATGCCCCCTGTCACGTTGGGCGCAGGAATGGGCAGATTCAGCCAGGAATACAGCGTGCCGGTGACGAGACCGACGACGAGCGCAACCACTTCGTTACGCCCCACGTAGACATAGTGCATGTGAGCTCCTCTCGCTTTTACGTGTACGGTGCGCTGCCCGTTAGCCCTTGGCTTTGGGCGGAAATATCGAGCGTTGCATGGTGCAGTGAATGCCCTGGGTGCCGTCGACGACCTGCGTCACGCCGAAGTCCGCCGACACGCTCATGAGCGAATAGGCGTCGTCGCGCGAGAGACCTTGCTGCTCGGTCAGCAAGTGGATCATGTCGCGCGCCGCATTCTTGCCGGCTTCGTCGAGATCTTCGTGAAAGCCATGAACGACCCAGCAGTCCGGCGTTTCGAGCAGCGGCGAGGGGAAGTGGAAATCCTTTCTTAGCACTACCTGGAAAAGCACGTTCAACGACGCCTCGATGGCCGTGCCGCTGATTTCGCCATCGCCCTGCGAGATGTGCGGGTCGCCAATCGAGAACAGCGCGCCGTCCACGGCGACCGGGTAGTACATGGTGGCGCCCGCGCCAATGCGCCAGTTGTCGATATTGCCGCCATGCAGGCCGGGCTCCACGGTCGAGACGCGGCCCGGGGCGTCGGGCGCCACGCCCGCGGTGCCCAGATGGGGGCGAACCGGCACGCGCACACCGGCGAGCGCCGGCTGGCGGCAGCATTCGCGTTGATCGACGACCTTGCCGGGAATCGTCAGCTTGCCCGGATAGTCGAAGGCGTAGAGCGCATGCGCGGTGTTCGACGCGTTGTCGAGTTCGTAGATGGTGATGCGCTCCTTGTCGAACTCGCGGTACAGCTGGCCCCAGTGCGCGGCGGCGTTGGCGCCGTAGCGAAAGCGCGGAATCATCTGCAGATAGCGGACTTCGAGCATGTCGCCGGGCCTGGCGTCCTCGATATAGATGGGGCCGGTCATGATGTGCACGCCGGGATTGCGGTCCTCGTGCGGGATCGTCTCGTAGATGGCGCGCACCGCGTCGTCCATCATCAGGTCCGGCGCATCTCCGGCGTGGTGCGTGACGGCCTCCGCGCGGATGATGTCGCCGCTTTTCACGGTCAAGGCCGGCGCTTTGGCAGCGTCGAAATAGCCCCAATGAACCGTCTCGGGCCGGGCGGGCAGATCATGCAGCATGATGTCTCCTTGATTGATGGACAGCCGCGCCCGCCAGCCGGTCATGGCTGACCGGTTGCGCCTGAAGCAGGGGAACGGCGATGTCTGATGCTGATGAAAGGGCACCTCATCGATCGTGGCCATCCATGACTCGTGGGAATGGCCCGGTGCCCCGCCGCACGACGTCACGGACGTCACGTTGCGCGGTGATTCGATATTAGGTATTTCATATTCGTGCGAGCTAGGGCGATCTGCACCAATCGCTTGTGTTGTCGCGAACTAGCGTAAACCCGCTGGAAATGGGGGATTGCGGCCCTTTGAGGGAGAGTGTCGCGAAATCGGAGCGTGCGGTGGTCGTCGGTAATTTCGTTGGAATCCAAATCAATTTCGCCGCCTTTGCCGCCATCAGCATCACGATGACGGTGGGCACCGTGCGGCTTCAATCCGTGCCCTGGCCGTGTTCGTGCCGACGGCGGGCGCGGCGGTCGTGATCGCGCTGGTGCCGGGCGGCATGGCAGGCCGTGCCGCGGACGGCCCCGCGATCCCGCTAAAGTTTGCCCGGCCGCTGCCGTCAATCAGGGTTATGGCGTGCGAATCTCCGAAACATCCCGAGAACCATTCGATCTGGGCCGAAGCGCGGGCGCTGGAGGCCAGCATTCGCGCGATCAGAAGGGCGCAGGGCAAGAAGAATCCCGAGGATTTTCCGCCGCATAGCGCCGAATGCCTCGCCGCCATGAATGAATTCGTGCGCGATGTCTGCCGCGTGCTCGAAATCGATCCCGACACGCTCGGAGACGATGACGAGGATGCCGACGATAGCGGCCCGCGCGACGCGGGCACGCCCGGATAAAGTTCGGCGCGGTCCATCCCATCAGGCGGCCCGGCTGGCGTTCTCTTCGCCCACAAGACGCTCGACCGATGCGGGCGTGAGCCCAAGTTCGCGCTTTAGCGCGCCCCAGCCGTCCGGCGTGACCTGAACGGCTCGCGAGGACGCCGAGCGCCGCAACCAGCCCCTCGAGCACAGCAGGCTCATGAACGCCACCCCAAGCGGGCCGGCCAGGTGATGCTGGCGCTCCGTCCAGTCGAGGCATTGCCGCGCGATGCCGTGGCGCCCCGGCTTGAGCGCCGCGACATCGAGCCCCAGATCGGCGAACCAGGCCGCGCCGGCTGGCGTGACCTGGAGCCTGCGCTCGGGGCCCGGCGCGAGATAGCCGCGCGCCATCAGGCTTTGCGTGACGGCCACGCCAATCTGGCCGGCGAGGTGATCGTAGCAACAGCGCGCAAAACGCAGCATTTGCGCTTCGCGGCCCAGCGGCTTGCGACGCACGCTGCGGCTCGCGCTGATCGAAGCGAGCCCTTCCAGCACCTCGGCAATGCGCGGGTTCGCGAGCCGGTAATAGCGGTGACGCCCTTCCTTTTCGACCGCGAGAAGACCGCCATCCAGCAGCTTCGCGAGATGGCTGCTGGCCGTCTGCGCCGTCACGCCGGCGGCGAACGCCAGTTCGCCCGCCGGCCGTGCGCGGCCGTCGGCCAGCGCCATCAGCATGGCGGCGCGCGCGGCGTCGGCGATCAGGAATGCGGTGGAAGACAGATTGGGTGGATTGCTCATCGTGGCCCCCGAGACTCGACGCCAGCATAGCGTCAATCGGCCCGCGCATGCTTCGACAGGCATCGAAGCATCGAGCCTGCGCGATCTTCGATACTGGTGTGGGACGCGGCCACCGAGGCCGACGAACCATCGCAAAGGGAGCGCGCGTGGACAGACGCATGAACGACCGCCTTGCCGGCGCTATCGTTGGCACCGTGCAGCAGCGCCGGGTCTTGCTGGCGACGAGCTTGAGCTACGTGATCGTCATTCTCGACACATCGATCGTCAATCTCGCACTCGAGCGCATGGGCCGCGATCTCGCGGGCGGCCTGGCCGGCTTGCAATGGGTCTTGAACGCCTACACGCTGAGCTTCGCGAGTCTCCTGTTGACGGGCGGCACGCTGGGCGACCGGCTGGGCGCGCGCAATGTCTATATCGCGGGCCTCGCGTGCTTCACCGTGGCTTCGGCGCTGTGCGCGTGCGCGCCCAGCCTGCCGGTGCTCGTCGCGGCGCGCAGCTTGCAGGGCGGGGGAGCTGCGCTGCTGGTGCCCGCGTCCATGACGCTCATCAGCCATAGCTGGACCGGTTCGCGCGAACGGGCGGCGGTGTTCGGCTTGTGGGCGGGGTTGGGCGGTATCGCCATGGCGTCGGGGCCGCTGCTCGGCGGCATACTCGTCGGTCTCAGCGGCTGGCGCAGCATCTTTCTCGCGAATGTGCCGATCTGCATGGCGGCCATGGTCATGGCCTTGCGCGTGGCGCACGCCGCCCCTCGCATGTCCGCAGCCGCCGAGCGCAAGTTCGATTTCGCAGGCCAGGCCGCGGGCATCGCGGCGCTCGCACTGCTCAACATGCTGGTCATCGACGTGCCCGCCTACGGCTGGCAGCCGCTGATTGCCGCCGGCGCGCTCGCGGCCGGCGTGATTTTCGTCGTCATAGAAACGTTGCGCACGCAACCGATGTTGCCGATGAGCCTGTTTCGTCTGCCGGTGTTTGCGGGGGGCGTTTTCGTGTCGATGGTGTCGGCGTGCACATTCTACGGACTGCTATTCGAACTGAGCCTGCTGTTGCAGCGGCAACAGGGCTATACGCCGATGGCGGCGGGCCTCGCGTTCCTGCCGCTGACGCTGCCGGTCCCGGTGGGCAGCCTGCTGTCGAAGCGCGCGATCGGCCGGCTCGGGGCGAGGCGCCTCGTGGCCGGTGCCTGCCTGCTGTCCGCCGCAGGCTTTCTCGGCCTCGCGGGCATGGGCGCTGCGAGCCAATACTGGCTGCTTGCACTGCCATTGCCGGCGATCGGCCTGGCGGCGAGCCTCATCACGCCGGCGACCACCGCTACGCTCATGTCGGCGGTGGACGACCGGCGCGCCGGCATCGCGGCCGGCGTGCTGAACGCGGCGCGCCAGGTTGGCGCGGCGCTCGGGGTGGCACTGTGCGGAACGCTCGTTACCGCAAACCATGCGATTGCCTGGGGCATGCACTGGAGCGCCATGGCGGCAGGCGCGCTGTCGATTGCCGCTGCTCTGGTCTGGTGGCACGCAGGCCGGACGATTTTCGCCGCGACAGAACATCGTCCAATGAATCGGATGACTAATGATTGATGAGGCGTTTAAAAAGCGCGGGAAAATTGCACGGCGAAGTCTTCGTTTAGCACAGAAACGCTCCTTGCCCCCGATGCGAAAGGGGAGGCACCAGATCCGCCACGCTGGCTGACTCGCCGGTCGATCTTCGCGGCGAAGTAGTCCATATTCAAAATGAATTTTTTGGCCACTGCTGCGCGTCCGGCGCCAATCATCAGATGATTGGCGCGATCCTTCGCTTTTCCAAAGTGATCAGTCCTCCTTGACAAAGCGCGCCGCCTCCAGGTGTCCAGGCGGGCGAACAGATTCTGTCAAGCAGCGGATAGCGACCCGTCTTTACCGTGCACAGCTGCGCACCGGTGGTATTTACCGACACGGACCTGCGATACGATACGTCTTCGCCGCGACAGCGCGATGATGCCTGGATTCCGGGCTTCAATATTGTTTCATTTGTCTTTCATTTTTATTCGTCGTCCTTTCCACCAGGCCCGTTCCCATGCTCAGCCCCCTCGCGTTATTCGCGATCTTGATCGTGTCCTGCACGATGAGCGTGGCCATCCTGGGTTCGCTGCGGCGCACGGCGGTGCCGGGCGTTGGCCGCTGGTGCATGGCTTATGCGCTGTTGGCCGTGGTTTCGGCGGCCGTGTTGCTCGTCGGCGACCGGCCGCGCCCGCTTGCCGTGATCACGATCTCGTTCACCACGATCGCGGCGGTGACGCTGCTCCTGCAGGGGACGCGTCAATTCTTCGGCATGAAGCCCACGCGCAGCGCGGAGCTGGTGGCGTTCGCCGCGGCGTTCGCTGCGCTGGTGTACTTCACGTTCATCTCGCCCAACATCGGGGCGAGGGTCGTTTGCCTGTCCGTCGTGCTGGCCTATGGACGCATCGTCGTGGGCATGCTGGCGCTGCGTCACGCGCACCATGACGGCGCGCGCTATGCCTCGCGATTCGTCGCGCTGGCCGCGTGGCTGGGCGCGTTGAGCCATCTCGCGCGCGCCGTGGCGGTGGCCACCGGCGCGGTGCAGGCGGTCACGTTCGTGCAGCCCTCGCTCTGGAATATCGTGCTGCTCGGCCTCGCGATCGTTTCGTCGCCCTGCATGTCGATCGGCATGGTCATGCTCGCGCACGATCAACTGGTTCGAAGAATGGAGCGGCTCGCGACCATCGACGAGCTCACGGGCGCACTCATGCGCCGCGCATTCATGGAGAAAGCGGGGGTGCTGCTTGCCGAGGCGCGGGCCACGGGCAAGGCGCTCTCCATCGCGATTCTCGACATCGACAACTTCAAGGTCATCAACGACAGCTTCGGTCACGCCGTGGGCGATCGAACGCTGACGCACATCGGCGTGGTGGTGCAGGGCCAGTTGCGCGTGGGCGATCTGTTCGGGCGCCTCGGCGGCGAGGAGTTCGCCATCGTTTTCGCCGACACCCGCAAGAGCGAGGCCGTGGGGCTGATGAATACGCTGCGGCTCGCGCTGGAGCAATGGCCCGACGACGGCGTGCGCTGCACGTTCAGCGCCGGCGTCGACCGGGTCGCGCCGGGCGACACGCTGGAGGGCGCCATGGCGCGCGCCGACGCCGCGCTCTACATGGCGAAGGCGATGGGACGCAATCGCGTCGTCACGGCCTCGGAAGCCGACGCGCCGGGCATTGCGGCGCCGGGTTGAGCGCGGAAGGCCGAGCGTTCACCTGAAAACGCCGGTACGCTGCGTGGCTTCCGGCAGTTGCCGCGTTTCGCGCACCGAACGCGGATGCCACAGACGCGCCCCGCCTTCGATACCGCGGTCGTTGGGCACCGTCGCCACGTTCGGCGGCAGCGCGAAGCTGAGCCGCGCCGCGTTGCCGCCGCCGATCCAGAGCTTGTCGTAATGCACGAGCGATTCGAGGATGCCGATGATCTTCTCGACGCGCTTGTTCCAGCGTTTGTTGCCGGCCTTGCGGCGCGCGGCGTCGCCGATATATTCGTCGTACGCGTGCTTCTTGCTGACCGGATGATGAGCGAGCTCGAGATGGGGCATCAGCTCGCCGTCGCGGAACAGCGCCGTGCCCGCGCCCGTGCCGAGCGTCAGCACGAATTCGAGGCCGTTGCCTTCGATGGCGGCGAAGCCCTGCATTTCCGCATCGTTGATCATGCGCACCGAAGGGTTGCCCAGACGCTCGCCGAGCATCTGCGCGAGCGGCACGTTGTTCCAGCCTTCCACGCCGATGTGCGGCGCCGTGATCACGTGGTTCTCGCGCACGACACCGGGAAAGCCGATCGAGACGTGCGTGGGTCGATACTGCTCGACCAGCGGCTTGACGAGCGTATCGAGCGTGTCGACGAGTAGCTCCGGCGTGCACGGATGCGGTGTCTCTACGCGCACGCGCTCGCTGCGCATCGTGCCGTCCGCGTCGACGATCGCCGCCTTCAGGCCGGTGCCGCCTATGTCGATGGCGAGAATGTTTTCGATGTTCTTCGGCGAGGCGGCCGTGATTTTCCGGCTCGCCTTTTTCGTCGCGGCTTTCGTGGGGGGGGTTGTGCCTGCCTTCGTGCTGGCTTTCACGCCTGCTTTGGTGCTCTTAACCACGTTGTTTGTTCTGGCCACTCGATCCTCCGTTGATCGTCCGTGCAGTGCGATATCGTTCGCGGCGTTGTTGCTTTAGTTCGCCGCGCTCAGCTTTTCTTTGTTTCGTCCGACGTGAGCGGGCGCCATGCGCGGCCATCGCGCGCGAGTAACGCTTGCGCTTCGGCCGGGCCTTCGCTGCCCGCCGCATAATCATGCACGCTTACGGCCGCGCCGTTCTGCGGATGCAGCACGCCGTCCACGGCGCCCCACGCCGCTTCAATGCTGTCCGCGCGTTGAAACAGCGTCTGGTCGCCGAGCATGCAGTCATAGAGCAGCGTTTCATAACCGATGTTCGCGTGCTCCGTGAAGAACGCATCGTAATCGAACGACGAATGCACTGCGCCGATCTGCATGACCGGTCCAGGCGTTTTCACATTGAAATCGAAGCTCGTGCCGTGCGAAGGATCGATGCGCAGCGTGAGCACGTTGGGCATCAGCGTATCGACGGGCGTGTCGCGAAACAGCAGAAACGGCACGCGCCTGAGCTGCACCGAAATCTCGGTCTGCCGCGCGGCCAGCCGCTTGCCGGTGCGCAGATAAAACGGCACGCCGGCCCAGCGCCAGTTGTCGATCTGCACGCGCGCGGCGGCGTAGGTTTCGGTCGTGCTGTCCTTCGCGACATCGGGCTCGTCGCGGTAGGCCGCGCCCGCCGCTCCCTTGCCATATTGTCCGAACACCACGTCGTCGGGCGTGAGCGGCTTGATCGCGTCGAAGACCTCGGCCTTCTTGTTGCGCACCGCTTCGGCGTCGAACGAATTGGGCGGCTCCATCGCCACCATGCAGAGCAACTGGAACAGATGGTTCGGCACCATGTCGCGGAACGCGCCGGTCTGCTCGTAGAAGCGCCCGCGGCCTTCCACGCCGATCACCTCCGATGCCGTGATCTGCACGCTGTCGATGTACTCGCGGCGCCAGATGGGTTCGAACAGCGCGTTGGCGAAACGGATCGCAAGGATGCTTTGCACCGTGTCCTTGCCGAGAAAATGGTCGATGCGATAGATCTGCGATTCGTCCGCGAAGCTCAGGATGTGCTGGTTCAGATCGCGCGCCGAGGCCAGATCGGCGCCAAACGGCTTTTCGATCACGACGCGGCGGAACGCTCCGTTGCCATCGGCGTCCTGCTTGAGCAGGCCGGCTTTGCCGAGGCGCTCGACGATCGGCTTGAAGAAGCGCGCGCCGACCGCGAGGTAGAACACCACGTTGCCTTGCGCGTTGTTGCCGAGCTGCTGCGCGAGGCGCTGATAAACGTCGTCGTCCTCGAATTCGCCGGGCAGGTATTGCAGACGCTGCGCGATCGAGTTCCATGCGTTCTCGTCGAGCTTGCCGGCATGAAAGGTACTGGCCTTGTCGGCAGCGAACTTCTGCAGGGCGCCGTGCAGATCGTCGCTCCATTGCCGGGTTTCGATCTCGCCATGATTGACGCCGATGATCTTCATGCTCGCGTCGAGCAGGCCATCGACGGCGAGGTTGTACAGCGCCGGCATCAGCAGGCGCTGGGTGAGGTCGCCGCGCGCGCCGAAGATCACGAGCGTGCAGGGCGGCGCCGGATGCTTGCCGGCCGCCGAGGCGGGCGCGCCATGCGGATGCGAGGCCAGCCTGGCGCTGGCGGCGGTGGCGGAGGAGGTGGGCTGCTGAGTGGTCGACATGATTTCGCTTCAAGGGTTCGGAATCACTCCAGTGAGCAAGAGCGATACCTTGAATGACCACGGCTGAGGGCTCGCAGTTCCATTTGCCGCCTCAGCGCGCTTGCCGCGCGCCTTTGCACCGCCGATGAAGGTTTTTTGTAATCTGCGCTGGCTGTTAAGTCAGGGTTAAGCCTGGGTTGAATAGAATTCGACGGTATTCATTCAGAGTGCTTTCACTCAGGAGACTGCCCATGATTTCCACTGCGAGAGATGCAGTAGAGCACGCGTTCAGCAAAGTCCCCGAGCTCACGCTCGGCTTCTGGATCATCAAGATTGCCGCCACCACGCTCGGCGAGACCGGGGGCGACTGGGTCACGATGTCGTTGAATCTCGGCTATCTCGTCGGCACGCTGATCTTCTTCGCGGCCTTCGTCGTGCTGGTCTCGGCCCAGGTTCGCGCGCGGCGCTTCCATGCGTACCTGTACTGGGCCACGATCGTTGCGACCACCACCTTGGGCACGACGCTGGCCGACTTCTGCGACCGCTCGCTCGGGGTGGGCTATCCGGGCGGCGTGTCGATCATCGTGGTCCTGCTCGTCGCGAGCCTGGCAATCTGGTATCGCGTGGAAGGGACGGTCTCGATCGAGAGCGTCGCCACGGTGCGCGTGGAATGGTTCTACTGGACCACGATTCTGTTCTCGCAGACGCTGGGCACGGCGCTCGGCGACTGGGTGGCCGGCGACGACCGCGGCGGCCTCGGGCTCGGCTACGAAATGGGCGCGGCGATCTTTGGCGCGGGGCTCGTGGTGGTGGGTCTGCTCTGGCTGTCGCGCCGCGTTTCGCGCACGGCGCTTTTCTGGGCCGCATTCGTGCTGACGCGTCCGCTCGGCGCGACGCTGGGCGACCTGCTCGACAAGCCGATCGCTCAGGGCGGCCTGGAGTTCAGCCGGTTCTACGCCTCGGGCATTTTGTTCGCGTTTATCGTCGTGTGCATCATGCTGATTCCGCAACGCGCGGCGCGGCGGACGTTGGCGGTGTGACGGACGGGTTCGCGGCCGCGGCCGCGCGGCAATTCCGTCCGTATTGAGGAACGGCCCGGCGGGTCCGTGGAGCAGGACGCTGCTCGGGCGTGGGGTTCAGGCAGGCGTGCTCAGTGCAAGCATCGCCGCGAAAACGGTTAAGTGATCCTAACCATAGACGGGAAAGCGCCGCGTCAATTCAGCGACCTGCGCCTTCACACGCTCGATCGTCGCG
>NZ_CAJMZF010000074.1:0-17409 GCF_905220245.1 Paraburkholderia sp. J63 | reverse complement strand
GGCTTCGGCCTGCTGAAGTACGCCGGCGCGGAAGAAGACCGGGCCGCGCTGGCCGATGCAACACCCTCCACCGTGGTGTTCAACTACCTCGGCCAGTTGGATCGCAACGATCGCAATACCACCCAGACCGCACCATGGCGTTTGTCCGCCGACCCGGCCACGCATACCCACGACACGTGCGCCCCGCTGATGCACGCGCTTTCCATCGGCGCACGCGTGATCGATGGCGCGATGGGTGTCGAGATCGCGTATAGCGCAGAACGCTATCGTGCCGCGACGATCGAGCAATTCGCGGCGGCGTTCCATCAGGCGCTCGAAGCGCTGATCGCGCACTGCACGAGCGGCGCGACGGGCGCGACGCCCTCGGACTTCCCGCTGGCCTCGCTCACCCAGGCCGAACTCGACGCCTTGCCTGTACCCGCATCGGCGATCGAAGACCTGTATCCGCTCTCGCCGATGCAGACGGGCATGCTGTTCCATACGCTCACCACGCGTGGCGGCGAGTACGTGACGCAATTGCGCATCGACGTGACGGGTCTCGACGCACGGCGCTTCGAGGCCGCCTGGCAAGCCGCGAGCGCGCGCCATGCGGCGCTGCGCACGGGCTTCGTGGCATCGGCGGGCGGCTGGCTGCAATGGGTCGCGCGCGAAGCTGTCGTGCCGTTCGAGCATCTGGACTGGCGCGTCCGCACGCGACTGGACGATGCGCTGGACGACACACCGCACGACGCCCTGGCCGACGCGCTCAACGACTTCGCGAACGAAGACGTCGCGCGCGGCTTCGATCTCGCCACGCCGCCGCTGCAGCGCGTGACGCTCATCGCGACCGGCGAGCATCGTCATCATCTGGTGTGGACGCATCATCATGCGGTAATCGACGGCTGGAGCATGGCGCAACTGCTGGCCGAGGTCATGCGTCTCTATGGCGGCGAAACGCTGCCCGCGCCGCGCGGACGCTATCGCGACTACATCGCGTGGTCGCGGCCGAGCGAGGCGCAGGTGGCGCAGTCGTTCTGGCGCGAGCGGCTTGGCGCGCTCGCGGGACCCACGCATATCGTGCCCGCTCGCGCGTCCGGCAACGCGGTGCGGCGCAGCACAGCCACGCATGCACTGACACTCGACGCTGCGGCAACTGCCCGTCTCGTCGCGCTGGCGCGCGCCACGCACGTGACCGTCAACACGGTCGTCCAGGCAGCGTGGGCGCTCGTGTTGCGCGGCCTTACCGGTCAGTCGTCGGTGGTGTTCGGCACGACCGTCGCGGGCCGCCCGGTCGAGCTCGCCGATGCGCAGACGGTGGTCGGCCTGTTCATCAACACGATTCCGGTGGCCGCGCATCCGCGCGCGGCAATGACCGCCGCCGCATGGCTGCGCGAGTTGCAGGCGCAGGGCAGCGCGGCGCTCGAGCACGCGTACGCACCGCTGCACGAGATCCAGCGCTGGGCGCAGGCGCAGGCATCGGCGGAGGGGCTGTTCGATACGCTGCTGGTGTTCGAGAACTATCCCGTCGATGCGGTGCTCAAGGAGGCGTCGCCGGGCGGTCTCGTGTTCGGCGAACCGCTCGCGCGCGACGAGACGAACTATCCGCTGACAATCGCGGCCCTGCTCGGCGACGCCATGACGCTGAACTTCACGTACGCGACCGATCGCATCGATGCGGCGACCGTCGCGCAATGGGCGCGGCGGATGCAAGGCGCGCTCGACGCGTTGTGCGAGTCGCCAGACCGGAAGGTGGGGGAGATCGAGAGCGTCGAAGCGCGCGAGCGCCAGGAACTGCTCGCGCTGAGCCGCGTGGATGAGCGCTATGAAGAGCGCCGTCCGGTGCATCGCGTGATCGCCGCACAGGCCAGGGCGACGCCCGATGCGGTGGCGCTCGAATTCGGCGAGCACGCGCTGAGCTATCGCGAACTCGATGCGCAGGCGAACCGGCTTGCGCATCGTCTGATCGCACTGGGCGTGGGGCCGGAAGTGCGCGTGGGGATTGCGGTGGAACGCTCGGTCGAGATGGTGGTCGGGCTGCTGGCGATCCTCAAGGCTGGTGGCGCTTACGTGCCGCTGGACCCCGAGTATCCGCGCGAACGCCTCGCGTACATGATCGAAGACAGCGGCATCGCGCTGCTGCTCACGCAGGCCCGCGTGCGCGATGCGCTGCCGGTGCCTGTGTCACTGGTGGTGCTGGAGCTCGATACGCTCGATCTCTCGATGGAGCCCGCTACGGACCCCGCCGTGCCGGTCGATGTGGAGAACCTGGCCTATGTGATCTACACCTCGGGCTCGACGGGGCGTCCGAAAGGCGCCGCGAACCGCCACGGCGCGCTGACGAACCGGCTTGTGTGGATGCAGCAGGCCTACGGGCTCGATGCGTCGGACACCGTGCTGCAGAAGACGCCGTTCAGCTTCGATGTGTCGGTGTGGGAGTTCTTCTGGCCATTGATGGTCGGAGCAAAGCTCGCGGTGGCGCAGCCTGGCGATCATCGCGATCCGGCGCGGCTCGTTGCGCTGGTTGAACGGCACGGCGTGACGACGCTGCATTTCGTGCCGTCGATGCTTCACGCGTTCGTGGCGCACGGGGACGCCGCGCGATGCGCGGGCCTGAAGCGCATCGTATGCAGCGGCGAGGCGCTGCCCGCCGAGCTGGCGCAGCGGGCGCTGGCGCTGCTGCCGGATGCGGGGCTATACAACCTCTATGGTCCGACGGAAGCGGCCATCGACGTGACGCACTGGACCTGCGTAGCGGGCGGCGGGAGCGTGCCGATCGGCCGTCCGATCGCGAACGTTCAGACGTACGTGCTGGATGGGGCGCTGAACCTGGCGCCGCGTGGCGTGGCAGGCGAGCTGTATCTGGGCGGGGCGGGGCTGGCGCGTGGGTATCTGGACCGCGCGGCGCTCACGGCGGAGCGTTTCGTGCCGGATCCGTTCGGCCGCGAAGGCGAACGCCTGTACCGCACGGGCGATCTGGCGCGCTGGAATGCGGAGGGGGCGCTCGACTACCTGGGCCGCATCGACCATCAGGTCAAGATTCGCGGCTTCCGTATCGAACTGGGCGAGATCGAGGCGCAACTGGCTGCGCAGGCTGGCGTGCGCGAAGCGGTGGTGACGGCACAGGACGGCGCAGGTGGCACACGCCTGGTGGCATACGTGACGGCGCGTGCGGAAGCAGCGCTCGACGTCGCGGCCCTGCGCGAGGCACTAGCGCAAACGCTGCCCGACTACATGGTGCCAGGCGTAATCATGGTGCTGGAGGCAATGCCGCTCAATCCAAACGGAAAGGTGGACCGCAAGGCACTCCCGCAACCGGAGATCGAATCCGCTGCGGAGTACGAAGCACCCGAAGGCGCAACGGAAACGGCGATCGCCGAAATCTGGCGCGAGCTGCTCGGCGTGGCGCGCGTAAGCCGCCACGACAGCTTCTTCGCGCTCGGCGGCCATTCGCTGCTCGCGATGCAACTGATCGCGCGCCTCAATCACACCTTGAAACTGGACGTGCCCGTCGAGACGGTCTTCACGATGGACACGCTGCAATCCTTTTCCGCGCACCTCGATGCACAGGTGCCGGAAAGCCGGGCGATCGACGAGCGGCTCGACGAGCTGGCGTCGTTCCTCGACGTACTTGAAGGACAGTGAAACACGATGGATCAGGATTTGGCCCGGAAAATCGCGGCGCGCTTCGTCGCGCTGCCTGAACGCGAAGGCAGGCTGTTCGCACAGAAAATGCGCGAGCAGGGCATCGCCTTTGCGCAATTGCCCGTTCCGCCGTTCCCGCGCAATGCGCCGCTGCCGCTTTCGCATGCGCAGCAACGGATGTGGTTCTTATGGAATCTTCAGCCGGACAGCCGCGCGTATCACATCGATGCCGCGCTGGCGCTCGAAGGGGCGCTCAATATCGCGGCGGTGCGCGCGAGTTTCGATACGATCGTCGCGCGTCACGAGGCCTTGCGCACGACATTTCGCAGCGGACCCGACGGCCACGCCCAGCAGGTGATCGACCCGCAGCCGCGCTACGACTTCCGCGTCGCCGACGTGGCCGATCGCCCCGATCGCGACGATGCCGCCGCCGCATGGGCGCAGTCGCTTGCCGCGGAGCCGTTCGATCTCGTGGCGGGGCCGCTGCTGCGCGTCGGCGTCGTGCGGCTCGGTGACGAGCGGCATCGCCTCGTCGTCGCGATGCACCACATCGTCGCCGATGGCTGGTCGATGGGCGTGCTGTTGCGCGAGTTCGCCGCGGCCTACGGCGCCCATGCGCGCGGCGCAGCGGTCTTGCTTCCCGCGCTTCCTGTCCAGTACGCGGATTGCGCGGTGTGGCAGCGCCGCTGGCTCGAAGCGGGCGAGCAGGACCGGCAGCTCGGCTGGTGGCGCGAGCGCCTTGGCGATGCACAGCCGGTGCTCGCGCTCCAGACGGACCGGCCGCGCCAGGCCACGGGCGTCCTGCACGCGGCACTCGAACGGATCGCCTTGCCCGACGACTTCGCCGCCACGCTGCGCCGCGTCGCGCGCGAGCGCCAGGCCACGCCGTTCATGGTGCTGCTCGCCGCCTTCCACGCGCTGCTGCACCGCTATACGGGCGAGACCGATATCCGCATCGGCGTGCCGGTGGCGAACCGCAATCGTCTGGAGGCCGAAGGATTGATCGGTCTGTTCGTCAATACGCAGGTGCATCGGGCCGAACTCGATGGCCGCACGACGCTGGCCGCATTGCTCGACCAGGTGAAGGCGCATGCGCGCGAAGCCCAGGCGCACGCGGATCTGCCGTTCGATGTGCTCGTCGACGCTTTGCAGCCCGAACGCAGCCTCAGCCACACGCCGCTCTTTCAGGTGATGTTCAATCATCGGCAGGACGATTGGCGTGCGTTCGAGGTGGCGCCGGGCTTGACGATCGAGCGGGCGGCGGCGGGCGAGCGCGCGGCACAGTTCGAATTGACGCTGGAGACGGAGGAAGCGCAGGACGGCACGCTCACGGCGACGCTCGTGTACGCGCGCGAGTTGTTCGACGCGGCGACGATGCGGCGCTTCGGCCGTCACTACGCGCGCATGCTCGGCGCGTTCGGCGATCCCGCACTCGCGACCGGTGCGATCGGCGTCATCGAGCTGCTGAACGACGACGAGCGCGCGGCGCAGTTGGCGGCCGGGTGCAACGGTACGACCTTCGCGAACACGCGTCCCGTTCACGCGCTGATCGGCCTGCAAGCCGCGAAGACGCCGGACAGCGTGGCGCTCGTGTGCGGCGGCCGCGCATTGACGTACTGCGAGCTCGATGCGCGCGCGAACCGCCTCGCGCACCGGCTCGTCGCGCTGGGCGTGAGGCCCGAGGCGCGGGTCGGGATCGCGCTCGGCCGCTCGCCGGAAATGGTCGTCGGGCTGCTCGCCGTCCTCAAGGCGGGCGCGGCGTATGTGCCGCTCGATCCGGACTATCCGCGCGAACGGATCGCCGCGATGATCGAGGACAGCGGCATCGCGCTGCTGCTCACGCAGGGCAGCGTGCGCGAAAGGCTGTCCGTGCCGGCCCATGTGACGGCGCTCGATCTCGACGCGCTCGTCGCCGATGAGTCCGTCGGCGAGCCCATGAGCGCGCCCGACATCGCGATCGACGGCGAGCAAATCGCCTACATGATCTATACCTCGGGCTCGACCGGGCGGCCCAAGGGCGTGATGGTGCGCCATGCGGCGCTGACCAACTTCCTGCTGGCTACGCAGCAAACGCCGGGACTCGCGCCCTCCGACCGGCTGGTCGCGGTCACGTCGCTGTCGTTCGACATTGCCGCGCTCGAACTCTATCTGCCGCTCGTGACGGGGGCTTGCACGATTCTCGCGAGCCGCGAGGCCGCGCGCGATGGCCGCGAGCTTGCGCGCCTGCTCCATGAGAGCGGCGCGACCGTGATGCAGTCGACGCCCGCGACCTGGCGCATGCTGCTCGAAAGCGGCTGGCGTGGCGGCCCGCTCAAGAGCCTGTGCGGCGGCGAGGCGCTGCCGTCCGATCTCGCCGAGGCGCTGCGCGCCGCCGGCGTCGAGCTGTGGAATATGTACGGGCCGACCGAGACCACGATCTGGTCCTCGGCGCAGCGCGTCGAGGCGCGGCCGGCGCTGGGCGCGCCGCTCGCCGCCACCGGTTTTTTTGTGCTCGATGCAGGAATGAATCTCGTTCCGGTGGGCGCCGCGGGAGAGCTCCATATCGGCGGTGCGGGCGTGGCGCGCGGCTACTGGCGGCGCGCCGCGCTGAGCGCGGAGCGCTTTGTGCCGGACCCGTTCTCGGCGAACGGCGGCCGGCTGTACCGCACCGGCGACCGCGTGCGCTGGAGCGCCGACGGCGCGCTCGAGTATCTCGGCCGCGTCGATCATCAGGTGAAGGTGCGGGGCTTTCGCGTCGAACCCGGCGAGATCGACGCGCAACTTTCCCTGCAGCCCGGCGTGCGCGAAGCGGTCGTCGTGGCGCTGCCCGGTCCGGGCGGCGCGCAGCTCGTCGCGTACGTGAGCGCGCAGGCGGGACATCTCCTCGACACAAGCGCGTTGCGCGCGGCGCTTGCCGAACGGCTGCCCGACTATATGGTGCCGGCGGCGATCGTCGTGCTCGACGCGCTGCCGCAGACGCCCAACGGCAAGATCGACCGGCGCGCGCTGCCCGCGCCCGTGTTCGCCTCGATGGCCCAGGCCGAGCCCGAGGGCGCCACTGAAGCGACGCTCGCGGCGATCTGGCGCGAGGTCCTGGACGTCGCGCGCGTCAGCCGCGACGACAGCTTCTTCGCGCTCGGCGGCCATTCGCTGCTGCTGATGCAAGTGGCGATGCGCATCGAGCGCGATTTCGGCTTGCGGCTGCCGTTGCGCACGCTGTTCGAACGGCCAGTGCTAGCCGATCTCGCACGCGAGATCGAGGCGGTGCGCGCGGCGCAAGCCGAAACAGCAGCGCCCGTTACCGCCTGGCCTGAATTACGCACCACGCCGCGCACCGAGCGCGCACCGCTTGCGCCTTCGCAGTTGCGTCTGTGGATGGCCGACCGGCTCGCTGGCCCGGCGGGTGCGGCCGCCTACAACATGAGCGCGGCGATCCGCTTGCGCGGCGAGCTCGATGCCGCGCGCGTCGCGCGCGCGATCGAGGCGCTGACCGAGCGCCACGCCATCCTGCGCACGGTCTACCCGTCCATCGACGGCGAACCGCACGCCTGCGTACTCGACGCGCCGCGCATCGAACTCACGCATTTCGACGTTTCGGATACCGAACCGAACGCGCGCGAGGCTGCCGTCACGCAACGGATCCGCGCGCGCAGCGCGCAGCCTGTCGACATCGAACGCGGGCCGATTTTCAACGCCGCCCTGATTCACGTCGATGCGCGCGAGCACGTGCTCGTGTTCGTGATCCATCACATCGCCTCCGATGGCTGGTCGATGGGCGTGCTCACACGCGATTTCTCGGCGCTTTACGGCGCACCGGCGCAGGCCGCGCTCGCGCCGCTGCCGCATCAATACGCCGACTACGCCGCATGGCAGCGCGAGTGGCTGAGCGGCCCGCATCACGCGCGCCTGCAAACGTTCTGGCGCGAAGCGCTCGCCGATGCGGCCGCCGAGCCGCCGTTCGCCACCGATTTCCCGCGTCCCGCAACGCCGTCGCAGGCGGGCGCATCCGTGCAATTCACGCTGGGCGCGCCATTGCGCGCGCGCGTCGAACAGCTTGCCGCGAAGCTCAACGTCACGCCGTTCGTGGTGCTGCTGGCGAGCTTCCAGCTATTCGTCCATCGCAAGACCGGCGTGCCCGATCTGCTGATCGGGACCGACGTGGCCGGGCGCCCGCTCGAAGCGCTGCACGACCTGGTCGGCTTCTTCGTCAACGTGGTGCCGCTGCGCTCGCGCCTGAGCGCGCAGACGCTCGCGGACAGCTTTGCCGCCCGCGTCGCCGCCGTGCGCGAGCCGATGCTCGCCGCCTTCGAGCACGATGCGCTGCCCTTCGAGCGCATCGCCGAAGCCGCGCAGATCCGGCGCGAACGCCGCTGGCATCCGCTCGTGCAGTTGCTGTTCGTGTTGCAGAACGCGCCGATGCCCGCGTTTGCGCTGCCCGGTCTCGTCGCCTCGGCTGTCCCGGTGCCGCTCGCGCATTCGAAATTCGACATGGCGCTTTTCGTGGTGCCGCACGAGGACGGCTGGCAAGTCGACTGGGCCTATGCGACGAGCCTGTTCCGGCACGCGACCATCGAATCCTTCGCGCGTGCCTGGCAAGACTTACTGGAGAATGTTGTGAACCATCCCAATACTTCGCTTACCGAACTATTTTCCGCGGACGCCACCCCGGCGGCGCGTGAGGCGGGCAACGGCGCACCGGCCCCGGCGTCGAAGGCCGGCAAGCTCAAGTCGCTCGCGGCGCGCAAGCGCACGCGCGAGGACAGCGAAGCGGCAGCGCCGCGCGAACGCGCACTCGTGCGCGTCTCGACCGATCCCGCGCTTGGGTCCTTGCCGGCGTTCGTCGAGCCCGTCACGAGCGATCTCGACCCGGTTGCGTGGGCGGCCGCCAACCGGCGCTTCATCGACGAGCTGCTGCAACGCCACGCGATGATCCTGTTCCGCAACTTCAATCTGCCCGACCCGCGCGCATTCGAGGCCTTTGCCGACGCCATGTCGCCCGGCCTCTACGGCGGCTATGGCGATCTGCCGAAAAAAGAGGGCGGCGAGCGCACCTACAAGTCCACGCCGTACCCGGAAAAGGAAATGATCCTCTACCACAACGAGAGCTCGCATCTCGATCGCTGGCCGCGCAAACAATGGTTCTTCTGCGAGCTGCCCTCGAAGGTGGGCGGGGCGACGCCGGTCGTCGATTGCCGGCGCATGCTGCGCGAGCTGTCGCCATCGATCGTCGAGAAGTTCGAGCGCCTGAGCCTGCGCTACGTGCGCACCTTCACGCATGGGCTCGACGTGGCGTGGCAGGAATTCTTCAAGACCGACCGGCGCGAGGACGTCGAAGCGCGCTGCCGCGCCGCCGACATCGAATGGCAATGGCTCGGCGAGAACGAGCTGCAGATCCGCACCGCCGCGCCGGCCGTGATCGTGCATCCGCAAACGGGCGAGAAGAGCTTTTTCAACCAGATCCAGCTTCATCATCCGTACTTTCTCAAGCCGGAAGTGCGCGCCGATCTGCTGAAGATGGTGGGCGCCGGGCGCATGCCGCGCAGCGTGCGCTATGGCGACGGCACGGAAATCGAAGAGGCCGTGCTCGCGGAAATCGCGCGCGCCTACGAGGCGTGCGCGATCCGCTTCGACTGGCAGACCGGCGACGTCGCGATGCTCGACAACATGCTCGCCGCGCATGCGCGCGATCCGTATCAGGAGCCGCGCAAGATCGTCGTGGCGATGGGCGAGATGGTCGATGGCCGCGCCGTGCGCTGGAACCGGCCCGCGAGCGTCGCACAGGACGCGCGCGCCGATGGACAAACCGCATTGCAGGGAGTGCAGGCACGATGAACGATTTTTCCCCGATTGCCGCGCAGTCCGGCTATCCGCTTTCCCAGCAACAGCGCGCGGCGCTCGCCGATGCGGCGCTGGCCAACCAGCCTGTCCTGTTCGCCGCGTCGCTCGACGGCGCGTGCGACCCGGCACGGTTGCGCGCAGCGTTCGCCGGGACCGTTGCCGCGCACGAAATCCTGCGGACCGCGTTTGTCGCGGTCGAGGGCTACAGCGGGCTGCGTCAGCATCCGATGCGCCACGGTTGCGCAGAATGGCACACGGTCGATGCGCACGGCCTCGAGAGCGCCGAAGCGATCGCGCTCGTGCTCGAACGCGAGCGGGCGGTGCCGTTCGAGCCGGGCGCGGGCCGCACGCTGCGTGCCGTGCTGGTGTCGCTCGCCCCGGCGCGCGCGGTGCTGGTCTGGATCGCCTCGCGCCTCGTGGCCGATGCGGATAGCCTCGCGCGGCTGCACGATGCGCTGCTCGATGCTTACGCCGCGCCGCGCGGCGCGCAAGCCGACGACGGTGAGTGCGAAGAAGAGGAAGAGGACGAGGGCGTGCTCGATTATGGTCAGTACGTCGAATGGCGCGAGGAACTGGCTCAATCCGACGATGCGCACACGGGCAGGGCGTACTGGTCTGCGCAGACGGCGGCCGATCCGGATTTGCCGGCCATCGATGCGCTGCCATATCGGCGCACGCCGCGCGTCGCGAGCGCCGATGTTAGCGCCGGAGCGTCGCCGAGCCAGGTGCAGCGCGCCATATCGACGGATGGCGCCGTCGGCCGGCTCGCCGCCCGGCTGGGCACCACGCCCGACGTGATCGCGCAGGCCGCCTGGTGGGTGCTGATCGGCCGCATCGCCGATGCCGCGCGCGTGGCCGGCCATTGGCAGAACGATTGCCGCCGCGACTACGCCGAACTGGCGGGCGCAATCGGCCCGTTCGACGCGGTGCTGCCACTTTCTCTCGATGTACGGCCCGAGCGCACTTTCCGCGCGGTCGCCGGCGCGCTGGCCGCCACGCTCGATGCGCATCGCGAAGTGCAGGAGTACTGGGCATCGCCCGCGCCGGCCAGCCGCGCGCACGGCGGCATCGGATTCCGCTTCGGTGCGGCGTCTGCCAGTCGCCGTGTCGATGCGGCGCTCGCGAGCGCTCCGCTGATGCACAGCTTCGCGGCAGCGTCGTTCGATCTCGCACTCGACGTGCAAGCCGATGCGCAGGGCGAGCCGGTCGTCTGCACGATTCACCATGCGCCCGGGCACTATGCGGAAGTCGCGGCGCAGACCCTGCTCGATCAGTACGCCACGCTGCTCGCCGCGCTGATCGATGCGCCCGCAACGATCGATGCACCGCTCGCCTCGCTCGTGGTCGTCGGCGACGCCGAGCGTGCGCGCCTGCTCGATTGCCGCGGGCCGGTCCTCGACATCGGCGCCCGCCCGATTCCCGAGCGCGTGAGCGACTTCGCCGCGAGCCAGCCTGCGGCGCAGGCGCTCGTGGCGGCGGACCTCACGCTCGACTATGCGCAGCTCGAACGGCATGTCGCGGCGGCAGCGCATCGGCTGACCGCGCTCGGCGCTTCGCGCGAGCGTCCGGTCGCCATCGCGCTGCCGCGTTCAGGCGGGCTCGTGGTTGCGCTGCTCGCGGCCATGCGCGCGGGCGCGCCGTATCTGCCGCTCGATCCGCAATGGCCGCCGGAGCGCCGCCAGAGGATCGTCGATGCGGCGCAGCCCGCCATCACCATCGTCGACGATACGGACGAGGGCGCGCTCGCCAGCGCCGGTGCGATGGGTTCGACCGGGTCGACCGGTGCGATCGGCATCGCCGAACTGCTCGCGTCGCCCGCCGCGCCCGCCGAAGCGGCGCCGGCATGCTCGCTCGACAGTCCCGCCTACCTGCTGTTCACCTCGGGCTCGACGGGCATCCCCAAGGGCGTATTGATCGGCCAGCGTCAGTTGCTCAACTACGCGCTCGCGGTCACGGCGGAGCTCGGGCTCGACGCTTCTCAGCGCTATGCGCTGACCTCGACCGTGGCCGCCGATCTCGGCAATACGACCTTGTTCGGCGCGCTCGCGCGTGGCGGCTGCCTCATCGTCGCGACCGCCGACGACATGCGCGACGGCGAGGCGTTTGCGCGCTTCGTGCGCCGGCACGAGATCGGCTGCGTGAAGATCGTTCCCTCGCATCTCGACGCGCTGCTCGAAGCGCGCGAGCCGGCGCTGCCGCCGCTCGTGGTGCTCGGTGGCGAGGCGGCGAGCGCGGGCCTGCTCGCGCGCATCGCGCAGGTCGCGCCGGCGACCCGGATTGTGAATCATTACGGTCCGACCGAGACGACGGTCGGTGTTGCCGTCCACGAGTACAGCGCGAATTCGGCCGCCGCCGGACGCTATGCGTCCGGGCTGCCGCTCACGGCACCGCTGGCCAACTGCCGGCTGCGCGTGCTCGATCGCTTCCAGGAACTCACGCCCATCGGCGCGACGGGGGAGCTCTATATCGGCGGCGCGCAGCTCTGCGACGGGTATTGGGGCGCGACCGGCATGGAAGCCTTTATCGACGATCCCTTCATGCCCGGCGAGCGCCTGTACCGGAGCGGCGATCTGGCGCGCGTCGAGCCCGACGGCGGCATCCGCATCGTGGGCCGCGCCGACGACCAGGTGAAAGTGCGAGGCTTTCGCATCGAGCCAGGCGAGGTCGAGGCGGCCCTCGGCCGGCTGCCGCAGGTGCGCCAGGCAGCCGTGCGCGCGCTGCGCCGCGCGGGCGAGCACGAGCTCGTCGGATACGTGGTGCCGGCGGACGCCACCGTGAGCCCGGCGTCGCTCAAGGCCGCGCTGCGCACGCAGGTGCCCGACGCCATGGTGCCCGCGCGCTTCGTGGTGCTCGCCCGGTTGCCGAGGCTGCCGAACGGCAAGATCGACCACCAGGCGCTGCCCGACCCGGCCGACGATGCCGCCGCCGTCACGCGGCGTGCGCCCGCGGACGCGCTCGAAACCCTGCTCGCGAACACCGCGGCCGAACTGCTCGAACGCCCGGCAATCGGCGTCGACGACGACTTTTTCGACCTCGGCGGTCATTCGCTACTGGTCATCCGGTTCGTCACGCGCCTCCAGGAGCTTCTGCGCACCGATCTGCTGCCGGGCGACGTGTTCGAGCATCCCACCGTTGCCGCGCTCGCGCGGACCCTGCGCGAGCGCGACGCCGATCCCGCGAAGCTCGAAAAGGTGGCGGCGTTGCGTCTGAAGCTGGCCGCCATGTCGCCCGAAGCGCGCGAGGCGATGCTGGCGATGTCGCGCCAGGGCCGCCCGGAGTAGAAAGAATTTTGAAAGAATTCGTTGTATTTCCCGCGAGCCATCGATTTTTTTATGCCCGCGGCTCTGACAGAGGGTCCATTCTTGAACAAGAACGATTATCATTCACAGTCTCGGAAATTTCCAAAGGCAGCTTTGCAGTTTTTTCTTTTTTATTGAGCGAACGACTGAACAGGAGTGGGGCGGGGCATGAAGCGCGAGAGAGATCAACGATTACAAGAAACAGTTTGGCCGCCGGTTCGGAGAACCTGGCAATCGGCACTGGTGGCGGCCTTCGTGACGGGCTGCGTGATGAGCGGCGCCGCGCGCGCGGCCACGGTGGGGGCGGATACCTCGGGCATGGGTGCGGACGCAACCGGCTCGTCGGATTCGGGGGCGAGCGATACGTCGAGTTCGACGCCCGCTGTTACGCCCGCCGCCACGGGCGCGCAACTGCCCGTCATCACCGTGACGGGGCAGGCCGATCCGGTCGCGCAGGCGATCAATCCGCCCACGACGGTGGGTTCGAAGATTCCGGTCTCGCAGCGCGAAATTCCGCAGTCGGTCAGCGTGGTGACCCAGCAGCAGATCCAGGCGCAGAACGCCTCGTCGGTCGACGATGCGATGCGGTTCGTGCCCGGCGTGACGGTCAGCCTGCTCAATCCCAAAGACACCGCGTACTACGCGCGCGGCTTCCCGATTTCGACGTTCCAGCTCGACGGCGTGCCGACAACGCTTCCGCAGAGCGGCAGCGGCATGGTGGCCGACAATCTGGCGATGTACGACCGTGTCGAAGTGCTGCGCGGCCCGGCCGGCCTCTATAACGGTTTCGGCGGCGACGGCGGCACCATCAACCTCGTGCGCAAGCGCGCGCCGTCCACGTTCCAGGCTTCGGCGCAGGTGTCGGTGGGTACGTATGCCGACCATGAGGAGCAGGTCGACATCGGCGGCCCGTTGAACGCGGCGGGCACGCTGCGCGGGCGCATCGTTGCCGACCAGCACGACCAGCACTTGATGCAGGATGGCTCATGGCAGCGTGACCAGCAGATATATGGCACGCTGGAGGCGGACTTGACCTCGACCACGACCGCGCGCGTAGGCTTCAGCTACACGAAAGAATTCGGTCACATCATGTACGGGTTTCCCGCGTATTCGAACTACACGCTCGTGCCTGTGCCGCGCAGCGCGTACATCGGTGCGCCCTGGGACTATCTGAACAGCGAAAAGACGAACGCGTTCGCGGAAGTCGAGCAAAAGCTCGCCGGCGGCTGGACGGCAAAAATCGCCTACAACCACTCGCAGATCAACTCGCACTTCCTCAACGGCGTTCCGGGCGGCCCCGTCGATCCGGACACCAACGACGGCAATCCGTACAGCTATAACTACAAGGACGCCAACACACAGGACGCCGTCGATCTCTACGCGAGCGGCCCGTTCCGGCTCCTTGGCCGTACGCATCAATTGACGATCGGCGCCAATTACCTGCATCAGAGCGATCAGTCGACGCAGTACTTCATCAATCCGGATAGCGGGCTCGACATCTGGGGCGATTACGCGACGAATATCTTCACGTCGCAGTCGCTTTACTCGAACGATTTCGAGGGCGGCCCGCAGAACGACTACAGGACGGTGACCAACCAGTACGGCATTTATGGCAATGCGCGCTTCAGCATTCTCGATCCGCTCACGCTGATTGTCGGCGGCCGCGTCACGTGGTGGAACAACACGCTGACGCCGAATGCCAATCCGTACTACAACGAGTTTGGCGAGACCTACTCGCATACGAGCGAAGGGCCCAAATTCACGCCGTTCGTCGGCCTCGTCTACGACATCAACGACACGTATTCGGCGTATGCGAGCTACACGTCGATCTACAAGCCGCAGACGTCGTTCTTCACCTACACCGGCAACATGATCAAGCCGGTGACGGGCAATCAGTATGAAGTGGGCCTGAAGGGCGAGTATTTCGGCGGCAAGCTGAATACGTCGATCGCGCTATTCCAGATCAACGAAGACAACCGCGCGTTCTCGGACCCCGAGCATCAGGGCTTCTATCTGGCGCAAGGCTCCGCACGCAGCCGCGGCGTGGAAACCGAAGCGAGCGGCGAGGTGCTGCCCGGCTGGACCGTCTCGGGCGGCTACACGTACACGATGGTGAGCAGCCTCGACGAGAGCAAGACTCAAGGCTCGCCGTTCTCGATGACCACGCCGAAGCATCTGTTCAAGCTGTGGACCAACTACCAGCTGCCCGGCAAGTTCCATGACTGGAACGTGGGCGGCGCGCTGTACGTGCAAAGCAGTACGTACTATTCGGACGGCGTGGGCAGCGTCGTCGCGCCGGGCTACGCGACGGTGGACGCGACGATCGGCTATCAGATCACGAAGAACGTCTCGGCGGCGCTGAGCGTCACGAACCTGTTCGACCGCAAGTACATTGCGACGGTCGCGGGTGCGGGCGGCAATTACTACGGCAATCCTGCGAAGGTGCTGTTCACGTTGCGCGCGAAAATCTGAAGCAAGCGGGAGCGGGGGCCGTTGTCGGCGGCGCGTCGCTCCCGCCCACTGGCCGCGCCACGGCGCCGGCCACGCATGACGATGAGGATTCTGAATGGAAATGGATGATGTCGAGCGCGAACTGCTCGCCCTGCTCGCCGAAGACGAAGCGCTGCGCGGCGGCCCGAAGGACGAGCCTGCAGCGGACCTGAGCGCGCCGCTTTCGGCGGCTCAGCGCAACATCTGGTTCCTTCAGCAGTACGATCGATTATCGACGGCCTACAATCTCGACCGGGTCTTTCTCGTCGAGGGCGAATTCGACGTCGATGCGTTCCGGCGTGCGTTGCAGCACGTCTGCGAACGGCACGACATTCTCAGGACGCGCATCGTCGAGGACCAGGGCCAGCTGAGCCAGGTCGTCGACGATGCGTTTCAGTTTCCCTTGACGGTCGAACGGCACGCGGCCGATGAAGCGTGGCCGCAAGCCATGGCGGACTTCACGCGGCGCCACGTGGGCCGGCCTTTCGACCTGGGCGCGGCGCCGCCCGTGCGCGCCGCGCTGCGCGAATGCGGCGACGGGCGCACGCTGATCGCGCTCGCGATGCATCACGTGCTTTCCGATGCGTGGTCCAACCCGATCTGGCTCAACGAGATCGCGCTCGCCTACGACGCTTTTCGTGAGCGCCGCGCGCCCTCGGGTTTGCCGACGCTGCCGCTGCAATACCGTCACTATGCGCTGCGCCAGCGCGATTATCTGGCCAGTGCGCAATACGGCGCCGACGTCGCTTACTGGCGTCAGTACCTTGGCGCGGGCACGGATGCGCTCGCTCTGCCGCAGACGAGCGACGGTACGGATGCGCGTACCGGCTATCACAGGTTTTCACTGACTGATTCCGCATGCGCGGGCCTCGCGGCCTGGTGCTCGCGCGCGCGCGTGGGGCAGTTTGCGGCGCTGCTGGGGCTCTGGCAGGTGCTGCTCGGCAAGCTTTCGAACCAGTCCTCGTTCCAGGTCGGCGTGCCGGCTTCGGGGCGGCTGTGGCCCGACGTCGAGCGTCTGATCGGCTGCTTCGTCAACACACATGTCTATCGCGCTTCGCTGGCAGCGACGCAGACGCTGGAAGAAGTGATCGAGGCGGTGCAGCGCGCGTCGATCGAGGCGATGAATCATGGCAACGTGCCGTTCGACGCGCTGGTCGCGGAGCTGGGTGTGAAGCGGACGGCGGACGAAAACCCGCTGTTTCAGGTGCTATTCGACTTCAAGGTGGCCGATGCGGCTGCGATCGCATTCGGCGAGGCGGCGGTTTCTTCCGTGCCGCTGCCGGCCGCGGGCCGCAAATTCGATTTGACCTTGTCCATCACGTCGAGCGCGCGGACGGTGCAGCTCGAATTCGAGTATGCGGCGCATCGCTTCGATGGAGCGGCGGTCGAACGTTGGGCACAAGCGTATTGCGCGCTGCTCGACGCGTTGCTCGCGGATGCGCGGGAGTCGATTGGCGCGTTGGATGTACTTGACGCTATGGATCGGGACGCGTTGCTTGAGCTGAGTCGCGTGGATGAGCGCTATGAAGAGCGCCGTCCGGTGCATCGCGTGATCGCCGCACAGGCCAGGGCGACGCCCGATGCGGTGGCGCTCGAATTCGGCGAGCGCGCGCTCAGCTATCGCGAACTCGATACACAGGCGAACCGGCTTGCGCATCGTCTGATCGCGCTGGGGGTGGGGCCGGAAGTGCGCGTGGGGATTGCGGTGGAGCGCTCGGTCGAGATGGTGGTCGGGCTGCTGGCGATTCTCAAGGCTGGTGGCGCTTACGTGCCGCTGGACCCCGAGTATCCGCGCGAACGCCTCGCGTACATGATCGAAGACAGTGGCATCGCGCTGCTGCTCACGCAGGCCCGCGTGCGCGATGCGCTGCCGGTGCCTGCCGCACTGGTGGTGCTGGAGCTCGATACGCTCGATCTCTCGATGGAGCCCGCTACGGACCCCGCCGTGCCGGTCGATGTGGAGAACCTGGCCTATGTGATCTACACCTCGGGCTCGACGGGGCGTCCGAAGGGCGCCGCGAACCGTCACGGCGCGCTGACGAACCGGCTTGTGTGGATGCAGCAGGCCTACGGCCTCGATGCGTCGGACACCGTGCTGCAGAAAACGCCGTTCAGCTTCGACGTGTCGGTGTGGGAGTTCTTCTGGCCGCTGATGGTCGGTGCGAAGCTCGCAGTGGCGCAA
>NZ_CAJMZF010000073.1:0-17444 GCF_905220245.1 Paraburkholderia sp. J63 | reverse complement strand
GGTGTTCCGCCAAAGTGCACCGCGTTTTCCTGGGCACCTAACGCCTGAGGCATTCGACTAAGGCAACTTTGGAAAATGTGATCGCCAGCGATACCGTTCTTCAGCCCCGGCAAAAGAGCCGTTTCCTTGCCGAATGCAGTTTGGAGTTGCTCGCGTGCCGTGCGTCCCCAATCGGTGTCAAACAGCAGCCGGTCTTGACCTTTGAGTTCCGCGAGTACTTGATCTATGGTTTGCAGCTTGTCGCAAAACTCTTTGAGGTGTTCGGCGGACTCGAACTCACGATGGAATAGATACCCTGCGTGCTTCAAGGCCAGCGGCATCGCCCGGTTCACCAAAGTTTGACGCTCGTCTACGTGGATATCGTCCCGATTAGGGAGGACCAGCGCGATTGGCGGGTCAAATTCTGCCGTCGCTACTTCGCGATATGTCATGGCTGTCAGGCTGTGTTTGACAATCATCCTGACCACTTCCCGATCGGGTGCCACTCCTAGCATCGGAGCGACCCTCATGATTGGGCAGGGAAGAATGATGGTGTCGACATAAAGGCCAGCCGTAGACACTGCGTTGTTCCAGTGCGGCGGAAACAGATCGCCCGCGAACGCCACTTTCAACTGCTGCCCATCCTGCAGGTGATAGGAGCCTGGATCAAACACGTTTCCCCAGAATTCGCGAAGAATATTCGCGAGTTCGGGAAGGCCTTCTGCCATATCCTTGACGAAGTCACTGGACTCGCTCATTGCGTACGCAACTTGTCCAGGTTCGGCTTTGGCTTCCTGCATTTGCTCAAATAGCCAACCGAATTCGTGGAAAAGGAAGTCGAAGTATTCCGTCTGGATCGCACCGAGAGTAACAGCCTCCTTCGCTTCCTCACGATACTGCATTGCGCGAATAGCCATCGTGGTCGCTCGGATACGGCCGTCGACGCTATCTGGATCAACCTTACCATCGGGGCGCAGACGGATCGCCTGTAGACTCTTAAAAAAGCCTTCGGCGAGATGCTCGGCAACCTTCAACTTTCCTTGATCGATTCTCTCCCTCAGAAGGAACACTCTATCGGTGAGGTCTTCAATCTCTTCTTCTGTGTAGACTCGCTTTGACATTTTTCCTCGTATTCGGAATGATCGAGAGCCCGAAACAGGAATCATACATGCACGTTCCCGTCGACTATTGCGGATGGATGGATCTGTGGAGGCAAGGAGCGGTGGTGCGAGTTATTGAGCCTGCTGCGGCTAGGCGATGACATGTATGGTGAGCGACGAGGCCACTTCGTGTCGAATAGTAGTTCCGTCCGCCGTGCCTTGGAAGCGGTCGTTGCCACGGGCCGAGATCGAACGGTTGAAACGGGACAAGCTATGCCGCTTAGTGCCGGGCAGGCAATCAATTGCAAAAAGCATCCGGCACATGGTCAATGAAGCTAGTGCGCTCAGGCAGGGCGCTTCAGGTATTGGTACAACGTCTCGCGGCTTATTCCCAGTTCACGCGCGATAGCGGCCTTTGCTTCGCCACCGGCAGCCCTAACTTGAAGGGCCTTAATCTGCTCGGGCGTAAGAGCTGGCTTGCGTCCCTTGTAGACACCGTTGGCTTTTGCGATTGCGATGCCTTCGCGTTGCCGTTCCCGGATCAATGCCCGTTCGAATTGGGCAAAGCCAGCCAGCATCGTCATCATGAGGTGCTGCTGAGGGTTGCTGTCCGACGAGAAGGTCATGGAGTCCTTCACGAACGAAACTGTCACGCCGCTCGACGTTAGTTCGCGAACTATCCGCAGGAGATCTTCCGTGTTTCGGGCCAACCGGTCCATGCTATGAACCAGCAGTACGTCGCCGTCGCGCACGTAGTCCAACGCTGCCTGAAGTTGTGGGCGAGTCGTATCTTTCCCGCTCGCCTTATCCACGAACGTTTTGTCGAGTTCGATGCCGTCAAGTTGACGCTCGGTGTTCTGGTCCGTCGTGCTGACGCGGATATAGCCAATACGCTTGCCCTTGCTCATTGCCGTCCGATGGAGTTGCCGAAGAAGTGTCAGGTTAGATTCTAGAGTATCTGGACGATGTGTCAAGAAATTAACTCGTCAACCCTATCTTGACGGCATAACCAGAACCACCTGACAGTCAGGTTGAGGTACACCGTAACCTGACGCCCGAGATCTCCCCGTACCGACGACGTGGCTCTCATCCCGCGCATATGGGCCCTTCAGTGACCCTGTTTACCGGCATGGAAACGTCGCTGATATCTCAAATGCCGCCGTCCTTCGCGCACAGCGCCCCCACGCTGGCAACGCCCAGCCAGAATCCCCTTGAAAACGCGAGCGCATAACTATACATTGCGTATAGTTATGGAGAAATTCAATGCAAACTGAAAATTCGCTAGGCCAGTGGCCCAACGCACCGCTTGCTTACGTCGTCGCCGAGTTGACCTTCCAACAGGTGCCAGGCAGTTCGGACAAGTTCGGACCCTTTGCTGAATTGCTCGCAGAGGAATACCCGATTTACTCGCCGACCCAGATGAATGTGGTGACCATTGGCGGGAACGTCCAGTCTGAAACCGTTACCGCGTCAGATCTCCGCGATTTCGACAATGTAAACGGTATTCGCGTCACGCCCACGTCGATGGCCGTGCATACCGTTGCGTACCGGGGTTGGGACGCTTTCCGTGACCAGCTTGCCAAAGCCCTTGAGGCCCTGAAGGCTACAGTTGCTCCCCGCGTGGTAGCTCGTCTAGCCCTACGATATATCGACCTGATTGTCCCGGCCGAGGGAGCCAGCGTAGCGGATTACCTTGCGCCAGAACTTCGGCCATGGGCCCCGTCGGATCCGAAGATTGGAACTCTGGATCAGCATAACCGGGTGATCGTGCTGAAGGACCAAGAGAATCGTGTAGTGATGGCGACGTCCATGGATCATATTCGGGTACCGATGACGCTGCCGCCGAATCTGCCCGCTATCCCGATTAAGCTGTCAACGATGCAACAAAAGGCAATGAAATGCTACGCAGAAAATCGCGCGTTCGGCATGCTGGACGTGCAGGCCACTCACGAGTCAGCCGGTCGTTTGGATATTCCTTCGATTCTCGAAAGCTTCAGATGCTTGCATGATAAGCAATCCGCACTGTTTAATAATATGATAAGTGAACGAGCGCTTCGGGAATGGAAGGAAGAAGCATAATGGCAACATACACCGTTGGCGATTTCCTGGAAAATCAGTTCCCCTTCATCAGAACGGTTTCCGGTGGGACACTTTCTATCCCTAATCAGCTTCCGCAGGAAGGTACGCAGAGCACGCAATTACAACAAGGCGGCTCTTGGATTTCGCCTACGGAGATTCCGTCTCTCCCACTCGATCGGCAAAGAGAGACTGCGTCCTACCAGCTTACACTCGCTAATGCGCCTATCCTGAATCCTGACTTGTACCCGGATTTGGGAGTATTCACCTTAATCGTCAATGGCGCCATCCATCAGAATTGGAACAAGGTCGCAGTATCGAGCTACCCGATTTACATGAGAGATACCGCCGAAGCCCTTCCGGGAGGCGAAAGTATCGTTGGCGCACCATTTAGCGTAGACCCGCCTCCCTCCGCCCATGCAATGTCTTACGACAAACTATTGGCGAGTCAGCAGCGCGATGCCATTCTGGCCTCTATGGATTTTCGTGCGGCCATTGAAGATTTGCTCCAGGACGAAGGTTTGACTCCGTACGATCTTACTCACATCCTCGATGTTTCTCGTGGCAACATTCAAATATGGCGGACCAAGCCACTAGAGAAACTGCGTGAAGCCAATCGAAGCAGGATGTCAGCACTTCTATACACTTGGAAATATTGGGTGCAGCAGGAAAACGCGCCGCCACTCGGGCGTTGGTTGCGCACACCAATATGGGAGAGTTTAACTCTGCTGGACGTGCTTGCGTCTGGTCGCGCAACCGACCGGGATTGTGCTATCGCAGTCGATCTGTTGAAGCCTATCTGGCGCAAGATAACAGGCTTGACCCTTGAGCGCCGTAGAAATTTAGCGGGGCTCCCGCGTCTGGAGATCTGATGGACACGCAGAGCATTGCCGAGTCGGATGCGGATCTTCCCGACCTGATCAATAACAATGGCTGGGCGACTGGTTCATTCGTAGACGTCAGTACCCTGTCAATGGTAGCTGACGTTTTTAAGACCGCAGGTGCTGATTGGGTAATAGAACGCTGTCAGCAGGGCCAATCTCATCTGATCGTCCTGACCCAATGGTGCGATCTCGCTATCGATGAAATCGAAAAAGAGCCAAATGTCGAATTTATTCTGGCGGAATCAGCTACCCAGAAGAAAGACGCGATTCAGTTCCTACTTTCATATCGAGCACTACAACTTGAGTGCAAATCCGCCGGCACGATATTGGAATTCAATACCCATAATCGAGTAACTGTGAGTAAAGCCGTATTTCGCCATCTACGCCGGGATAGTCGTGCACTCAGCTTCGAGGAAATGATTAAATTGACCGCCTGGATTGGCAGTCGATATAAGCGCGTACCACTGCCGAATGCCCTGGTTCGTCGCATGAGTTTCCGAGATAACGCGGTAAAAAAATCGGTTGATGAATTATCTAAACACCTTTTCGAAATCCGCGCGAACGTTACCCCGAATGGCAAGGAATTGAAGGATGGAGAAAGATACACGGTCGTTCTGTATCTGATCTCTAAAAATGCCCAGCTACCGGAAAAAGCTGCCAAAGCCTTCGACAAGTTCAAGAGCTGGGCAAACTCGCTGCAAAGCAAGGATGTCGTTGTACAGGTACACCTCAAGTCTGGCGACGAGGTCACCTACAGTCAAATGCGAAGCCTTTATCCGATCGACCTCGACGCGTTTACTTATTCGGCAAAAGGCAATCTCAAAGGGCTGCTACCGGCTGACATGACGTTACTAAATGACGCGCTACTCCCCGAGGGATGAGATGTCCGGATCCCTTCTGCGCCCTTGTGCACTGCGAAAATCGGCCCCAGCAACGTCGCGACAACAATCGCCCCAGCTTGATAGAGGCATCCATCGCGGCCGCTCATGTGGGCGAGACTGGCCATTGGGCGTCGTCGGATAACAACGACAGCTCAACGCGGCATGCCGCTCAAAGGCGCAGCAGGAGAGCGCTGCAATCAATTGCAAGTTGCATCCTGCGAGCGCCGCATGGCCCATTGAAGGTGGTCGACCAGCATACGGGGCAGCCTATAAGGCATTGGCGAGCGCGCTAGGTGGTACTGGAGCCGCCCAAACGGAACTCCCGTTTGGCGAGATGGCCGTTGCGTAGCAAGTAGTTGCGAAGCCTTGGCACCCACGACAATCCAACGCGCAATCTCTCCGTTGGGGTCAATGTTGGGGTCAAGCGACTGAAAAGAAAAAGGGGTTACAGGCCGATAGCTTGTAACCCCTTGATATTACTGGTCGGAGCGATAGGATTCGAACCTACGACCCTCTGATCCCAAATCAGATGCGCTACCAGGCTGCGCTACGCTCCGACGAATCGTGGATTGTAGCGTCCCGCGATATGCGCCGTCAAATCGCGACCCGGACTCCCTTTCTTCCCGGCGCAAACGTCTCCGCGCAAGCCCTCTCACCCACCGACACGACGTTTCCCAAAAGCTTCCCAAAATCCCGCTCAATACTGTATAAATATACAGGTGACGACGCGGCGCTTCATGCCGCGTCAACGCTCCCGTCATGCCCCGTTTTGTGTTGGGCAGGGCGAACTATTCCCTTTTTCCAGAGCGCAATCATGCCAGCACTCCAGCTTGCGGCGACGCACCTGCCGCCCCGGCTGCAAAGCCGGATCTGGCAGGGCAACCAGCTCGCGTACGCAGGCGGGCGCACAGTGGCGAGCGGTCACGGCGCGCTCGACGCCCAGTTGCCCGGCGCGGGCTGGCCGGCGGGCAGCCTGACCGAGCTGCTCGTCGAGCAGGGCGGCATCGGCGAGATGCGGCTCGTCGCGCCCGCGCTGCGCGCGCTCACCGCGCAGGGGCGGCACGTGCTGCTCGTCGCGCCGCCGTGGCAGCCGTACGCGTGTGCGCTCAAGGCGTGGGGGATCGCGCTCGAGCGCCTGATCTGGGTGCGCGCGAGCGAGAGCGAGGCGCCGTGGGCCGCCGAGCAGGCGCTCAAGCAGGACGGCATCGGCGCCGTGCTGCTCTGGCAGCCCAAGGCGCGCGCCGACGCCCTGCGGCGTCTGCAGGTCGCCGCGCAGGATTCGCAGTCGCTGGCGTTTCTCATGCGGCCGCCCGCCGCGCGCAGCCAGTCGTCGCCGGCGCCGTTGCGCATGGTCTGCACGCCGGTGCCGCCGCCCGAAGACGCGCGTCTGAACCGTCGCGAATGGATGCAGCTCACCGCGGTCTCCGTCGATATTTTCAAGCGTCGCGGGCCGCCGCCCGCCCAGCCACTCGTCATCACTTTGCCGCTGCAGGAGTCGGTGCTGCCCCAGCCGGGCGCATTGCCGGCCGCGCCGTGGCCCGGGATCAATCATGTTGTGGATCGCCGTCACCTTGCCGTTGTTGCCGCTGGAGGCCGTGGTGCCGCCCGTGCCGCTCACGTCACTCATGCCGCCAGCGCCACTGGAACCCCCAGCGTCGCCGGTATCGACGTCCCTGCCGGCCAGTCGACCTGATGAGGCCGCGCGACAGGGCTCACAGGAGGCACCGGGCTCAGAGGGCGCACCGGGTGCACCGGACGCGCGCTGCTACGCGCTCGCCGATCACGCGCGCATCCTGATCGCCGATCTCGATGCGTTCCGCCTTGGCGTGCAGCCGGGCAGCACGCGCGCCCATGCGCTGGCGCTCGCGCCGGGGCTGGTGCTGCTCGAGCCCGATCCGGCGCGCGAGACGCGCGCGTTCGAGGCGCTCGCGCTCGCATTGCTCGCCTACACGCCGAAGGTGTCGCTCGCGCAGTCGCCGCAGTCGCATACGCTCTTGCTCGAAGTCGGCTCCGGGCTGCGTCTTTTCGGCGGCGTGCGCGCGCTGCTCGCCAGGGTGGCGGCCACGGTGGCCAACTGCGGCCACGCCGCGCGCATTGCCTGCGCGCCCACGGCCTGGGGCGCGTGGACGCTTGCGCAGGCGCGTGCGTGCGCCGGGGCGCATGCCGTGCGCCGTTTTCGCGTGCTCAAGGACGCTACGCTTGCGCGCGCACTCGACGCGCTGCCGGTCGCGCTCGCGCCGTTCGCCGCGCAGCACGAGCAGGCGCTCACGCAAATCGGCTGTGCGAAGCTCGGCGATTTGCGGCGGCTGCCGCGCGATGGCATCGTGCGCCGCTTCGGCGATGGCGTGCTCGGCTGGCTCGCGCAGGCGCGCGGCGAGGCGCCCGATCCGCGTGCCTGGTTTGCCGCGCCGCCGTCGTTTCACGCGTCGCTCGAATTGCAGGCGCGCGTGGAGAGCGCCGAGGCGCTGCTGTTCGCCGCGCGCCGTCTCGTGATGCAGCTCGCCGGCTGGCTTGCCGCCCAGCACGGCGCGCTGAGCGGCTTCGAGCTGCGCCTCGAGCACGAGCTGGCCTCGCGCCACGCGCCGCGCACGTCGAGCCTCACGCTTTCGTGGGCCGCGGCCTCGCGCGATGCCGAGCATCTGCTGTGGCTGTTGCGAGAGAAGCTCAATCAGACCGCGCTGGCCGGGCCCGTGATCGGTCTCGCGCTCGTCGCCGATCAGGTGAGCGCTTATGCGCCGCCCACGGATACGCTCTTTCCCTCGCCCGAGGCGTCGGATGCTTCGCTCGCGCAACTCTTCGAGCGTATTGGCGCGCGCATCGGCGAGCAGAACGTGCTGCAGCTATTCGTCGAGGACGATCACCGGCCCGAGCACGCGATGTCGGCGCGCACGTATCGTGCGCGTCGCCCGGCTGCGCGCAAGCCGCGCAAGGCGAACGGTCCGCCCGATGCGCAGCAGGAAGCCGCGCCCGTGCAGACGGCTTTCGATCTGCCCGAGGTGCCGCTGCCGTCGCAGCCGCGCCCGGCATGGCTGCTCGAAAAGCCGCTCAAGCTGGCGGTGCGCGACGACCGGCCGGTTTATCGGCGCCCGCTCAAGATGCTCACGCGCACCGAGCGCATCGAGGCGGGATGGTGGGACGGCGAGGGCGTCGGGCGCGACTATTACGTCGCCGCCGACGACCAGGGCCGCATGTTCTGGCTGTACCGCGAGCGCATCGGCGGGCAGTGGTATCTGCAAGGGCTTTTCGGCTAACGCCGGTTCATCTTCAGCATCATGTCGAACAGCGGGATGGGCACATCGTTGCCCACGCAACCTTCTTCGCCGGGAGCGGCGCTGCCCGAGTACGCGGAGCTGCACTGCCTGACCAACTTCACGTTTCTGCGCGGCGCGTCGCGCCCGGGCGAGCTGGTCGAGCAGGCGATCCGTCACGGCTATCGCGCGCTCGCCATCACCGACGAATGCTCGTTCGCCGGCATCGTGCGCGCGTATAGTGCGCTCAACGAATACGACGAGCCACGTAGAAAGGCGCATCGGGAGATGCGCAAAGCGGCACATGACGCAGCCGTGTGCGCGGCCCGCGCGCTGGGCCTGAGCATGACGCAGGCCGAAGCCGCGGTGGCCGCGCTCGGCCCGTTCGTGCCTTCGCTGCATCTGCTGATCGGCAGCGAGCTGAATCTCGTCGATGAAAACGGCGCGCCGTTCTGCACGCTCGTGGCGATCGCGATGAACCGCGAGGGCTACGGCAACCTCTGCGAGCTGATCACGCTTGCGCGCTCGCGCGCGGACAAGGGCGATTACCGCGTGCATCCGTCCGACTTCACCGATCCCGAGCCCGAGTTCACGCATCTGACGCACTTGCGCGATTGCGTGCTGCTGCTCGTGCCGCAGCGCGCGGCCACGCTCGCCCAGACGCTGCGCGCCGCGCACTGGCTCGCGGGTTTCGCGGCCGGGCGCGCCTGGCTCGCGCTCGAACTCTGGCAAACGGGCGGCGACGATACGCAGATCGAAGTGCTGCGCCACGTCTCGCAGGAAAGCGGTCTGCCGCTCGTCGCGGCGGGCGGCGTGCTGATGCACGCGCGCTCGCGCAAGCCGCTGCAGGACACGCTGAGCGCGGTGCGCATCGGCAAGCCGCTCGCGTCGTGCGGCCGCGCGCTGGAGCCGAATGCGGAGCGCCATCTGCGCTCGCGCGTGCGGCTCGGCAAGCTGTATCCGCGCGAGGCGCTCGACGCGACGCTGGAGGTCGCACGCCGCTGCACGTTTTGCCTCAGCGAGCTGGCCTACGAGTATCCCGAGGAGCTCGTGCCCACGGACGAGACGCCCGCCACGTGGCTCGAAAAGCTCGTGATGAAAGGCGCCACCGAGCGCTGGCCCGACGGCCTGAACGAAAAGCGCAGCAAGCAGATTGGAGAGGAGCTCGAACTGATTGGCGAGCTGAAGTACGAAAAGTATTTCCTGACCGTGCACGACATCGTCCGCTTTGCGCGCTCGAAGAACATCCTGTGTCAGGGACGCGGCTCGGCGGCGAACTCGGTGGTTTGCTATTGCCTCGGGATCACGGAGATCGATCCGGTGCGCATGAACATGCTCGTCGCGCGCTTTCTGTCCCGCGCGCGCAACGAGCCGCCCGACATCGACGTCGACTTCGAGCATCAGCGGCGCGAGGAAGTCATTCAGTACATCTACGGCAAGTACGGCAAGCGCCGCGCCGCGCTGGCCGCGACGCTCATCACGTACCGCTCGCGCAGTGCGCTGCGTGACGTGGGCAAGACGCTGGGGCTCGACAACGCGCTCGTCGAAAAGCTTTCGGGCGCGCATCAGTGGTGGGACGGCCCCGATTCGATCGCGAGCCATCTGGCCGAGGCGGGCTTCTCGCCCGATTCGCACGTCACGCAGCAACTGATCCGCCTCACGCGCGAGCTGCGTGGCTTCCCGCGCCATCTCTCGCAGCACGTGGGCGGTTTCGTGATCGCGCGCGACAAGCTCTCGCGCCTCGTGCCCATCGAAAACGCGGCGATGAAGGACCGCTACGTGATCGAATGGGACAAGGACGATATCGACGCGCTGCGTCTTCTGAAAGTGGACGTGCTCGCGCTCGGCATGCTGTCGGCGATCCGGCGCTCGCTCGAGTTCGTCGCGTTGCGGCGCGGTCGGCCCGCGTATCGCATGCAGGACATTCCGTCCGAGGACCCGGCGGTCTACGAGATGTGCTGTCACGCGGACACCGTCGGCGTGTTCCAGATCGAGTCGCGCGCGCAGCAGAGCATGTTGCCGCGTTTGCGTCCGCGCGAGTATTACGACCTCGTGATCCAGGTGGCGATCGTGCGGCCCGGGCCGATTCAGGGCGATATGGTGCATCCGTATCTGAAGCGCCGGCATGGTGAGGAGAAGGTCGAGTACGAGAAGGAGGAACTGCGCCCCGTGCTCGAGCGCACGCGCGGCGTGCCGATCTTCCAGGAGCAGGTGATGCACCTCGCGATGGTCGCCGCCAACTACACCGGCGAGGAAGCCGACAAGCTGCGCCGCGCGATGGCCGCGTGGCGGCGTGATGGCGATTTGCGGCCGTATCAGGCCGACCTCACGCGGCGCATGCTTGCCAAGGGCTACGAGCAGAAGTTTGCCGATCGCATCTGCAAGCAGATCGAGGGCTTCGGCGACTACGGCTTTCCTGAGAGCCATGCGGCGAGCTTCGCGCTGCTCGTCTACACGAGCTCGTGGCTCAAGCGCTACGAGCCCGCCGCATTTCTCGCAGGATTGCTGAACAGTCAGCCGCTCGGGTTCTATTCGCCATCGCAGCTCGTGCAGGATGCGAAGCGGCACGGCGTGAAGGTGCGCGCGCCCGATATCGCGCTGAGCGACTGGGCGTCGGTGCTGGAGTCGCGCGGTCAGCCGGGCGTGCGGCTCGATGCCGATGGCGCGGTTGCCCGCTGCGCCGAGGTCACGCATTACCGCGCGCTGTTGAGGGCCGCTGCGCTTGCACTCGCGCAGACGCGCAGCGGGGCTGGGCGTGACGACGCACATGACGGCAGGCCCGCTCGTGATGGCGCGCGAAAACGGCCGCGCCCATTCATGCACGGTCTCAAGCGCATCATCCGCGCGCCTCGTACGCTAGCGTCGCAGCATTACGGGCGCAGAGGCCCGGCGGTGCGCCTCGGCTTCAGCCTCATCAAGGGGTTTTCGGAGGATGCCGCGCAGCGCGTGATGGCCGCGCGCGCGCAGGCGCCGTTCGTCGACGTCGACGATCTCGCGCGCCGTGCCGCGCTCACGCGCCGCGAGCTCGAAGCGCTTGCGGCGGCCAATGCGCTCGCGAGTATCGCGGGGCATCGGCGCGAGGCGTGGTGGGCCGTGACCGCGCAGCACGCGGTGCCCGCGCTATTGCGCGACGCACCCGTGGCCGAGGCGCGGCTCGAACTGCCGCGTGCCTCGGAGGGCGCCGAGATCGTCGCCGATTACGCGAGCCTGCGCCTCACGCTCAACCGCCATCCGCTCGAACTGCTGCGGCCGGGGCTGGCGAAGCAGCGCTTTCGCAGCGCGGCGCAACTGGCGCAGTGCCGTCACGGCATGCTCGCGCGCGTGTGCGGGATCGTCACGGTGCGGCAGCGACCGGGCACGGCGAAGGGCACGATCTTCGTCTCGCTCGAGGACGAAACCGGCGCGATCAACGTGATCGTGCATGCGACGCTCGTGGAGTCGCAGCGCAGGGAATTGCTTGGGGCGTCGTTGCTGGCGGTGGCCGGTGTCGTGCAGCGCGAGGGCGAGGTCGTGCATCTGGTCGCGCATCGGCTGGAGGATCACAGCCGGCTGCTCGGGCGGCTCGCAACCCAGAGCCGCGATTTTCATTGAGCAGGGCAGCCGGACGCAGGGCATCGGCAGCAGGCCTGGCGCGCGTGGCGTTGCTGGCCGCCCGTGAGTGCTTCCAGTAGTTTATTGATCCGGAGCCGGGGTTTTAGTCACGACTCCGGGCTCATGCGGCGCGCTTACCGTGCCGCGCCGTCGCGCTCGAACGCGTCGAGCACCGCGCGAACACCCGCGTCGAAGGGCGTGCGTCGACCCATGCCCAGCGCTTCGAGCCGCCCCGAGTCGAGGTGGCAATCGCGCGGACGCGGCGTCGCATCGGCGGGCGCCGTCTGCGCGACGAGTTGCGCCTGAATGCCGAGCACATTTGCAATGCGCTGCGCGATGTCGTACTTGGTCATCGGCTCGTCGCCGGACCATTGCGCGATGCCGCGCACGGCGCTCCCGTCCGCGCAGCGCGTGAGCAGTTCGCGAATCACGAACGCGACGTCGGGCGTGAAGGTGGGATAGCGCGTGGCCCAGGCGTCCATGACCGCGGGCGCGGCACCCGCCTGCGCCGAAGCGCGGATCGCCGGCACGAGGCTCGTCACCGCCGACTCCTGCCAGTCGACGATCGGGCCGTACAGCAGCGGCAGGCGCAGCACGAGCGCGTTGTCGGAGGTATCGAGCAGCGCGCGCTCGCCTTCGAGCTTGCTGCGGCCATAGGCGTTGAGCGGGTTCGGCGCGGCATCGGGCAGATAGGGCGGCTGCGTGCCGTCGAAAACATAGTCGGTAGAGATCGACAGCACCCACGCGCCGCGCCGCTTTGCCGCCGCGGCAATGCTGCGCACGGCGTCGACATTGAGCGCGCGCGCCGCGGCCGGGTCGTGCTCGCAGACGTCGGGCCGGCGCTCGGCGGCGGCGAGCACGATGGCGTCCGGCGCCTGGCCGGCGACGAATGCGTCGACCGCGTGCGCATCCCGCACGTCGAGCGCGACCTGACCCGCGCCCACCCGGCTGAAGGCCGTGGGCACGACCTGCCAGTTCGTCTCTGCTGCAAGCTCGCGCACGAGTGCGCGCCCGAGCAGCCCGGAAGCCCCTGCTACGGCAACCTTGAACATGGTGCGCTCCGCGTCAGGCGCCGGCCGTGCCCGTGACGGTATAGCCCGCCTCGTCGATGGCGGCCTTGAGCACCTCGGCGCTCTGCTTCGACTCGACGCTCACGCGGCCCGCGGCCAGATCGATCTCGACCTTCGCGGCCGCATCGTGTTCGTGGATCGCGCGCGTGACGGCGCCGACGCAGTGCTGGCAGCTCATGCCTTCGACGTTGAACTGGATCATGGTGTTTTCCTTTCTGGAGGGACTGGGTAAGGAGGAGAGGGGGCCGTCGCCGGATTATGCCAGTGGGCATGCGGCGAGGGCGCTGGACCTTCCCATCATGGGAAGGTGTAGGATCAAAATTATCGAATGCAACGCAGGGGAGCAGCATGAACATCGGCGAAGCGGCGCGCGAATCGGGCGTCACGGCGAAAATGATCCGCTACTACGAGAGCGTCGGCCTGCTCGCGCCGAAGGGGCGCACCGAGTCCGGCTACCGCGTCTACGGCATGGAAGAGGTGCACGCGCTGCGCTTCATCCGCCAGGCGCGGCGCCTCGGCTTTCTCGTCGACGATATCCGGCGCCTGCTCGCGCTCTGGCACGACCGCTCGCGCGCCAGCGCCGAGGTCAAGGCCATTGCGCTCGAGCACGTGGCCGAGCTCGACCAGCGCATTGCCGAGCTCACGCAGATGCGCGACACGCTGAGCCATCTGGCGGCCTACTGCCACGGCGACGACCGGCCGGACTGCCCGATCATCGAACGGCTCGCCGACCCGGAACCGGTTGCCCAGGACGTTCAAGCCTGAAAGGGCCGCCGACGGAGCGCAGAGCGCCCAAAGCGAGGCGCAGAGGTACAACCTGCGTTGGCAAATTGTCGCAACTTTTGCGATGTGCCGCACCGCCTTGGTGCGCATCGAGGCATGATGCACGCATATTTGCCGATGTTGCAGGGAAATGTGTCGATAAATCATGATGTTGCCCAAAGCGCCCCCAATGCACCATTCCAGAACGGAATGCACACTATTCAATCAATTCACTGGCAAAGTCGGGTGCAACCGTTATAATGCGGGTTATCCCTTACGAGGGTAATCCCTGATGCAAATCCACCGGGGATACATCTGATCCTTGGAGAACAACATCATGTTTGCATACCTTCTTGAAAAGCTGAGCAACTGGTTCGAAACGGCAGAACGTCGCCGCCGCGAAGCGTATCTCGCGACCTCGGCAGACATCGTGCAACTCGAGCAGCGCATCCGCTCGATCGAATCGAACGGCTACTCGCGCTAAGCAGTCAGCAGGTTTCTGCACTGCCCCAAGCCCCGCATCTGGCGGGGCTTTGTCATTTCTGGGCCGGCTCTGGCGGCCTCAGGGTGCCTGTGCTGCCCACGCCATGCAGTCTGAACCTTGCCACCGCGGTAAGGTAAAGTCTTTTCTGCGACAAGCCGATAGCCCGGCAAGAGGATCGGAGCGCCTGGCGCCAAAGCGCTCACGTTGATCGACCCGTATTGGCCAACAACGAAGTCGCATTGATCGGGGGCTGCCCATGACGTCAGATCGTTTTCTCCACCGCATTTCCCGCAAACGGATGTCCCTCGCGCTGATGGCGGGCGCCGTCATGGCGATGACGCTGGCGAGCGCCGCTGCGCGCGCAGCCGGGCAGCCGTTGATTCTGGATACGCAGCGAGGGATCAGCGATGGCCAGTCGGGCACGGTGCTGCAGAACGCGCCGCTTTCGCCTCAGCCGATGGTGCAGACGCAGTCGTTGCCGACGCTCAATGGTTCGGGCACGGACGGCTCGCAGCCGCCGATCATCGTCGCGCCGTATGTGGAAGTGCCGGGGGGCGGCGGAAGGCCGCCGCGGCCTATGCCGAGACCGGCGCCGCAGTAATTACCGCACCTTGCCGCCGCGCGGCCATGCTCAAGGTGGCGTGGATACAGCGCGTCAATCGGGCGGCATCGATAACGCGACACGGCGCGGTCGGCACGTGCCTCAGTCGCCGCGCGATTCGATCTTGAACTGCGCGCCGTCGTCCTGGCCGAGCGTCTTGACGAGCCACGGCATCACTTCCTTGAGCGTCACCGCGAGCGTGTAGGGCGGATTCAGGATGAACATGCCGCTGCCATACAGGCCGAAGCCGTCTTCGGGCGGACGGCTGACCGAGAGCGTGACGTGCAGCCAGTTCTTCTCCTGGAGGCGCTTTAATTGCTCGGGAAAGCGTTGCGACTCGGGCCGCGTGACCTGCGGATACCAGACCGCGTAGGTGCCGTTGGAAAAGCGCTTGAGACCCTCTTCCACGCACGCGAGCGTGCGCGCGTAGTCGCGCTTGTCCTCGAACGACGGGTCGATCAGCACGAGCGCGCGGCGCGGCGGCGGGGGCAGCAGCGCCTTGACGCCGTCGAAGCCGTCGCCCGCATAGATCATCACGCGGCGGCCCGCGTCGCGAAAGCGGTGGCGCAGCACGTCGATTTCCGTGCTGTGCAGCTCGAACAGCCGCATGCGGTCCTGTTCGCGCATCAGCCGCCAGGCGAGATAGGGCGAGCCGGGATAGAAGCGCAGCTCGCCGTCGGGATTGAGCGCCGCGACTTCGTCGACGTAATCGGCAAGCATCGGCGGCAGATCGGTGCGGCCCCAGAGCTTGCCGATGCCGGTGTCGAACTCGGCGTTCCTGGTGGCGTAGCCTTCGCGCAGCGCGTAGGCGCCCGCGCCCGCATGGGTGTCGATGTACCAGTACGCCTTGTCCTTCTTGCCGAGGTAATGCAGCAACTGCACGGTGACGGCGTGCTTGAGGACATCGGCGTGATTGCCGGCGTGGAAGGCGTGGCGGTAGCTCAGCATGGTGGGGCGGACGCGAGGTCGGTGGCGATCGAAAATGCGGACAATGCGGGCCGGCGCGTGCGTACGTGCATGCGCGCCGGGCGATTGCTGACGATACGAAAGATACGAAAACGGCGGCGTGCTGATACGTTGACAGGTTCGCGCGCCGCCGGCGAATCGCGCTGACGGCCCGGTAAAGCATGCGGCGCGCCGGCGAGGCCGCGTATTGTACAGCGGGTATAGCGGCGGGGTGCCCCGGCGGCTGGGCTCCGCGCTTCGGCGCGATCGCGGGCTTGTGCCGCCCAGCCGCGCCACCCGCATCAATCGTCGCGTCGTAGCCCAGCCGTCCTAGCTGTAATTGTCGCCGATGATCGCCTCGATCTTCTCCTTCACCTCCGGCGTGATTTTTTCCGCCACGTCGCGCGCCACCATGTTTTCGCCGATCTGCTCGACGCGCGACGCGCCGGTAATCACCGTGCTCACGTGCGGATTCTTGAGGATCCACGCGAGCGCGAGCTGGCCCACCGTGCAGCCCAGTTCCTTCGCGAAGTCCGCGAGCCTGCCGACGATCTCGTTCTTGTCGGCATCCGTGACGGCCTTGCGCAGCCAGTCATAGCCCTGCAACTGGGCGCGGCTGCCGGCGGGCACGCCGCCGCGATACTTGCCCGTGAGCAGCCCCGAGGCAAGCGGGCTCCAGGTCGTGAGACCGAGCCCGATGTCCTCGTAGAGCCGCCGGTATTCGTCTTCCACGCGGCGCCGGTGGAACAGGTTGTACTGTGGCTGCTCCATGACGGGCTTGTGAAGATGGTGGCGCTCCGCAATCTCCCACGCGGCGCGAATTTCGTCGGCGCTCCACTCCGAGGTGCCCCAATAGAGCGCCTTGCCGCGCGCGATCATGTCGCTCATGGCCCAGACGGTTTCCTCGACGGGCGTGTTCGGATCGGGGCGATGGCAGAACACCAGATCGACGTAATCGAGCTGCAGCCGCTTGAGCGAGCCGTCGATGGCGTTCATGAGGTACTTGCGATTGAGCGTGTGGTACTGGTTGGGCGCCTCGTTCAAGCCCCAGAAGAACTTGGTGGAGACCACGTAGCTCACGCGCGGCCAGTTGAGCTCCTTGAGCGCCTGGCCCATGATCTCCTCCGACTGGCCGCCCGCGTAGACCTCCGCGTTGTCGAAGAAGTTGACGCCCGCGTCGCGCGCCGCCGCCAGCGATTCGCGCGCGAGATTGTGGTCGACCTGATTGCCGTAGGTGACCCACGAGCCAATGGACAGTTCGCTGACTTGCAGGCCCGAGCGGCCCAGTCGCCGATAGTTCATGAACGCCTCCTTGTAGAGCGGCCAAACTTAGCACGATCTCCGCGCGTGCGCTGGGCACGTGCGGCGCGCTGCGAGCGCCCGTGCGGCATGCGCCTGTGCGCTGCCGCATGGGTATGGAAATGGTGGGCCGCGCTGTCCGGCTCGATGCGCGTGGCGCGCGGCTTCATGCACAATAGCGCGGTTGGCCGCGGCGCAACATCCGACCGAATGGCGTAGGCGAATGCTTACGCCATTCGACAGGTTTGACGGCGTGTGCGCGTCGAGGTCTCATCTCGTCTACTACCTGGAGGTGCTCGATGTCGTCTCTCACTCTGAACACGAAGCTCAATGGCAAGGTCGCGGTCGTTACCGGCGCGGCCAGCGGCATCGGCAAGCAGATCGCGCTCACGCTCGCGCAGGCGGGCGCGGCGGTCGCTATCGCCGACCTCAACCAGAACGGCGCCGACGCCGTGGCCGAGGAGATCAAGGGCGCGGGCGGCAAGGCCATCGGCGTGGCCATGGACGTCACCAGCGAAGACGCC
>NZ_CAJMZF010000072.1:0-17656 GCF_905220245.1 Paraburkholderia sp. J63 | reverse complement strand
TGGCGTGCAGATCCGCAACCGCGGCGAGTCGCAGACCATCGCGCAGGCGTTCGTCGAGCACGGCTTCCCGTGCGTCGATCTCACCGGCGACGAGCTCTCGAAACAGCACATCCGCTACATGGTGGGCGGCCGCTCGCCGCTCGCGCACGACGAGCGCCTGTTCCGCTTCGAGTTCCCGGAGCGCCCGGGCGCGCTGATGCGCTTCCTCTCGTCGATGGCGCCGAACTGGAACATCAGCCTGTTCCACTACCGCAACCAGGGCGCCGATTACAGCTCGATTCTGGTGGGCATCCAGGTGCCGGCGGCCGAGGACGCGGAGTTCCGGCGCTTCCTCGCCACGCTCGGCTATCCGCATTGGGAAGAGACGCAGAATCCCGCTTACCGCCTGTTCCTCGCCTGAAGCACGACGATCATGGCCGTTTCGCTCTCCGACAAGCTCGTCGTCGCCATCTCGTCGCGCGCGCTATTCGACTTCGAAGAAGAGAACCGCGTCTACGAGACGGGCGATCTGCGTGACTACGAGGCGCTCCAGCGCGAGCGCCTGCATGTGCCCGCGCGGCCCGGCGTCGCGTTTGCGCTGATCCAGAAGCTCCTCGCGCTGAACTCATGTGGAAACAGCGGCGCGCATCATGTGGAAGTCGTGATCCTCTCGCGCAGCGACCCCATCAGCGGCTTGCGCGCGTTCAGCTCGTGCCGCGAGCACCAGCTCGACATCCAGCGCGGCGTGTTCACGCGCGGGCGCGAGCCGTGGCGTTACCTCAAGCCGCTCAACGCGTCGCTGTTTCTCTCGGCGAATCCCGAGGACGTGCGCGGCGCGCTCGACGCGGGCTTCCCCGCCGCACGCGTGTTCCCGGAATCGGCGACAATGTCGGAACGCAACGCGCACGAGATTCGCATCGCGTTCGACGGCGATGCGGTGCTGTTTTCCGACGAAGCCGAGCAGATCTTCCAGCGCGAGGGCTTGAGCGCCTTCGTGAGCCACGAGCGCGACAACCGCGAGCTGCCGCTCGCACAAGGACCACTCAAGCCGCTGCTCGAAGCGCTCAACCGGCTGCAGAAGCTGGCCGATGCCAACGCAACCATGCGCATCCGCACCGCGCTCGTGACGGCGCGCTCGGCGCCCGCACACGAACGGGCGATCCGCACGCTGATGGCCTGGAACATCGAAATCGACGAAGCGATGTTCCTTGGCGGACTCGACAAAGGCCCGTTTCTGCGCGAGTTCGAACCCGATTTTTTCTTCGACGACCAGATCCGCCATTGCGAATCGGCCCGCTCGGTCACGGCGACCGGTCACGTGGCAAGCGGCGTGGCGAACCCCGTGAATCCCGTGGACACAAGCCGCACGGCGCGCACGAGCGCGGCGACCGAAGCACCGAACAACGCACCAAACGACGCACCAACTGAAACCAGCGCATCATGACTCCCGACCAATCCCCGCTCGGCAAGCCCGCCCGGTACACCGAGCAATACGACGCCTCGCTGCTGTTTCCGATCCCGCGCGCGGGTGCGCGCGAAGCGATCGGCATCGGCGCGCAACTGCCCTTCTTCGGCACCGATATCTGGAACGCCTACGAGCTTTCGTGGCTCAACGCGCGCGGCAAGCCGCAGATTGCCATCGCCACGTTCTTCATTCCCGCCGATTCGCCCAACATCGTCGAATCGAAGTCGTTCAAGCTCTATCTGGGCTCGTTCGCGCAAACGCCGTTCGAATCCGCCGACGTGGTGCGCGACACCATCAAGCGCGACGTGTCGGCGGCCTGTGGCGCCTCGGTTTCCGTGCGGCTCGACCAGCCGGGCGCGTTCGGCAAGATCCCGTTCGAGGAATTCGACGGGCTCCTGCTCGACCGGCTCGATCTGGACACCGACGTCTATCATCCGGACCCGACGCTGCTCAAGGCCGCCCACGACGAGTCGCCCGTGGAAGAGACGCTGATCTCCAATCTGCTGAAGTCGAACTGCCCCGTGACGGGCCAGCCCGACTGGGGCAGCGTGCAGATCCACTACGTGGGGCCGCAGATCGACCAGGCGGGCCTGTTGCGCTACATCATTTCGTACCGCAATCACACGGGCTTTCACGAGCAATGCGCCGAGCGCATCTTCATGGACATCCTGCGCGAGTGCAAACCGGACCGGCTCGCGGTGTACGCGCGCTATACGCGGCGGGGCGGTCTCGACATCAATCCGTTCCGCACCAACTTCAATATGCCGATGCCGGATAACGCGCGGCTGGCGCGTCAGTGAGGTGCAGTAGAACGAAGCGGGAAGGAAGCGCGGATTAGTGCGTACCCGTCAGTGTGCGCGCGACGGGTAGGTACTTTGCCAGGATGCTCAGCATGGTGACGGCCTCGGCCTTCGACACCGGCGGAAACGCAGACACGCAAGAGGTACCGTTACGGCGCTCGTGGGCCTTCGTGATGAAGGCAAATTCCTGGGAGCTCACGCCCATTTATCCCTGATTTAAGGATCGTCCCGTTGGCGTGATGCCAGAAGGCATTGAAATTCATTGCGACGACGACGGCGGCAATTCCGCAGCCCCCATCCGCCGCGCGATCACTCGGGAACGCTGGGCGAGATACGGCGAGTTGCGGTGCGCGTCGAAGTATTTGGGCTGCGGCAGCATCACCGCCAGCCGCGCCGACTGCCACGGCGTGAGCTTCGCGGCCGTCGTGCGGTAGTAATAGCGCGCGGCGGCCTGCGCCCCATAGACGCCATTGCCCCACTCCACCGAGTTTAGATAGATCTCGAAGATGCGCTCCTTGTCGAGCAGCGTCTCCAGCATCCACGTGATGATGAGCTCCTGGCCCTTGCGGATATAGCTTTTCTCGCGCGATAGAAACAGGTTGCGCGCGAGTTGCTGCGTGATCGTCGATCCGCCGCGCACGATGTGGCCACGCTTCTTGTTGCGCTCCCACGCCTGCAGGATGGCGTCGGTTTCGTAGCCGTTGTTGTTGACGAAGTTGGCGTCCTCGGACGCGATGATCGCGCGCTTCAGGTTGCGCGAGATCTGGTCGTACGGCACCCACTGGTGCTGGATGTCGAGGTCGGGACGGTCGGCGGAAAGGCGCGCCTCGTCGGTGCGCATGAAGGCCGTGGATTGCGGATCGGCGAAATTCCAGACGGCGATCTGGGCGAAGTAGAAGAGCTGCGTCGCGAGCCACGCGATGCCGAACACCAGCACCGCGTAGACGAGCCAGCGCAGTGCGCCGGGGCGCTTTGCGGTCAGCGCCGCGACGCCGGGGACGAATGATTCTTCGCGGCGTCTGGGGCGTCCGGGGCGCTGCACACCGCCCAACCCTGCTGCACGCGGCTCCGATTCTCTACGCATGGCGTCGCGGCCCCCCTGTTGGTGTGGTTCTGTGCCGGCGTCGTCGGGCCCGCGCGGCGCGTGTCAGGCCTGCGCCTGCGCCGCCAGTTGCTTGCGCAGCGCGGCCAGCACGGGCGCACCGTCGGGACGCACACCGCGCCACACGAAAAACGACTCGGCGGCCTGCTCGACCAGCATCCCGAGCCCGTCCGATGCTCGCGCACCCAGTGACTCGGCGTGGCGCATGAACACGGTGGGTTCGGCGCCGTACATCATGTCGTAGGCGAGCGAGCCCGCGCCGAACGCGCGCGCATCGCACTCGGGCAGCGCGGCGTCAAGGCTGCCGGCCGTCGCGTTGACGATCACGTCGTAGGGCTTGGGGTCCACTGCGTTCGGGCCGCCACCGTTAATGAGGCAAGCCAACTCGCGCGCGGCGCCCTCGAACTGCTCGACGAGCGCATGCGCCTTCTGCGCGGTGCGGTTCACGATCGTGATCTCGCGCGGCTCGCGCTCGAGCATCGGCAGCACGACGCCGCGCGCCGCACCGCCCGCGCCCAGCAGCAGCACGCGCGCGCCCTTGAGCGAGACGCCCAGATTCACCTCGATGTCGCGAACGAGGCCGAAACCGTCGGTGTTGTCGCCGAAAATGCCGTCTTCGTCGAAGCGCAAGGTGTTCACGGCGCCCGCCGCCGCCGCGCGCGGCGACAGCCGGCTCGCCAGCGCATGCGCCTCGAGCTTGAACGGCACGGTCACGTTCAGGCCGCGTCCGCCCGCTGCGCGAAACGCCTGCACGTGCTCGACGAAGCCGTCGAGCGGCGCGAGCAGGCGATCATATTCGACGGGCTCGCCCGTCTGGGCAGCGAACTGCGCGTGAATGTACGGCGACTTGCTGTGCGCGACCGGATTGCCGATCACGGCATAGCGATCACGTTGAGGCTTGCGCTGGGCAGGCTCGGCACTCATGCGCGCGGCTCCGTGGCGTGTTGTTCGGATTGCTGCATTTCTTCGCCTTCCTGCGCACCGCCCTCGCCTTCGGCTGCATCGGCCGCGTCGCCCGAATCAGCCGCATCGCCAGGCGCGCCGGCTTCGGCCAGCGCTTCCGCTTCGCTCTCCGCCGTTTCGTCGGCGGCTTCGATGAGCTCTTCGTCCTCGGCCGCGTCTTCTTCGGCCTGCTCGCCGCTCGTCACGACCGGCGCGTCGAGCACGCGCAGCATGCGCACCGACGCCTCGATCGTCAGTTCGTCAATCGACATCACGTCCATCATCAGACGCGTGCCGCGCGCGTGCACGCCGAGCGCGGGCACGTGCATGAGCAGCGGCACTTCCTCGAAGCGCACGAGATCGTCCTTCACGACGGTCGCCGGGAATTCGCGGCGCGCTTCACGTCCGCCGTCGCCGCGCATTTCCTGCTGGAGCCAGCGCAGGCACCAGAAGTACTCCATGCGGCGCTGGTGGTCGGCGTAAGCGGTATAGGTCTCGTCGAAGCCCTGCACGACCGCGAACAGATCCGCGTCCTTGGGCTTGAACGGCGCGACCAGCTTGGCGGCCACGCCGTGCTCGACGCACGCGAGTAGCTGCCACTGGTTCACGAGGTCGACGTAGCGGCGCAGCGGCGAGGTGCTCCACGCGTACTGCGCGACGCCGAGACCCTCGTGCGGCGCGGCGTTGGTCTGCATGCGCGTGCGCTTGGGGCCGGTAGGCGCGCCGAACGCGCGCTGCGTACGATAGATGCCCGGCACGCCGTGATCGTTGAGGAACGCACCCCACGTGGAGTTCGCGAGAATCGCCAGCTCCGCGACGATCAGGTCGAGCGGCGAGCCGCGGCGGCGCGGCGTGATGCTGACGTGCTCGCCTTCCACGTAGAAGTTGTAGTCGGTGTTGCGCTGCACTTCGCGGCGCAGGCCGTAGCCCGCGCGCGCGGCCTGGCGCTTCTCGAAGAGCGCCTGCGCGAACGGCCACAGCACCGCGATGTCGTCCTTGTGCGGATAGTCGCCCGTGCCAGCCGCGAGCGTTTCTTCGGTCACGACTTCGTCGAGCGTGTTGTGGCGCAGGTTGTTCTTCACGAAGACGCGCTCGGCGCGCGTTTCCGTGGCGACGATCTCCTGCGTCTCGCGGTTCACGATGCAGTAGAGCGAAAGCGCCGGGCGCATGCCGCCTTCCTTGAGCGTGAACGCATCGACGAAATCGTCGGGCAGCATGGTGATCTTGTCGCCGGGCATGTACACCGTCGACAGGCGCGTGCGCGCGACCGTGTCGGCCGTATCGCCGCGCTGGATGCCGAGCGCCGGCGCCGCGATGTGGATACCGATGCGCACGCGGCCGTCGGCGAGATGCTCGATCGAGAACGCGTCGTCGATTTCGGTCGTGGTGACGTCGTCGATCGAGAAGGCCTGCACGTGCTCGGCCGCATCGGGCAGATCGTCGGGCAGTGCGCCCACTTCGACCGGCGGAAAGCCCGTGCCGTGCGGGAAGAATTCCGCGAGGAAGCGCGCTTCGTGCAGCGCGCGCGGCGAGGCGATGCCGCCGCAATCGAGCATCAGGCGCGGCATCGAAATGCCGCTCGCGGCGGCGGCCGCTTCGAGCGCCTTGTACTCGATCGAGTTCTTGTCGGGCTTCGTGAGGAGGCCCAGCGCCTTGTCCTTGAGCGCTTCGGGCAGCTTGCCCGCCTTGAGCTCCTCTTCGTACCCCGCCTGCACGAGCGCCAGCTGGCGCTTGCGTTCGAGCGACGCGAGCGCCATCTTCAGCTGATCTTCCGGCGCGCGCTGATACTGGCCGCGGCCCTTGCGGCGGAAATACACGGGTGAGCCGTGCAGACGCAGCACGAGCGCGGCGCGCTCGACCGGACCATAGGATTCGCCGAAGTACTCGCTCGCGAGCGCCGTATAGGCGAATTCCTCGGCGGGCGCGCACTCCCACAGAAAATCGAGATCGATTTCCTGCGCGGCGGCGTCCGCCTGCTCCAGCAGATCGCCGGCGGCGGGCTTCTCGAATTCGATCAGCACGTCCTTCGCGCGCACCTTGGCGCGCCGCCCACCCGGCAACTCGACCTGAAACGCATCGCCCTGGCGCGACAGCACGCTGCCCGCCTTGAAACTGCCCGATTCCTCAAAGAAGACGTTCACTCAACACTCTCGTTCAGACTTGCTTGAACCGCGGGGGCGGTGCGCCCGGGCGGTGCTGCTGTATACATATAGGCGTTCGCACGCGCGGCGCGAACGGGGCGACGCATCAAGGCGCGTCGCAAAACTGGATCACGTCGTCGACGTAATCGGCAAATTCGCTGATGCCGTGGTCGCTGCCATCGATCAGGCGCGTCTTCGCCCCCGGATAATGCGCGAGCATCTCGCGATAATCGAGCACTTCGTCGCCGGTTGCGGCGATCAGATAGTAGCGCTGCGGCTCGGTCACGTTGGCAACGGCCAGCGCGCGCAATTCATCCAGGTGACGCGGCTCGACGACGATGCTGCCGCCGCCATGCCAGAGCGGCTGCTCGCCCAGATACTTCGACAAATCGCGGTCCGGCATCACGGCCGGATTGAGCAGCACGGCGCGCCAGCCGTGCTTTTCGGCCAGGTGCGTGGCGAAGAAGCCGCCCAGCGAGCTGCCGATCAGCGTGATGCGCTCGCCGGCTTGCGCACGCGCGGCAATCTCGCGCTCGACGAGCGCCACCGTCTCGAACGGCGAAACGGGCAATGTCGGGCACAGCCATTCGCCGCCGCGCCCGAGCGCTTCGAGGCGCGCGTCCAGCAAGCGCGCCTTGAACGACTGCGGCGACGAGCGGAATCCGTGCAGATAGACGATCACGTCGCGCTCCGCGACGACAGCGCATCGAGCAGCTTCTGATGCACGCCACCGAATCCGCCGTTGCTCATCACGAGCACCTGGTCGCCGGGACGCACGGCCGAGACCACGGCCTTCACGAGCGCGCCGAGGTCGTGATACGCGTGCGCCTTCTCGCCCAGCGGCGCGAGCGCGCCCGCGAGGTCCCAGCCCAGCGCGTCCTTGCCGGCCGGCGCGCCGTAGCCGAACACGAGATCGGCATCGGCGAGACTCGCCGGCAATTGCGCCTTCATCACGCCGAGCTTCATCGTGTTCGAGCGCGGTTCGAGCACCGCCAGGATACGGGTATTGTCGCGACCGACGCGCGTGCGCAAGCCGGCGATCGTCGTTTCGATCGCCGTGGGATGGTGCGCGAAGTCGTCGTAGACCGTCACGCCGTCCACGCTGCCGCGCACTTCCATGCGGCGCTTGACGTTGCGGAACGCCGAAAGCGACTGCGCGGCCTGCGCAGGCGGCACGCCCACGCTGCGCGCGGCGGCGATGGCCGCGAGCGCGTTCAGGCGGTTGTGCTCGCCCTGGATCTGCCAGTCGACGAGACCCGCGCGCTCGCTGTTGTGATAGACCGCGAAGCGCTCGTCGAGCGGCACGCCTTCTTCGGCGGGCAGCGCCTGCCAGCCGCCATCGACGCCAAAGCGCTCGACCTCGCTCCACACGCCGCGCGCGAGCACGCGTTCGAGCGCATCGCTGCACCCGTTCGAGACCACGCGGCCCACGCCCGGGATGGTGCGCACGAGATGATGGAACTGCGTCTCGATGGCGGCGAGATCGGGGAAGATATCGGCGTGATCGAATTCGAGATTGTTCAGCACCGCGGTGCGCGGACGGTAATGGACGAACTTCGAGCGCTTGTCGAAGAACGCCGTGTCGTACTCGTCGGCTTCGATCACGAAGAAGCTCGAATCGGTGAGGCGCGCCGAGATGCCGAAGTTCAGCGGCACGCCGCCGATCAGGAAGCCGGGATTCAGGCCCGCGTCTTCGAGCAGCCAGGCGAGCATCGAGCTCGTCGTGGTCTTGCCGTGCGTGCCCGCCACGGCGAGCACCCACTTGTCGCGCAGCACGTGCTCGCCGAGCCATTGCGGCCCCGACGTGTACGGCAGGCCGCGATTGAGGATTTCCTCCATCAGCGGATTGCCGCGCGAAACCACATTGCCGATCACATAAAGATCGGGTTTGAGCTCGATCTGGCTCGCGTCGTAACCCTCGATCAGGCGAATACCCTGCGCTTCGAGCTGGGTACTCATCGGCGGATACACGCCCGCGTCGCAGCCGGTCACCGTGTGGCCCGCGCTGCGCGCGAGCACGGCGAGACCGCCCATGAACGTGCCGCAGATGCCGAGGATATGGATGTGCATAAGCCTGTCGCGCCGCGCGGGCGTCGTGAATGGGTTAAGCCGTTTTTAGGGATGGGAACAGCGAAGACGGCGGCGCCTGGCCGCCGGAGCAAAGAACGGTATTGTACCCGACGCCCTGCGGCTTTTTCGCCGCAGCGGCCCGGCGAGGGGCCGATGAATGGACGATGAACGGCGACCGGCGCCCGATGCGGTCCGGCGCGAACCCGGACGGGAACCCGGACACCCGCACTGGAACCCAAAGGGAGCCGACCGGGACGCCCTGCGATCTCTAGTATGATGAGCACATGGTTCGCAGATCACATTTCGATCCCCAGCGCGTGCGCGAGGAAATCGCCATCGCGGCAGCAAGGATGATTGCCGAGGACGGCCTCGATTACGCCACCGCCAAACGCAAGGCCGCGCGGCAGGTGGTTGGGGACGCGCGCATCGAAGGCGCCTGGCTGCCCGATAACGACCAGATCGAGGACGAGATCCGCGAATATCAGGCCCTCTTTCAGGGCGAGCACCAGCCGGCGATACTGCGGCGTCTGCGCGAGATCGCGCTCGAATGGATGCGGCGCCTCGAGTCGTTCAATCCGTTCCTCACCGGCGCGGTGCTCAACGGCACGGCCGGCGAGCACTCGGATATCCATCTGCAGATCTTCTGCGACAACGCGAAGGATGTCGCCATCTGGCTCCTCAACGCGAACGTGCAGTACGACGTCTCGGAAACACGCCATTTCGCCGCGCGCGGCTACGTGGAGACGTTCAGCTTCATGTGGCAGCCGTCGCGCGATGAAGAGCCGGTGGGCATCCACGTTGCGCTCTACAATACCGACGACCTGCGCGGCGCGGTGCGCGCCGATGCACGCGGACGTCTGCCGCGCGCGAATGCGCAGGCGCTCCAGGCGTTGATCGACGAAAGCGGCGCCACTTCTTCCACCACCTGATTCATATAGGGCGTAACGCAGCAATGAACACGAAGCGGATTCTGGCCGGCGTCGCAGTGGCGGCGGTGGCAGCTGGCGGCGGCATCCTGGCGGGACATTATGCAAATAGCGGCAGCAGCGGCGTCGCCGATGCGGCGTCGGTCGCCAGCCAGCCGAACGCGGTCGGCCAGCTCTGGACGGCCCCCGTGACCAACCCCGACGGCAAGCCTCAATCGCTCGCTATCTATAAAGGCCGCCCGATCGTGGTGAACTTCTGGGCCTCGTGGTGCGGACCGTGCGTCGAAGAGATGCCCGAACTCTCCGCGCTGCAGCGCGAGTACGCGAAAAAAGGCATCCAGTTCGTCGGCGTCGGCGTCGACTCGGCCGCGAACATCAAGACCTTTCTCAAGAAAGTGCCGGTCGACTATCCCATCTTCATTGCCGGATTCGGCGGCGCGGATGTCGCGCGCGCGTTCGGCAACACCGCGGGCGGCTTGCCTTACACCGTCGTAATCGACGCGAACGGCACGGTACGCGCGACAAAATTAGGCCAAATCAAGCCGGACGAGCTGCGCCACACGCTGGATACGCTCTGACGCGGTCCAAATACCGCAGAGCAGTTGACCCGAGCTTAACGGCCGTACGGTGCTTTTTGCGGCGAAATTTGGCGTAGTTGGCGGGAGATCGGCCCGCATACGTCGCAGCGCGCATGCTCGGGGCCATATCCCCCGCCTGGAAAACTAGACAAATTTCTCTAATCAGCGCTAAAGTTCGCGCAATTCCACGGAAAAAGAAGCCACCATGACGCGACTGCTGGTTCTGCACGGCCCCAACCTCAATCTTCTCGGTACCCGGGAACCCGAGGTCTATGGGCGCGTGACGCTGCCGCAGATCGATCAGGCGCTCGCCGACCGTGCCGCCGATGCGGGCGTGGAGCTGGCCACGTTTCAGAGCAACCACGAGGGCGCGCTGGTGGACCGCATCCAGGCGGCCCGCAGCGAGCAGACGGATTTCATCCTGATCAACCCGGCGGCGTATACGCACACGAGCGTGGCGATCCGGGACGCGCTGGCAGGCGTCGGCATTCCGTTCGTCGAGATTCATCTCTCGAACGTCCATCGCCGTGAGGCCTTCCGGCATCACTCGTATTTCTCCGACCAGGCCGAAGGCGTCATCTGCGGCCTCGGCTGGAAGGGCTATCTCTACGCGCTCGAATACGCGCTCGACCGGCTCGCGGCCGGCTCAGCCGCGTGAGCTCGCCGGCCAGAGACCCAGGCATTCTGCAAGACAACACCAAACCCGTGCCGGGGCGCGCGCGCCCGGGTACCTCACGTATGCAAAGCAAAGGGGCTGCACCATGGATCTACGTAAGCTGAAGACTCTGATCGACCTCGTCTCCGAATCGGGCATCTCGGAGCTCGAAGTCACCGAGGGCGAAGGCAAGGTGCGCATCGTCAAGAATGCGCCGCCGGTTTACGTGCAGCCGAGCGCCGCGCAATACGCCGCGCCGATGGCAGGCGCTCCGCTTGCAGCGCCCGCTCACGCAGGCGAAGCCGCGGCGCCCGCCGCCGCCGCGCCGGCCGTGCCGCAAGGCCATGTCGTGACCTCGCCGATGGTCGGCACGTTCTACCGCGCGCCGTCGCCGGGCGCCGATCCGTTCGTGCAGGTGGGCGACACGGTCAAGGAAGGCCAGACGCTGTGCATCATCGAAGCGATGAAGCTCCTGAACGAGATCGAGTCGGACGCAGCCGGCGTGGTCAAGGAAATCCTCGTCGATAACGGCCAGGCGGTCGAATACGGCCAGCCGCTCTTCGTGATCGCCTAAGGCCCGAGGGCGAATACCCACCATGTTTGAAAAAATCCTCATTGCCAATCGTGGCGAGATCGCGCTGCGCATTCAGCGCGCGTGCCGCGAGCTTGGCGTTAAAACAGTCGTCGTCTATTCGGAAGCCGACAAGGAAGCCAAGTACGTGAAGCTCGCCGACGAGGCGGTCTGCATCGGCCCGGCGCCTTCGAACCTGAGCTATCTGAACATGCCTGCGCTCATCAGCGCGGCCGAAGTCACCGACGCCGAAGCGATCCACCCCGGCTACGGCTTCCTCTCGGAAAACGCCGACTTCGCCGAGCGCGTCGAGCAATCGGGCTTCACCTTCATCGGCCCGCGTCCGGAAACCATCCGCATGATGGGCGACAAGGTCACGGCGAAGCAGACGATGATCAAGACCGGTGTGCCGTGCGTGCCGGGCTCGGAAGGCGCGCTCCCGGACGATCCGAAAGAGATCGTGAAGATCGCGCGCACGATCGGCTACCCCGTCATCATCAAGGCCTCGGGCGGCGGCGGCGGCCGCGGCATGCGCGTCGTGCACACGGAAGCAGCGCTCGTGAACGCGGTCAACATGACCAAGGAAGAAGCGGGCCGCGCCTTCGGCAACCCGCAGGTCTACATGGAGAAGTACCTCGAGAATCCGCGTCACATCGAGATTCAGGTGCTTTCCGACTCGTTCAAGAACGCCGTGTGGCTCGGCGAGCGCGACTGCTCGATGCAGCGCCGCCACCAGAAGGTGATCGAGGAAGCGCCGGCGCCGGGCATCGCGCGCCGCCTGCTCGACCGCATCGGCGACCGCTGCGCCGACGCCTGCAAGAAGATGGGCTACCTCGGCGCGGGCACGTTCGAATTCCTCTACGAAAACGGCGAGTTCTACTTCATCGAGATGAACACGCGCGTGCAGGTCGAGCACCCGGTCACGGAGCTGATCACCGGCATCGACATCGTGCAGGAGCAGATCCGCATCGCCGCGGGCGAGAAGCTCGCGTTCCGCCAGCGCGACATCCAGTTGAAGGGCCACGCGATCGAGTGCCGTATCAACGCCGAAGATCCGTTCAAGTTCACGCCTTCGCCGGGACGTCTCACGTCGTGGCACATGCCGGGTGGCCCCGGCGTGCGCGTGGATTCGCATGCCTACAATGGCTATTTCGTCCCGCCGAACTATGATTCGATGATTGGCAAGCTGATCACCTACGGCGCGACGCGCGAGCAGGCGATCCAGCGCATGCGCATCGCGCTCTCGGAAATGGTGGTCGAAGGCATCTCGACCAACATTCCGCTGCACCGCGAGCTGATGCTCGATGCGAAGTTCGTCGAAGGCGGCACGAGCATTCACTACCTCGAAAGCCGTCTGGCCGAACGTCAGGCAGTGAAGAAGGACGAAGCGTAATTCATGAGCTACCGGGAACTGATCGCCGAGCTGGAACGGGATCGCGCGGAGGCACTCTCCGACGCGCTGATCGAGCTTGGCGCCCTTTCGGTGTCGGTGGAAGACGCCGACGCCGACACGCCCGACGAGCAGCCGCTCTTCGGCGAGCCGGGCCTCACGCCCGAGCGCACCGCGTGGCAGCATTCGCGCGTGATAGCGCTGATCGGCGACGATCAGGACCCCGCCGTGCTGCTCGCGGCGGCCGCGAACGAGCTCGGCCTCGCTGAAACGCCGAAGTTCTCGCTGCGCGAAGTCGAGGAGCAGGACTGGGTGCGGCTCACGCAATCGCAGTTCGATCCGATCCAGATCGGCGAGCGCATCTGGGTCGTGCCCTCGTGGCATGACGCACCCGACCCGGACGCGCTCGTGCTCGAACTCGACCCGGGCCTCGCGTTCGGCACCGGCAGCCATCCCACCACGCGGCTGTGCATGGAATGGCTCGAGCAGCACGTGCAGCCCGGCCATTCGCTGCTCGACTACGGCTGCGGCTCGGGCATCCTCGCGATCCTCGCGAAGAAGTGCGGCGCGAATCCCGTGATCGGCATCGACATCGACCCGCAAGCGGTCGAATCGGCGCGTCACAACAGCGAGCGCAATCGCACCGAGGTCACTTACGGCCTGCCCGACGACCTTCAGGCCGGCGAGTTCGACATCGTCGTCGCCAACATTCTGTCGAATCCGCTCAAGCTGATGGCGTCGATGCTTTCGTCACGCGTGAAGCCGGGCGGACGCATCGCGCTCTCGGGCATCCTCGCGCGCCAGGCCGAGGAAGTCGCTCAGGTCTACGCAAGCTGGATCGATATCTCAGTCTGGCGCGAGCACGAAGGCTGGGTCTGCCTCGCCGGCACGCGGCGCGCGTAGGCCAGGCGGGCGGGGTCTGTTCCCGCCCCAGGCGCGACGTGCGAAGTCGTAGGGCGCCGCGGATTGCCAGTAGAATGGCGAAATCGCCCACCCTCCGGTTCCACGGCACACATGCTTCTGGCAACGCGCTGTCCCTTCTGCGAAACCGTTTTCCGTATCCAGCCGGCACACCTCGCCGCGCGCCGCGGCCTCGTGCGCTGCGGACATTGTCAGGAAGCGTTCGACGCGTCGGGTAGCCTGTACGAGCTGCCCGAAAACGGCGATTTTGCTCTGGCGACGCCGGTCGCAGCCGATATCGCAGCAAGCCTGACCGCGCCGGCCGCGCCGGTTGCAGAGCCTGCTCATGTGCCTGTTCATGCCCCTGCTGATGCAGCCGGGGACGCACCGGCTCAGGCGCCCGAACCGGCGCCGGCGCAGACGCCCGCTCATACGCCCGCTCCGGCACCCGATCAAGCACCGCAAGGCGAGCCCGCGGCGCGACCCGCAGAATCCGCACCGCAGCGCGCACCGAATTTTTCGGGCCGCGCCTGGGACCCTTGGGCACCGCGCCCGGACAGCCACCTCGACCCGAAGCTCCAATACACCGCCAGCCAACTGCCGCGCACGAGCTTCGAACACGCGGCACCGGGCGTGGAAGTGCGCATTCTCCGCGACGACGAGCCCACGCTGTCGCATCCCATCGGGCACGGCGCAGCGTCCCCTGGAAGGCCCGCGGCGTCCGGCCCCATCGAGCCGACCCTTTCGGCCAACGAAGCATTTCATAGCCCCAACGCCGACCCCGAGCCTGTGTTTCGCCGCGCGCCGGCCGAGTCGTCCGCCGCCCCCGCGTTCAGCGCGCTCGAACCCAACACCGGCAGCGAGCCCTTCGCAGTCACGCGCGAAGCCCCCGTTGGCGCGAGGCCGCGCACGGGCTGGCGTATCCTGGGTGTCCTGATCGTCCTCGTGCTCCTCGCGGCGCTCGCCGCGCAGCTCGCATGGTGGCAGCGCGAAACCGTGATGGTCTCCTGGCCCGCCTCGCAGCCGCTCTATCAACAGGCGTGCGCGCAGCTCGGCTGCCACGTGAGCCCGCCACGCGACATCGACGGTCTTCAGGTCCAGCCATCCGATCTGCGCCAGGTGGACGACCCGCATCATCTCGAATTGAAGGTACCACTGCACAACCGCTTCGACGTGGCGCTCGCGTATCCGGCGATGGAGCTCACGCTGCTCGACCGCCAGAACAACATCGTGGTGCGCCGCGTCCTGTGGCCGCAGGACTACGCGCCGCCCGGCACGGCCATCGACGTGGGCCTGCCCGCGCAGAGCACGCAGACGATGATCGTGCGGCTCGACACCGGCAACGTGGTCGCGTCAAATTTCCGCATCGAAATCTTCTATCCCTGAATTACCGCGCCAGCGCCGCCTTCGCGCGCGCTCGCGCGTTTCCAGCGTCCGGCCACACCGGGCGCGCCACTCACCACAACAGTCATGCATTCGGAGAGCACATCATGAGTCAAGTCACGCTAGGCGGTAACCCGATCGACGTCGCCGGCACTTTCCCGACGGCCGGCCAGAAGGCCCCCGCGTTCGCGCTCGTCGGCCGCGATCTCAAGCCCGTCTCGCTCGCCGACTTCGCCGGCAAGCGCAAGGTGCTGAACATCGTGCCGAGCCTCGACACGCCGGTCTGCGCCACCTCCACGCGCAAGTTCAACGAAGCCGCCGCCAAGCTCGACAACACGGCCGTCGTCGTCATCTCAGGCGACCTGCCGTTCGCGGCCGCGCGCTTCTGCACGACCGAAGGCATCGAGAACGTCGTCACCGCTTCGACCTTCCGCGGCCATGAGTTCGCGCAAGCCTACGGCGTGGACGTCACGAGCGGCCCGCTGACCGGCCTGACGGCGCGCGCCGTGGTGGTCATCGACGCGAACGACAACGTCGTCTACGCCGAGCGCGTCAGCGAAATCAAGAACGAGCCGAACTACGACGCCGCGCTCGCCGCACTGAAGTAATTCCGGCATCGCGCGCCTGAGGCCGGCACCACGCCGGCTCGATACCCTCACGGCGCGCGGCCCTCTCCACCACACGCATACAGGAATTCCCGCCTTGGCTACGCTGATCTGCGGCTCGCTCGCCTACGACAACATCATGACCTTCGAAGGCCGCTTTCGGGAGCACATCCTGCCCGAGCAGGTGCACATCCTGAACGTGAGCTTTCTCGTGCCGACGATGCGCCGCGAATTCGGCGGCTGCGCGGGCAATATCGCCTACTCGCTGCATCTGCTCGGCGGCGACGCGCGCATCATGGCGACGCTCGGCGGCGCCGATGCGCAACCCTACCTCGAGCGCCTCAACACGCTCGGTCTCTCGAAGGCGCACGTGCGCGTGCTGCCCGAGACGTGGTCCGCGCAGGCGATGATCACGACCGACCTCGAAAACAATCAGATCACGGCCTTCCACCCGGGCGCGATGATGCAATCGCACCTGAACCGCGCCGACGAAGCGCCCGGCATCAAGCTCGGCATCGTCGCCCCGGACGGCTTCGACGGCATGGTCCAGCACGTGGAGCAATTCGCGAAGGCGGGCATCCCGTTTGTCTTCGATCCAGGTCAAGGACTGCCGCTGTTCGATGGTGCGTCGCTTCGACGCGCGATTGAACTTGCGACCTATGTGGCGGTCAACGACTACGAAGCCAATCTGGTCAGCCATCGCACCGGCTGGACGCTCGAAGAGATCGCGAGCCATGTCGATGCGCTGATCGTCACGCGCGGCGAGCACGGTTCGCAGATCTACCACGGCGGCGGCATCGAAGAGATTCCGCCGGTCCAGGCCGAGCAGGTGCTCGATCCCACGGGTTGCGGCGACGCGTTCCGCGGCGGCCTGCTCTACGGCATCGAGAACGGCCTCGACTGGGCCACCACGGGACGTCTCGCGAGCCTCATGGGCGCGCTGAAGATCGAGCACCTCGGACCGCAAAACTATGCGCCCACGAAGGCGCAAATCAAGGACCGATTCAAGACGGCGTTCGGTTACGAACTGTCGCTCTGAATCCGGGTGCCGCCTCCTTCGTCATGGGCGGCGCTCACTGGAGTTACGGGAAATGAAAACAACAAGTCGTCTGATTGCCGCCGTCATGATCGCGGGCTCGCTCGCCATGACGGGCTGCGCCTACAACAGCAGTTCCGCCGATGTCTACACCGCCTCGCAGGCGCAGCGTGAATCCACCGTGCGCATGGCCACGGTCGAAAGCGTGCGCGCGGTGAAGATCAGCTCCAACAACGGCCAGCCGAGCGGGATCGGCGCAGTGGGCGGCGGCGCGCTCGGCGCCGTGGCGGGCAGCCAGATCGGCGGCGGCACGGGCTCGATCATCACCGGCATCATCGGCGGCATAGCGGGCGCCGTGGCCGGCAACGCGGTCGAGAACGGCGTGGCGATGCACGACGGCCTCGAGATCACGGTGCGCCTCGACAACGGCGACTACCGCGCGATCACGCAGGCCGCCACTGGCGAGATCTTTCAGGCCGGCGACCGTGTGCGCCTGCTCTCGAGCGGCGGCGTCACGCGCGTGACGCATTAGTCGCCCAACCGGTTTCCCCTGTACCGCAGCGGCGCCTTGCGCCCTCCTGCGGAACCTCAGGCGCATGTGCTCCCCTGTGCATGCGCCTTTTTTCATGCCCGCGCCCGGCCCGAGTGCGCGGCGCACGCACGGGAAGCAGACGAATAAGACGTGTGGGGACGAAAAAAATCCCGTCGCGGACAAACCCGGCGACGGGATCGGAGCGGACCTGGCGCGCGCCTGCAGACCTATCAGCAGGCGCATCGCCCGGCCCTGCCACCGAAGCGCACGGTTGAACTGACTCTCGCGCGCTTCGGATCGTACTGCTTACGGACGGCTGCCGGTCGGGAACGGCCATGCTGCGGCCGGGTTCAGGGCAGTCTTGACCGTTGCTGCGGGCGCGGACGGTTGCGCAGCAGGGGCAGCAGGCGCGGCAGCGGCCTTCTTCGCAGGCGCCTTCTTGGCAGCCTTCTTCGCGGCAGCCTTCTTCGCAGGCGCAGCCTTCTTGGCAGCAGCCTTCTTCGCAGGCGCCTTCTTCGCGGCAGCCTTCTTCACCGCGACTTTCTTGGTGGCGACCTTCTTCGCTGCGGCCTTCTTCGCCG
>NZ_CAJMZF010000071.1:0-19139 GCF_905220245.1 Paraburkholderia sp. J63 | reverse complement strand
ACACGAACGCGTCGCGGGACGTAGCGGCCGGCGCGCGCGCGGCTTGTTGGGTGTTGACTGAAGGCATTGCTTTCATGATGTGACCATTCCTTCCTTATGGGATCCAGACGCAGGCGGCTCCGCACGGGGCGCACGCGGCGACTCGTGTAAGCGGGTCTTTCGATCGGAACTCAATGGGGCGCTGCGTGACAGATATCGTTACCGTGCCACGCAGCCAGTCGTCGAAACGACTCGTGGGAAGCGAAGAGGACTCGAGCGACTCCTCTTTCGCCATGTCTCCTTGTCTCTTCTTCAGCGTAATCAGTGGCCCGTCTTGAGCTGCGCCCAGAGCCGGTTTTCAAGGCGCTGGATCTGGATCGGCAGCGATCTCAGCAACGTCATTTTCTTGATGGTCTCGTCGGACGGATAGAGGTTCGGATCCTGGGCGACGATCGGCGTCACGAACGGACGCGCCGCGGCATTGGCCGTCGGATAGAACACCTCGTTGGTGATCTGCGCGTTGACCTTCGGGTCCTCGATGTAGTTGATCCATTTCATCGCCGCCTGCGGGTGCGGTGCGTCCTTCGGCACGGCCATCATGTCGAACCACAGCACGCCGCCTTCCTTCACATTGGAGAACCGGATCGTGTACGAACGCTTCGATTCCTCGGCGCGGCGGCGCGCGATGCCGGCGTCGCCCGAGTAGGCCACGGCCACGCAGACGTCGTCGTTTGCGAGGTCGTTGATATAGCCCGACGAATTGAACTGCGAGATGTACGGCCGGATTTTCTTCAGGACTTCGAAGGCCTCCTGATAGTCCGCGGGGTTGGTGCTGTTCGGGTCCTTGTGCATGTATTGCAGCGTCGCGGCGAACACGTCGGCGGGCTGGTCGAGGAACGATACCCCACAGCCTTTGAGCTTCGAGAGGTTTTGCGGATCGAACACGAGCGCCCAGCTATCCACGGGCGCCTTGTCTCCGAGGGCCTTGGTGACGGCCTGCTCGTTATAGGCGACGCCGTCGATGCCATAGGCCCAGGGCACGCCGTACTGATTGCCCGGGTCGCTATCCGCGATCATCTTCATGAGCGTGGGATTGAGGTTCTTCAGATTCGGAATCTGCGACTTGTCGAGTTTCTGGTACACGCCGGCCTGGATCTGCTTGGCCATGTAGTTCGACGACGGCACGACGATGTCATAGCCCGAGCTGCCCGCGAGCAGCTTGGCCTGCAGCGTGTCGTCGCTGTCGTAGTTGTCGTACTTGACGCGCGTACCCGTCTCCTTTTCGAAGTTCGGGATGGTGTCTTTCGCGATATAGTCCGACCAGTTGTAAACGTTCAATACGTTGTCGGCGGCTTGCGCGGCCTGAATCGACGTAACGGAAAGGCCCGCAACCAGGACCGCCGCGCCCACGGCGGTCGCACGACGTAGATGGCAAAAACGCATATTGGTTTCCTGAAGGTAAGGATCGGACGGCGCAGCGCCGCGGGCACCCGCTAGATGCCACCGCCCCATGGAGCAACGATGGATCTCGTGGGTCGAGATTGATCGGGAAGAGGGGCGAAGTCGAAGGTCTCGACTTGCACAAGATTGCCTGTAACCATTGTCTCCAGCTCCTGCGGCACGCCGTTCGGCGCGGCGGCGAATTCTTTTCGTGTGGGAGCCACTCTAATGCAGAGACAAGGCCGAAAATATATGACGTTCGAGATGTTTACATTGCCGCCGGCCAATGTAATGTGTTGTTAATGTTATGAATTTTCAATTGATGGCGGTGTTCGGCGGGACAGCATGACCCTGCGCGGAGATAAAAGCCCGGATACGACGAGCACCTTCCTCGGGCGTACATGTCGATGTGTCCAGGCACATCGAACAGGACCTCGAGTAAGCCGGGTTTCCAAATTGCGACCGGGCCATTCCGGGGCTACGGTCACCTCTATTGCGTTCGCGCTGTTCCAGGACATTCAGTGGGCACGTAACGCCGATAACATAGGTGCGGCGAGGCGCAAGAGCCGAAATACATTCCTCCAGAACCTGTGTATCCCGTATCACAAGGTCCAGAACGATCTCGAAGTGGCTGGACGCGACCCGCTTCAGTGTGGACTGCAAGTTAAGGTGATGGAGCCGGAGTGCCTGATTCAGTTCTTCATCCGTTCGCATGTCACGTCTTCGCGACATTTCAACAAATGCATCCAGCGATATGTGAAAGACGGGAGTTTCCGAACTGTCCTGAAGTGCCTTGGCCAAGCTGCTTTTTCCGGCACTCGTAGGTCCGTGCAATACGATGGCGGTGGGTTTCATTGTGCTTGCCCAGATGTCTCGAAGTGTCATGCCGGTGTCGATCGTTGAAACGACTGGGGCACGCGCTAAGGGTGCCTGCCGTCTAGCCTTTTGTGCAGGTAATACCGCTCGTGCTTACCGCTGAACTCCTCAAGTCGACCGAATTCCCGATAGCCGAGCTTCTGATAGAACCCGAGTGCCTGGAAACTGAACGTATCGAGAAAGGCGTGTTTGCAGCCGCGCAGACGTGCCTCGTCTTCGGCTGCGCTCATCAATCGCGAAGCGTGCCCCGCGTGTCGATGTTCCTCGCTTACCCAGAGCTGGTGGACTTCGAGATATTGCCAGTAGGTATCGGCAAGCAAGCCGCCAATGACGCTGCCGTTCGTGTCGCGTGCGAATACGCGCAACAACCTGAAATCCCGAACGGTAAAGGCCATGTTGTAAGCCCGGAGTTGTGATGTGACGTACACGTCATCCTGATCATTCCGGAGGTCGGTGACTTCAATTTTCATGATGTTTCCGCGCAGTCCGGACGGGCCAATTTTTCGTAGAGTGACCAGATGTAGCCACCCGGACCGGGTTCCGGCCAAAGTCCCGCGCGGATAAAGCCAAGCGACTCATACCAGGCACAGAGTTTTGCGTTGTGCGCGGGACAGTCGAGTCGGACATAACTGCGGTTCAGGCCGCGCGCTTTGCTGGCGCAGCACTCAAGCATGAAACTGCCGAGTCCTCGCCCGTTAAAACCTGCGCGCACACCCAGCCCGTGCACATAGACCGCGATCGGCTCCTGCGGTCCCCAGCGCTGTGCATCCTCCATATCGAGCGAAAACATGCCCACGGGCGTACCGTCCACTTCAGCGACATACACCTCCTTTTGAGCGACCGTGTTTCGCATCCATCGCCCGGAAACGCCATCTCCTTCCTTGCCCCACGCGTAGTCACGGTGCGCGACCTTCCGTGCATGCGCTTCATGGCGGATCTGCGTCAGCACCGGGACATCGTCTGCCGTGGCCCGGCGGATGCTTTTCGAGGCCATCGCTCATATCTCCGTTGAAGAGTCAGCTATGAGAGTCTACCTGAGTCAAACACCGCCACCGGTGGCCGGGCCTTTAACGCATACCAGGCACCGCTCGCGGAAGAAGACGGCTCACCGGCTTTCCTCCAAACCGCGGGCACGAGCACCACGCCCCATCCGTTGCGCAATCATCCGATTGTTCGATATGTCACATCAGATATAACGATTTTTATCTTCGCCTTTGCGTCTCTAGACTGGCAGGGTCAATCACGAAAACCCGGCCATGACTACTACCCACACCTCCGCCGTCGCGCTCGGACCCATCCGCCAAGGCCCACTGGCCGGTCTCGCGCTCGCCACCGCCGTCGCCTTCGTTGCCCTGTTCGCCGGACGCACGGTGCCGTTGATAGGCGGCCCGGTATTCGGCATCGTGTTCGGCATGCTCGTGCGCAATCTGCTTTCGCCGGGCGCCACGTTCGAGCCCGGCATCCAGTTCGCCGCGAAATACGTGTTGCAGTGGTCGATCATCGCGCTCGGCGCGGGGCTGAGTCTGGATCAGGTCGCTCATACGGGGCTCAGTTCGCTCGCGGTGACGGCGGTGACGGTCACAGCCGCGGGCCTCACGGCCTGGGGGCTCGGCCGTCTGCTCGGCGTGGGCGGGCGCCTCAGGCTGCTCATCGGCGTGGGCACGGCAATCTGCGGCGGCTCGGCCATTGCGGCCGTTGCGCCCATCGTCAAGCCCGACAATCACGAGACCGCGTTTGCGATCTCGACCATCTTTCTGTTCAACGTTGCCGCGGTGCTCCTGTTTCCGCCGCTGGGCCACTGGCTGCATCTTTCCGATTCCGGATTCGGCATGTGGGCGGGCACGGCGATCAACGATACGTCGTCGGTGGTCGCCGCGGGCTACAGCTACAGCAAGGATGCCGGCGATTACGCCACTATCGTGAAGCTGACGCGGGCGACGCTGATCATTCCCATCTGCCTGGTGCTGGCGTCCCTTGCCGCCTGGCGGGAGAAGCAGAACAGCAATGGCAGTTTCCGTCTCATGCGTGTGTTTCCGTGGTTCATCCTGTGGTTTCTCGTGGCGTCGGGCCTGCGCACGGCCGGCATGATTCCCGCCGATCTGCAGCCGTGGATTCGCGAGGCCGCCGAATTTCTCATCATTGTCGCGCTGTCCGCGATCGGCCTTTCGTCCAATCTGCGTCGCATGGGCGCCACTGGCGTGCGGCCCGTCGTTCTGGGCCTCGGCGTATGGATTGCGGTATCGGTGAGCAGTCTCGCCGTGCAATACGCGCTGGGTCAGATCTGAGCATTGCCGTTTGAGTCGTTGTGCCTGCTTCAAGTCTCCACGTCGTCCACCAATAATTCGTACTGCAAACAGGTCTAGCTATGCCGATGCTCTCTGATAGAAGGACATTCACCGTGAACGGGTTCAAGGTCTGGATGGCCGCCGCGCTGATAGGCGCCGCCATCGTCCCGGTTCAGGCGTCTGCCGCCGATGCCACCGATGCCGCCAATTTCTGGGCCACGCCGACGATCGAAAATTACGGCAAGATCCATTTCCTGCCCGACAGCGCCTTAAAGCCGCAGCCGGGCCATGAATACAAGGTCGTTTTCGCGCTGTCCCAGGCGAGCACGCAGCCCGACAAGGTCAACCCCGCACTGGACCACGTCGCGCGTACCGTGAATCTTTACGTTGCGTCGGGCGTGCCGCTGGGCAAGCTGAAGTTCGTCGCCGTCGCCTACGGCGCGGCCACGCCGCTCGCCCTCGACGACGCGCATTATCGCGCCGCCTTTGGCGTACCCAATCCCAATCTGCCGCTGATCGCGGAGCTGAAGAAGGCGGGCATCACGGTGGCGGTATGCGGGCAGGCCGTGGCCGAGCATCATTTCGGCTACGACTGGATCGATCCGCGCGTCACGCTCTCGCTCTCGGCCCTGACCACCATTACGACACTGCAGCAGCAGGGTTATGCCTTGATGCCGATGTGATATTGCCAACCAGGCTGGTCGCCGGAGATGTCCGCATGTTCATATTCAATCGAAAGAGACTGTCCCTCACCGTGACGAGCGTTGCTTGCGCATTGCTTTGCGCGGTCGCGCATGGCCAGAGCACGGCCACGGACGGCGCAAGCGCTGCCGCGAAAAACGAAAGTCTTTACCCGCCGTGGCAGCATGGCGCGAACAACGACCGCACCGAACGCGGTCTGGAATTCACCGAGCCCGACGCCGACAATCTCGCCGATTTCCACGGCGATCCGTTTCATGCCGAGCTTTCGCTGTACGTGGGCGGCAATTATTTCTTCGCGATGGCGCCGCTCGTCAAGGCCTTCGAGACGCGCTATCCGCAATACCAGGGGCGCGTCTATTGGGAGACGATTCCTCCCGGCCTGCTCGCGAAGCAGATGGCGGCGAACGGCACGGTGACGGTCGGCAACATGACCTGGACGGTCAAGCCCGATGTCTATCTGGCGGGGCTCAAGGCCGTGCAAAAACAAATTCAGGCCGGGCGGCTGCAGGCGCCCGCCGTGCCCTACGTGACCAATACGCTGACGATCATGGTCGCAAAGGGCAATCCCGAGCACGTTTCCGGGCTCGCCGATCTGGGCAAGCCGGGCATGCGGCTCGCGATGCCCAACCCCGAGTTCGAGGGCATCGCGCGGCAGATCAAGCTCTCGCTCGCGCATGCCGGTGGTGACGCGCTCGTCAACACGGTGTACGGCACCAAGGTGGCGGATGGTTCGACCTTGCTGACGCATATCCATCACCGGCAGACGCCGTTATGGATCATGTCCGGAAAGGTGCAGGCGGGCGTGACCTGGCAGTCCGAAGCAGCGTTTCAGGAAATGGCCGGCCATCCGATTGGCGAGGTGAGCATTCCCGCCGCGGACAACACGACGGCAATCTATGCCGGTGCGATGGCCGCTCACGCGCCGCATGCCGAGGCCGCGAAGCGCTGGCTGGATTTTATCCGCTCGCCTGCGGCGCTCGCGATTTTCGAGCAGTACGGATTCAAGGCGTACAAGCCGAGCGCGGGCTGAACGGGGCCGGGCGCGGCAGCAGCGGATCCTGCCCGTTGAATACCTGCGCATGAATCTGCCGCGACTGTATTGAATGGGAGAACCGCTGCGTGAATCTGCATCAACTCCGTTTCGTGCGTGAAGTGGCGCGCCAGAGTCTCAATCTGACCGCGGCGGCCCGAGCGCTGTACACGTCCCAGCCCGGCATCTCGAAGTCGATCATCGAACTCGAGCACGAACTGGGCATCGAGATCTTCACGCGTCACGGCAAGCGGCTGCGCGCCGTCACCGAACAGGGAAAACATGTCGTAGCGGCGGCCGAGCGAATCGTGCGCGAGGTGGACGCGCTCAAGCGCATCGGCCTCGACTATGCGCAGCGGGATCAGGGGGAACTGGTCGTTGCCGCCACGCAGGTCTATGCAAGATACCTGCTCCCGCTGGCCATCGCGCGGCTCCGCGCGCGCTTTCCCAAAGTGAAGGTTTCGGTCGTGCAAGGCTCGGCGGAGCAGGTCGCCGAGCGGGTTCGCAGCGGTGGAGCGGACCTCGCCTTGACCACGGCCGCACTGCCGGATGATGGTGCGCTGGTGACGCTTGCCTGCGCGGGATTGCGCCCGGTCGCCGTCGTGCCCGTTGCGCATCCGTTTGCCACTCGCTCGTGCGTGGATTCCGCGGAACTCGCGGGGCTCGAACTCGTGGTCGACGATGAAATGTTCCGCCAGGGCGATTGGTTCGGGATGGGCGGGGCGACACCCGAGGTCGCGGTGCGCGCCAGCGATGCGGAGATGGTGAAGAACTGCGTGGGACTGGGGCTCGGCGTCGGCATCATCGCCGAGCTGGCCTTCGATCCGGAGCGCGATATCGGTTTGCGAGCGTTGCCGATCGCCACCACGGCGGTTGCCCAGACAGCGTGTATCGCCCTGAGGCGCGCTTCATGCGCTCATCGCGCGCTGCAAGCGCTCGCGGAACTGCTTGCAGGGGAAAGGCCAGGCCCGCATCGATTGACGGAGCGTGGAGGTCCGGCGGTCGGGGCGGCCGCGCTGCATCGGCCTATCTATTCGGCACCGGCACCGGCGCCAGCCCAGGAGCGGGAACGGGCAACGCCCTAGTTCCGCTGGTCGAGCAACCGGTTCCGCTTAACCCCAAAGCGGCTCCGAGCCCAGAATCATTCGCACACCTTACAAAAAAACCAATCTCAACCGGCCCATTTTCGGAGAAATATCCATGAGTTCGATAGCCATAGAGCCGCACACAAAGGACTACGCGGCGAGCAGATGGGACCCGCGCGCCTGGCGCATCGCGGCAATTTCGCTCGCGCCGGTCCGTATCATTCAGGGCTTCATCTATTGGGGCGGCGGCTCGCGCCGATTCATCTACGCGCCGTCCAAGCTCGATCCGCACGCCGCGCATTGGATGGCCAACAAATTCCAGACCGCGATGCCGGGTGCATTGCTGGGCATGGGCAGCGTGATCAGCTTCATGCTGCACCACTTCGTCTTGCTCTATGCCGGGGTCATCGTCTTCAGCGCGGCGGAGTTGATAGCGGGCCTCATGCTGATGCTGGGCCTCTATACGCGCGCGGCGGCGCTCGTGTCGATGGGATTTTCGGTCGTCCTGATGCTGATGTTCGGATGGCAGGGCGCGACCTGCATCGACGAATGGACCATGGCGTCCTGCAACCTCGCGATGGGCGCGACCTTGCTCCTTGCGGGCAGCGGTGCGTGGTCGCTCGACAACGTGCTGTTGCGCCGCAAGCCGCAACGCGCGCAATCGCGTGGGTTCCGCTGGGCGTCGGGCAGCATGGCGCTGCCGCTCTCCGATGCTGCCTTCAGCAAGCTCGCGCTCGCGGTTCTGGCCTTCACGGTTGCGTTCAGCGTGGGGACCTACGATTATTTCCGGGGCTCGGTCGTCTCGCCGTTTCACAGCGGCCCGGTCAGCCCGACCGCGCATCATCTGACCTTGACGCAGGCGACGCTGCTGCCGGACGCCAGCGTGCGCTTTCACGTAGCGCTGGACGCGGGGACCCCGGAGGCGCCCGTGCATATCGTGAAGGCGGCGCTGCTCGGCGCCGATGGGGTAGTCGTCGCTCAATGGGACGCGGCCACGTTGTCCAGGACGCCGAAGTCCGCTTTCGATAACGACTACGCGTACAACCGGTTCGGCCCCGGTCCGTACGGCTGGCGCGCGCCGATGGGGGCGGCTTCGTCCATCACCTTGCCCGCGCCTGCGTCGATGGCCGAATCGGCCGGCGCCGCACGCACCTTGCAGTTGACCGACGTCGACGGACGGGTATTTTCGGCCCCGCTGCAGGGCGCCACGCAGTGAACCCATCAGGTTCCCGGCGCGCTCATCTCCGGCAGCGAGATCTCGACTCCACGCCGGTGCAGCGCCGAGAGCACGTGATAAACGGCCTTGAAGCACATCACCGGGAGCGCTGCACGCCAGCTCCCCCGGAGATTGCCGGCCAGCAGATTGACGATGCCGTCGCGCATCCACAGACGATTGGACGGCGCCATGAAAAGCGTGCGCATGACCGGGTCGTTGACTCGATAGATCAGCCAGCTGATCCGATCCATCGCCTCCGACAATTCCTTGTTGGCCGCTTGCGCAAGCTTCATTCCGCGTGCCGGATTGTCGAGCCACACGTGGGCGGCCTCGGCGCCAAGCTCGCCGCCCGTCATCGCCATCAATACGCCTGTCGAGAACATCGGATCGACAAAACCGTAAGCATCGCCAATCATCAGAAAACCGTTCCCGTTGCCCTCGCGCGCGCGATAGCTGTAATTGGCCGTGCTATAGACGTCCGATACGCGCCGCGCGCCTTGCACGCGCGCGGCGACGGTCGGGCTCGACGCGATGCGCGCGCTCAGCAGATCGGCCGGCGTTCCCTTGCGCTCCTTCCACGCCGCCTGATTGCCCACGAAGCCGATGCTCATGGTGTCGCCGGGTAGCGGGATCAGCCAGAACCAGCCATCCTCGGCAAGATGGATGCTGATGTAGCCCGCAAGCTCGCCTTCGCGACGCGCTACGCCCGTGAAATGCGCATAGACGGCCGCCGTGTTGTTGTACTTGTTCGAGGTCTTGACCTTCATCCGCGAGGCGAGAAACGTATCGCGGCCCGAGGCGTCGAGCACATAGCGCGGATGCCATTCGCGCCTGGCACCCGATTCGTCCTGCGCGAAAACGACATGACGTCCGCCGGATTCGTCGAGCTGGACTTCCGTGACGCGAGTGCGCTCGAAGCACCGGGCGCCGCGCGCGATGGCGTGCTTGAACAGCAACGCATCGAGGTCCGCGCGCCGCACTTGCCAGGCATGCGTGCGGTCGCGGTTCAGCGCATTCTCGAACGGAAACGCGCAACTGCGACCCGTGCGGTCCGAGACGAACTCCGCACCGGGCTTGTGGACACCGATCTCCCGGACCTGATCCAGCACGCCGAGCCGCTCGAAAATGTCGAGGTTACGCGGCAGCAGGCTTTCGCCGATATGGAAACGCGGATGCGCTTCCTTCTCCACGAGCACGACGTCGCGGCCTTTCGTGGCGAGGAGGGCCGCCGCCGTCGCGCCAGCGGGGCCGCCGCCGATAATCAGCACGTCGGGGCGGCTCGGATCGCTGTTCGATGAATTCATTGCACTGGCTTCCCAAAGAGGCGTATTCATGGAGCAAAGCAAATGCCATGGCTGACCCGGGCCGGCTTTCCTGGCATTCTGCCTGGGGCACCTGATGGCGTATCGCAACCGATGGCCGTATTTTGCCATCGCGGGCGCTTATGCCTGAAAATAGGCGGTCGACTTCCATTTTCCTTTCGTGAGCCCGCGTATCCGTCCCCCTTTGCAGCCTGCATGGCCTTTTCCGCCGAACCGCGATGTTGCCGGTCGCACGTTTGGCGATCTAGTCGCGCTTCAATATCGCGGTGCCGGCGTGTGGCTCTGGAAGTGCCGCTGCGGGCGCGAGCTGACGGCCGCTCTCGATGCGGTGGAAAGCGGCGAAGTGCGCGATTGCGGCTGCCGCGAGCAGCGCCGCGTGTGGCGGTCCCGGCCCGGCTCGCCTGCGCTGAAGGGTGGCGAGGTGTTCGGCCAGTTGACGACCGTGAGCTATGCCGGCAATGGCTTGTGGATTTGCCGGTGCGATTGCGGGGCCGAGGTGACGGTGAGCGCGGGGCGCCTGCGATTGGGCCAGGCGCGCTCGTGCGGCCGCTGCGACGGCTAATTAAATATCCAGCACCAGAAGCTCGCCCTTGGCGCGCGAGCAGCAAGGCAGGAACTGGTCGTTGCGCGCCTGTTCTTCCGCCGAAAGAACGTAATCGCGATGATCGGGCTCGCCGGCCAGCACGCGCGTCAGGCAGGTCCCGCAGACGCCCTGGCCGCACGAAACCGGGATGTCGATGCCGTGCGCCGCGAGCGCCTCGACAACGCTCTGATGCGGCGGCACGGGCAGGCGCTGCCCGGTGCTCGCCAACTCCACGACGAATTCATGGTCGTCGCCGGCGCTCGCCGGTGCCGCGGAAAAATATTCGAAGTGCACGGCCTTGTCGGGCCAGCCCTGTTCACGCGCGGTGTCGCGCACGAAGCTGAGAAAGCCTTCGGGCCCGCACAGATAGAGCTGCGAGCGCCCCTTGTGGCGTTCGAGTAGCGCGGGAATATCGAGCCGCTGCCCGGCGGGGCCGTCGTCATGATGAAACGTCACGCTGGCCGCGAAGGGCGAACCGGCGATGCGCTCGTAAAAGGCCGTGCGCTCGCGGTTGCGCGTCAGATAGTGCATCTCGAAGCCGGTGCCCACCCGGCTCAGGCGCTCGGCCATGCACAGAATCGGCGTCACGCCGATGCCGCCCGCGAGCAGCAGGCTCGGCTGCGTTTCCCGCTCAAGCGGAAAGCAGTTGCGCGGCTCGCCGATGCGGATCTCCTGGCCTTCGTGAATCGCGTCGTGCATCGCGCTCGATCCGCCCCGGCCGTTGGGCGCGCGCAGCACGGCGATCAGGTAGCGCGCGCGGTCGTCGGGGTCGCCACACAGCGAGTATTGGCGCACGAGATCGGGCGCGATATGCACGTCGATATGGGCGCCCGCCGCGAACGGCGGCAACGCGGCGCCGTCCGGGTCCACGAGTTCGAACGCGCAGACGTCCGTCGCTTCGATGGTCTTGCGCGCGACCCGTACGGTACGAAGTTCGCCTTGCATGCTCCACTTTCTCCTTGCTGGCCGGCGTCGCCGGCGCTGATCGATACGGTTTGGCGTGGCGGCTCACGCGACTCCGGCAACGGTCTCGGCAGCCCCCGCGGATTCGGCGGCGATGTGTTCGTCGACGAGCCGGCGGAATTGCACGAGCGCTGCATCCATGCCGAGCAGCAGCATCGGGAACGCGGGGTCCGCTGCGAGCGAGCGTTGCTGCGCGTGGATCGTCCGGCGGTCCTCTTCGAAGGCCGTGAGAATGCCTTGATGCACGGCTTCGGTCAGCGCGGGGTTGCCCTTCGCGAAGTTGTGCGGCTGCGAAAAGAAGTAGTGCGTGGAGCCTTCGGTCTCGGGCGTCAAGGCCTGATAGCTGCGCAGCTCGGCCGCGCCCGCGCGGCTGCCCTGAGGCGCGCCGGTTCCCGTGGGCGCGCTGCCCGCGTCCATCAGCAGAACGCCCGGCAGCACGAAGTCGTAGTTGTTCCAGCGGTCGACGTTGCCGTCCCACTGCTTGATCTTGCGATAGAACGGCGCGGGCGGCTGGTCGATGAGCCAGCGCGTGATGCGCACGCCGTTGGGCAGGCGCTCGACCTTGGGCAGGCTGCGCGAGTATTCGTCGGCGCCGCCTTCGCCCAGCGTGGTCGGATGCACATAGGCGAAGTGCGAGAAGTCCAGCAGATTATCGGCAATCAGCAGGTAGTCGGTGTCGTAGTGGACGTAGCCCGGAATGTAGTTCCAGTCCGGGTGATCGAGGCACGGCGTGGCGGGTATGTCGCGTTCGTCGGCGAGCGCCGCATCGCCCATCCAGATCCAGACCCAGTGCTGCCGTTCGACCACGGGAAAAGCCCGCACGCGTGCCTTGGCCGGAATGTTCTTCTGGCTCGGGATCTCGATACAGGCGCCGCTGCAGTCGAATTTGAGCCCGTGATAGAGGCAGCGAATCGCATCGCCTTCCTTGCGTCCGGCCGAGAGCGGCGCGCCGCGGTGGCAGCAGCGGTCCTCCAGCGCCTGCAGCGTGCCGTTGCCGTCGCGCCAGAACACCACCGGCACGTTCAGGATCGTGCGGGCGAGCATGCCGTCCCCGGTGATTTCGTGATCCCACGCGGCAACATACCAGGCGTTGTGAATGAAGGCGGACATTTCGGGCTCCTTGATGGATGGCGGGCGGGACGCCATGAATTCACTAAAAATGATCGATAGTCATTATTTTGGGGCGGATGGCCGAATCCGGTCAACGGTGGCGCGCAATCACTTTTTCGGGGTCTTGTATAACGACGAACCGCGCGCGCTCCTGGCGCCACTATTCGCGCGGTGGTTATAGAAACGTCCAAAAAAGTGATCGTTGATCGCTATTGACACCGGTTTTTTTTGAATCGAGCATGAATAGCGATTAGGAGTCATTTTTTTGAGGGCGCGTGGCCGCCGTCGCCGGAAGCTGCGCGCCAAAGGGCTAGTCCATAGCCGGGATCGGGGTAAGACCCAGGGAAAACAACATGAGACAACGACGCTTGAGCAGGTTCCTGGCCACGGCCGCAATGACCATGGCGGCTATCGCGGCTTCGGCGGCCTCGGTCGCGTACGCCGTGGAGCCGGTGCGGATCGGCTTTTCGATCGGCAAGACGGGGATCTTCGCCTCGGCCGCGCCGTCCGAGATGAACTCGTATGAACTTTGGCGCGAGCAGGTCAATGCGGCCGGCGGCCTCTCGATTGGCGGCAAGGAAAAGCGGCCCGTGCAATTCGTCGTCTACGACGACCAGAGCGATCCGGCCCAGGCCGCGCGCATCTACGAAAAGCTCATCACGCAGGACAAGGTCGATCTCGTGATGGCGCCCTATGGCACGCCCACACACGTGGCCGTGGTGCCCGTGCTGGAGCGCTACAAGATGCCGATGGTCGGCAACACGGCCGCCTCCGCGAAGCTGCGCGAGCTCCAGGCGAAGCACATCTGGTTCGTCACCGGCGCGTTCCCCGACCGCGTGGCCGACGGCCTCGTGCAGCTGATGAAGGCCAATAACGTGAAGACGGTGGCGCTGCTCGTCAACGTGTCGCCGTTCTCGAAGGAGGTGCAGTCGTACCTCGAACCCGCGCTCAAGGCGCAGGGCATGCAAACCACGGTCTCGGTCCAGTATCCGCCCGACATCAAGGACATGACCGTGCAGCTCCTGAAGGTCAAGGCGGCGCATCCCGACGCGGTGCTGTCGCTCTCGTATCCCTCCGATTCCACGATCTATGTGCGTCAGGCCAAGGAGCTCGGGATTGCCGCGCCGTTCCAGTTCGTGCTGCTCGGGCCGGGCGCGAGCTTCTTTCCGAAGCTGCTGGGCGCGGCCACCAATAACCTGCTGATGATGGGCGACTGGGCGCCGACGCTCAACGCGCAGAGCCAGCAGTTCTACGACGCCTACAAGAAGAAGTTCAACGAGGCGCCCGACTTCCTCGACTCGGCGGAGACCTGGGCGTCGTGCCAGGTGCTGGAGCAGGCGGTGGCGCGCGTGGGCCTCGACCACGACAAACTCACGCAGGCGATTGCCACTGGCCAGTTCGACACGATCCTCGGCACCATCCGCTTCGACGGTGTGGAGAACCGCGCGACGCGCATGGCGATCCTGCAGATGCGCAACGGCCAGCCGCAGGTGGTCTGGCCGAAGGAAATCGCCACCTCGCGCTTCGAGCCCAAGAGCGGCTGGCAATAAGCGCGATCTCCATGGAGGAGAAGATTCCATGTTATCGATTCAACTGCTGGTGGCGGCCATCTCGACCGGCGCGGTCTACGCGCTCGTCTCGCTCGGCCTGAACCTCGTCTACGGCACGCTGCGCGTGCTCAACGTCGCGCACGGCGACCTCGCGATGATCGGCGGCTACGTGGCGTACTGGGCGTTTGCGGGGCTCGGCATCGAGCCGCTGATCGCGCTGCCGTTCGCGGCGCTCGTTTGCGGTCTCGCTGGCTGGGGCGCGTATCGCGGCGTGTTCCGCCGGCTGCTCGCGCGCGGCGAGCCCGTCGCGCAACTCGAAGCCAACTCGCTCTTGCTGTTCTTCGGCGTCTCCACGGTGCTCCAGAACGTTGCGTCGCTGGCCTTTTCGTCGACGCCGCGCGCCTACGCGTTTCTCGATTCGATCGTGCACGTGGGCGGAGTGGCGCTCGCCGAGAACCGGCTCATCGCGACGCTCGTGGCGCTCGCCGTGTGCGGCGGCATCTGGCTCTTTCTGAGCCGCCATCCGTTCGGCCTCGCCATGCGCGGACTCATCGACCATCGCCAGGCCGCGCTCGTCGTGGGCATCGACAACGAGCGCGTGCAGGTGGTCAGCTTCGTGCTGGGCTTCGCGACGGCGGGCGTCGCGGGCGTGCTGATCAGCATGGTCGAGGCCGTTTCGCCGTCGATGGGCGGGCCGCTGCTCGTCGCGGCTTTCGTGGTCGCGATCCTCGGCGGGCTCGGACGCATCGGCGGCGGCATTTGCGCGGCGTTTCTGCTCGGCGCGCTCGACACGTTCGGCGTGGCGCTCACGTCGCCCGAGTTCCGCTCGGTGCTGCTCTATGGCGTGTTCGTGGTGATCCTCCTGTTCCGGCCTCAGGGCCTGTTTTCGAAAGCGGTGAGTGTGCGATGAAGCAGCGACATGACGTGCTCCTCGTGGGCGTGCTGCTGGTGCTGGCGGCAGTGGTGCCGGCCACCGGCAATCCTTATCTGATCGGCGTGGGTTTCAATCTGCTGATGTGGGTGGCGCTCGCCACCAGCTGGTCGTCGTTTTCCAGCTTGACCGGCTTTGTCTCGCTCGGCCATGTGGCGTTCTACGGGCTCGGCACGTGGGTCACGGTGCTGTTGTGGGACGTCGTGCCGATGCCGCTCGCGCTGGCCGGCGGCACGCTCGCGGGCGCCGCGTTCGCGTTGCTGATCGGCGTGCCGGTGCTGCGCGTGCGGGGCCCTTACTTCGTTATCCTGACGCTCGGCGTGGCCGAGCTGCTCAAGAACGGCGTGCGGCTCGTGGAGTCGGCGCTCGGGCAGGCCTCGCGCATCATCCTCGACGCGCCCGATCTCGACGTGCTCTACGTGCTCATGTGGGGCGGCGCGGCCGTGGCGGTCACGATCGGCTATCTGCTGCGGCGCTCGCCGCGCTGGCGGCTCGGCCTGCGCGCGATCCGCGCGAACGAGGAGGCCAGTGCGGCGGCCGGTATTCAGGCGTCGAGCCTCAAGCTCGTGGCGCTGCTTTTGTCGGCGGTCGTGCCGGCCTATGTGGGCGGCGTCTCGATGCTGCGCTCCACCTACTTCGACACGGACCAGGCGTTCAGCAGCATGACGAGCTTCACGATGATCGCCATGGCGATCGTGGGCGGCGGCGATGCGTTGCGCGGCCCCGTGCTGGGCGCGGTGGGGCTGTGCCTGCTCCAGGAAGTGCTGTGGGCGAACCTGCCGCAGCTTTATCCGGTGGTGCTGGGCGCGCTGCTCGTGGTGTTCGTGCTGTTCGCGCCGCATGGGATCAGCGGCTGGCTCGATACGCTGGCGGCCAGGCGCGAAGCGGCGCGGGCGCGCCGCGCACAGACGGGTTCACAAACGGGCGTGGGCCCGACGGCGTCGCGGAGGCTGCCATGACCAGTCAACTCGCGAATCATCCCGCGAATCATCTCGAACTGAAATCGGTCAGCAAGCGCTTTGGCGGCGTGGTCGCGGTCGACAACGTCTCGTTCGCGGTGCCGCGCCGCGGCTTCTGGGGCTTGATGGGCGCGAACGGCGCGGGCAAGACCACGCTGTTCTCGATGATCGCCGGCACCCATGCGCCGAGCTCGGGCGATGTGCTGCTCGACGGAGAATCGATCGCCCAGCTCGGGCCGGCCGCGAGCTGCCGGCGCGGCGTCGCGCGCACCTTCCAGATCGTGCGTCCGTTCCAGGACATGACGGTGCTCGAAACCGCCTGCGTGGCCGCGATGTACGGGCGCCACCGGCGCGGCTTCGAGGCAGCGCGCGAGTGCGCGCACGAGTCGATCGTCGCGGCCGGGCTCGGCGCGCTAGCGGACCGCGCGGCCGGCGGCCTCACGCTGTCGAACCAGAAGCGGCTCGAACTGGCGCGCGCGCTGGCGACGGGCGGCGAACTGCTGCTGCTCGACGAGATCATGGCGGGCCTCACGCCAACGGAAGTGGGCGAGATGCTTGAACTGCTGCGCCGCGTTCACGCGGACTGGGGTCTCACGATCGTCTGCATCGAGCACGTGATGCGCGCGCTCATGGACCTCGCCGACCAGATCGTCGTGCTCCATCACGGCGTGAAGATCGCCGAGGGCAGCCCGCAGGACATCGCCCACCACGAGGACGTGGTCCGGCATTACTTTGGCGAGGCATGAGATGTTGAACCTCAAGCAGATCGTTGCGGGCTACGGGCCGGCGCAGGTGTTGCATGGCGTGTCGCTCGACGTGCCGCGCGGCCGCGTGAGCGCGCTGCTCGGCGCCAACGGCGCGGGCAAGACCACCTTGATGCGCGTGCTCGCGGGGCTCGTGCGGCCGCAAAGCGGCAGCGTCGAGCACGAAGGGCGCGAGATCACGGCGCTGCCGGCGCCGCGGCGCGTTGGCCTTGGCATCGCGATGTCGCCCGAAGGGCGCATGGTGTTTCCGACCCTCACGGTGGAGGAGAACCTGCAGCTAGGCGCGATTCACGCGCGCGCCCGGCGCGGCTACCGCGAGCGGCGCGAGGAGATGTACGCGCTCTTTCCGCGGCTCGCGGAGCGCAGGCGGCAGACCGCGGGCTCGATGTCGGGCGGCGAGCAGCAGATGCTTGCGATTGCGCGCGCGCTCATGGCGCGCCCCGACGTGCTGCTGCTCGACGAGCCGACGCTCGGCCTCGCGCCGGTCATGGTCAAGCAGATCTTCGAGGTGGTGCAGCGCCTGAAGGAAGGAGGGCTAACGATGTTCATCGCCGAGCAGAACGTGCGGCAGACACTGGAGATTGCCGACCACGCCTACGTGCTCGAAAACGGCCGCGTCCAGCTCGAAGGCAGCGGCGCCGCGCTGATCAACGACGCGGGCGTGCGCCGCGCCTACCTCGGCATGTAGCGCGCCTTTTCCACCCCAGTTGCATGACCGGCTCTCCCGAGCACTCGCTTCGGGAGCGGGGGAGCGTTCGTCCGTTCAAAACCCGAGGCGGTGCTACGACACCTACGAATAAACCCATATGGTCTGGAGACCGAAATGAAAAAGCACCTGATAGGCGCAGCCGTTGCGGCCACCTTCGCAATTCCGGCGGTGCATGCCCAAAGCAGCGTAACGCTCTACGGAAATCTGGACGGCGGCGTGGCGTTCTTCAACAACGTCGGCGGCAAGCATCTCTATACGACCGAGGACGGCAACTATATTCCCAACCTGTTCGGCCTGCGCGGCAGCGAGGACCTGGGCGGCGGCCTGCACGCGATCTTCGACCTCGAAGCCGGCTACCTGCTCAGCTCGGGCAGCCTGACCGTGCCGAACCAGCTGTTTCAGCGCGCGGCGGTCGTGGGGCTGAAATCGGATGCGCTGGGCCAGTTGACGCTGGGGCATCAGCCGAGCTTCATGTTCGACATCCTGAGTCCCTATAGCACGGGCTATCTCGCCGGCAGCTTCTATTCGTTCCACCAGGGCAACTTCGACGAACTTGCCAACACGTTCGAGTTCAACAACTCGGTCAAGTACCTGAGCACCTCGTATGGCGGCTTTAGCGCGGGAGCCCAGTTCGGCTTCGGCAATACCGCGGGCAACTTCGGCGCGGGCCGCAACTATGCGTTCACGGTGCAGTACAAGAGCGGCGGCCTGAGCGCGGGCGCCGTGTATGCCAACGAAAACGACCGCTACCTCGAGTTCGCGAATCTGGTCGGCGTGCAGTCGCTGCTCGGCACGCCGCTGCCGGCCGCCGGCATCGTCGCGAACAAGGTCGAGAACTGGGGCGTGGGCGCGTCCTACGCGCTGGGGAGCTGGCTGCTGCACGCGCTCTTCACGCAGTCGCGCATCAGCACGCCCACCGGGCGCGGCAACGCCAACACCACCGACTTCGGCGCGAACTACACGTTCTCGCCGAGCGAGACGGTGGGCGTGGGCGCCGCGATCGAGAACTTCGACGGCGGCAACTGGGCCACGGTCACGCTTTCGAATGGCTACTCGCTCTCGAAGCGCACGACGCTTTATCAGCAACTGCTCTACCAGAAGGCATCGGGCGCCAATGCAGTGGCGTCGATGCTGGGCGCGGGCCAGTCGTCCACGCACTCGCAGTTCGGCGTGGTGGTCGGCATCCAGCATTGGTTCTGAGTGGCGTGACGCAGCGCTTACGCACCGGACTCCGTGTCGTCGAGGAGATTGAGCAGATCCATGACGGTCTTCTTGTCGACGCGCAGTTCCGGGCCGAAGCGGTAGTTCACCACGCAGCCGTCGAACGCGAGTACGAGGAACTGGGCGAAACGCCTGCGCCGCGCAGCGTCGGCGCGCAGGCCCGGCATGGCCGACTTGATCAGCAGTTCGAGCCGCTGCTTGAGCCAGGTGACGAGGCTCGAGTCGTGCTCGTCCGAGCCCGCCGTGGAGAGCGCCTGGATCAGGTTGTTGCTGAAGCCGTTGTCGGCCGCCGGCAGCTCGCGCAGCAAGCCGTCGAGCAGCAGGCGCAGTTGCTCGCGCGGCGCCTCGGCGGCGCTCACGCGCGCTTCGAGCAGCGCGACCTGTGCCTCCAGCCACACTTTATAGACGCTGAAG
>NZ_CAJMZF010000070.1:0-21029 GCF_905220245.1 Paraburkholderia sp. J63 | reverse complement strand
GTGTGCCTGAGCAGGACAAAGCCCGTATTCGAGTTCAGCAGGGGTTGCCCCTGGACGTCCTTCGCGCCATCGGATATCGCGTTCTTGCTGACCCGGTACGCGACGACATCGCCATCGGCGATCGCCCGCACCGGTTCGTGCTGCTCACCAGGGTTCAGATGCATGCCGCAGTGAAAACGCCGGTCGAACGTAACCGGATAAACGCCGTGATGGCCGATCTCGAACTGATCGACGACGTCCATCATGGGATCGGGCTTCGATGCATCGCTCGAAGTCAGGCCCGATTGAGGCAGAAAGGGAGGGCTGATGATGATGGCTTCAGTGGGACGACGACTACTGGTCGGAGATTTTCAGGCTGGCCTTCGGCAGGGACGGCAGCGGCGTTGGCACATTATCGGGTCCAACGAAGATAAACGAGGCGGCCCTGATGGCGTATGCGCCGGGACAATGAAACGTGATGTTGCCGTTCTCGATGACCACCGAGGCGCCGCCGCTGTTGAGCGTGATTTTCGACTTGGCGTTGTAGGTGGCCGCCGCATGGTCGACAGGATCGGTCCAGCTTGCCGAGGGCACCGCCGCACGCTCGTCGATCTGCAAGCCGGCACGCAGCCCAACGTATTCTTTGCCGTCAATAACCTGTTGTACTGGCAACTTTCTTGTTCGGCAGATTAGACGAGATACGCGGAAGGTTTCGAAGGGTTCAAGCCAGAATTTTCAGCATGATCAATAAGGCTGGAAAAATAAAGATGAATCAGACTATATGCATATCCCCGCCACCCACTGATATGATAAACACCGGTCTCCGCCCACAAAAATATACGCATTGAATATCCGAACCCGCCTTCGGACGAAAGGGTTACTGGTATAAGCGGTGTTTTTTCAGAATCCCCTCAAGACGCGGCCGCATGCAGCAGCCGTTCGCGAACGCGCGGCCAATCTCTTTTGTTCAGGATATCCAACGGATAAGAAGCGTCGCGCGTAAGCTCGGCAAAGCGCTTGTCGAGCACGCCATTTGCCGTAAATTGCTCGACGTCGCACGCCGAATCAATCTCACACGACTTAACGATCAGCAAACGCTCCGCATTAAGCCGATTAGCAAGCCAGGCCGCCAGCGAATCCGAAGTCACATCCCAACTCGTGAGCGTATCGGCCTCCTGCCGCAACAACCCAAACGGCGCCCAGACAGCAGCCCGACCTTCATGAAGCGCATGCCGAATCTGCGACTCGGTCGCCGCAACCACGAGCCGTCGACACAACCCCTGCATCATCAGCGCATGCTGCGCCATCGCGAGCACCGCCATATTGTGCGCGGCAAGATCGTCGAAACGCCAGATCGCCTGATGCTCGCGCACCTGATCCGCGAAGCCGCCGCCGCCCGGCACGATCACCACGCGACCGCCGCCCAGTTCGTTCAACTCGTGCAGCCACGTTTGCAGTAACGGGTCGCGGCTCAGGCTCCCGCCGATCTTCACCACCCACATAGGCGCTCCCTCAACGGCATCGTCCATTGCGCCGCGTCAGGCAAGCGCCGCATCGGCGGTCTCCGCGAACAGCAGCGCAACCGCCGCGCTGGGCGCGCAGACCTGCGCCCATCCGGCCGCGCCGCCGTGCGCCTCGACGAGCGTGGCAAAGCGCACGGTCTCATATCCGCACGAGCGCGCGAGCGCTTCGGCCAGAAACGCGCCGCAGCCCGCCGCTACCAGCACGGCGCCACCGCGCGTCGGCGCGACTCGCCCCAGCACGCGCGTGAGATTCGCGGCCAGATACGCGAGCTGCAAATCGCGCCACTGGCAGGCAAACGCAATCCATTCGTTCTCCGATGCATCTCGCGCATCGTGGCCGATCATGCGCGCGAGGCGCCGGTGCGTGCCCGCGGCGTCCTTGCTCCCGCCATCGGCGGCCGGGTGCTGATCGTGCGTGGGCGCGAGCTCGCCGGTGAGACGGTACACGTCGGCCGTGGTCGCGAAGTGCTCGTTCATCACGTTCCAGGTCTCGCCGCGAAAGCCGATGCGCTGCGCGAGCGCGCACAGCGGCGTGCGCACGACGCCCTGATAAACGAGCTCACCCGTGCGCAGGCGCGCGGCGTCGTCGGCGCCTTGCGCAGCGACGCGGCCGCCGCGCACGGGGATCAGGTCGGTCGTCGTGCTGCCGATGTCGACCAGCACCGCATCGGGCAGGCGTCTCGCGATCACTTGCGCCGTAGCGAGCCAGTTGGCCGAGGCGATGCGCGCCCAGTGCGTCGCCACTTCGTCCAGCGCGCACCAAAGCCCCTCGCCCGCATAAAACGCCACGTGCTCGCCCAGGCGCGCGGCCAGCCGCTGCGCAAGCGCGGCCACGCCGGCCTCGCGATGCTCGAAGAGGTCGGCCATCTCGCCCGTCATCGTCACCGCGTGCACGGCCTCGCGGTAGTCGGGCCAGCGCGCGGCGGCCTGCGCGAGCACCGCGTCCAGTTGCGCGAGGCCCTGCCAGAGCGGACAAGGCCACTGCGCAACATCGAGCACGCGGCCCTGCTCCACGCGCGCCGCCTTGACGTGCGCGCCCCCAATGTCCCAGCCGATCACGAGGTCATGCGACATGGCAGATCCGTTCGCCGCCGTCATGCGCTGCGTCGTGTGTGCTGTCATGTGCGCCGTCATGCGCTGTTTCGTATGCCTCGTGCTGGACTTCGCGGTGCGCCACAAGCACGCGCGCCGCGAGATTCGTGTCGAGCCGCGCCGCGAGCCCCGCATAGGCGCAGGTCACGCGCGGATTGATTTCGATGACCACGGGTCCGCGCTCGCGATGCCAGACCACGTCGATGCCGACGAAGCCCGCGAGGCCCGGCAACGCCCGCGCGACACGCTGGGCCAGTTCCGAACAGGCGCGGCCCACGAGGCTGTCGAGCGCGATTGCGCCCACCGTGACGCCCTCGTAGGCCAGGCGCCCGTGCGTGACGTTCACGTGCTGCCAGTTGACGCTCAATAGCTCCGCGCGCCCCCGCGTGCACAGCAGCGAGAGACTCAGCGCGTCGCCCTCCACCCATTCCTCGAAGGTCACGGGTTCCTGCGCGCCGAGTCGCGCGAGGAACGCGGACTCGGCCACGCGAAAATCGTCGTAGACATGAGTGTCGATCGCGCCCGCGCCGTCGTCGGGCTTCACGACCCAGGCGCTCGCATCCGCTTGCAGCGGCGCGTCGGCGGACCATGCGCGCGTGGTCGCGATGCCGGCCTGCGCGAGATGCCGCGCCGTCCTGCGCTTGCTGCCCGCGACCTGCAGCGCGGCGGCGTCGCAGCCGATCCAGCGCGACGCGTCCACCGCGCCGCACAGCGCGGCCAGCACGCCGCCGGTCTCGGGCGCGATGACCCAGACCGCGTCGTGGCGCTGCGCCTCCTCGGCCACGAACGCCACAGCGTCGTGCCCTCGCGGCGGCACGCGCCATGTCAGCGACGGCGCGCGCGGCGCGGCGGCGGTATCGCCGGCGGCGCACACGCACGTCACCTCGACGCCCGCAATGCGCGCGAGGTCGCCTGCCACCGGATCGCGCATCGCGCGCCCCATCGCGAGCATTTCGGGCCTGGCAGCCGCTGCCGCATCGCCGCCAGCACTGATATATTCGTAGACCAGCACCTTCGTCATCGCTCGCTCCCCATGCAAATCATTCCCGTTATCGACGTGCTCGGCGGCACCGCGGTGCGTGCCGTGCGCGGCGAACGCAGCCGCTATCGTCCGCTCGAATCACAGCTCTGCCGCGGCAGCGATCCCGTGGACGCCGCGCGCGCCCTGCTCGACTACTGCCACGCCGCCGTGCTCTATGTCGCCGATCTCGACGGCATCATGCACGGCGCGCCGCAACGCGACCTGCTCGCCCGACTCGCGGGCGCGCTGCCCGGCGTCGAGCTGTGGCTCGATGCGGGCTTTGCCGATCCTCACGCGGCCGGCGCATTGCTTGCGCCGTTGCGCGAAGGCCGTGCTGCCCACGATGGCATCCGCCGTGCCCTCATCACGCCCGTCTTCGGCAGCGAATCGCTGCATCCTGGCGCGATGGCGCATCTGCCCGCCGATGCGCTGCTCTCGCTCGACCGCCGTCACGACACGCCGCTCGGCGACCCGCATTGCTGGACCGACGTATCGCACTGGCCCGAGCGCCTCATCGTGATGACGCTCGAACGCGTGGGCTCGTTCGACGGCCCGGCGCTCGACACCATTGCCGAGGTCCGCGAACGCGCGGGACAGCGGCAGATCATCGGCGCGGGCGGCATTCGTAACGCCGACGATCTGCAAGCAGCGGCCGCCTCGGGCGCGACGGCGTGGCTCGTGGCCTCCGCGCTGCACGAGCGGCGCATTCCCGCTGCCTCCTGAGTGGAACGCGCGACTCGCGCATAGCACCGGCCCCGTCGCGACAATCACGTTTCATGCCAATGCCGGGCGCGGGTGGTCGCGTTGGTGTCGCGCGGCTCATGCGCACAGGCGATAGTGCGGTCGTTGGCGCAGTCTTCAACGCTTTACTTAGTGCTTTAACTAGCGCGGCATCGGTAATCGAACCGACCATTGAAACGACGATGAATCACCCGCCGATCGACCACGGCGGACCATCGCGCAAGCGCGATCCAGGCGTGACAGTCTGTGACGCACGCGCCAATCGTCGTACGCATTGTGTGCCGCGCACGGCACGCGCCGTTGCTTGCTCATCGCGCGGATAGAGCCACCTGTCCGCTTGCGAACGCGCCCGAATCCATCTGCGAAGCGCGTCAAGGGCGCCTTCTTAAATCCCGCACGCGCCGCCCCCGCATCGCGCATGGCATAGCCCTTGCAGATCGGCAGGCATGGACGCGACTCTTCACACTCCCCCCTGGACCTGCCCGTTCTGCGCGCTGCTGTGCGACCGCTTCGGCGTCGCCCAAGCCGAGACGCTGACGCCGGTGGGCACGCGCTGCCCGCGCGCCGCGCGCGCGCTCGCCCAGTTCGGCGCCGCGCCGTCCCCGGCGAAGCCCGCCGTGAACGGCCAACCGGTCGACGCGCAAACCGCGCTCGACACCGCCGCGCAGTGGCTCGCCCGCGCGCGCCAGCCGCTCTTCGGCGGCATGGCCACCGACGTGGCCGGCGCGCGCGCGTTCTATCGCGTCGCCAACGCGTGCGGCGCGATCTTCGATCACGCGCATGGCCGCGCGCTGACGCACGGCTTGACAGCCATGCAGGACCGCGGCGCCTTCACGACGACCCTCGCCGAAATCCGCAATCGCGCCGATCTGATCGTCTGCATCGGCGCTTCGCCCTCGGCGCGGTATCCGGAGTTCTTCGCGCGCTGCGCGGTGGGCAGCGAGCCAGGCAATGCCGATGAAGTTGGGCCAGCGCAACGCACGGTCGTCTTTCTCGGCTGCGATGCCGACGCCGATCGCGCACTCGCGGACCGACCCGGCGTCGAGACGCTCGCGATCCCCTTGCGAAACGACCTCTACGACACGATAGCCACGCTCAACGCGCTGCTCGCCGGCAAATCCCTGCGAGCGGGCGCCGATCCCGCACTGGCCGCGCTCGTGGTGCGCATGCTCGCGGCGACCTACACGGCAATAGTATGGATTCCTTCCGATCTGCCGGGCGCCCATGCGACACTGCTCGTCGAGGGATTCGACCGCCTGCTGAAGGCGCTCAACCGCGCGCGGCGCGCAGGCGGCCTCGCGCTCGGCGGCGACGATGGCGGCGCGAGCGTGAACCAGACGCTCACCTGGCTCTCGGGCTTGCCGCTGCGCACCGGCGTGCACCGCAGCGGACTCGAGCACGCGCCGCAGCGCTACGACACAGCGCGCCTGCTCGCGGACCATGGAGTCGATGCGCTGCTCTGGGTCTCGAGCTTCGGCGCAGATTTGCCGCCGCCGCACACGACCCTGCCGACGATCGTGCTCGGCCATCCGGGCCTCGCCGCAATCTGCGCGGACCGTGAAGGGCCGACCGTGTTCGTGCCCGTCTCCACGCCGGGCATCGGCTCGCCGGGCCATCTGTTTCGCGCCGATGGCGGCGTCGTGCTGCCGCTCACGCCGGTCTACGAAGACACGCTGCCCACCGTGGCCGCTTTCGCGGCACAGCTGGGCGCGAAGCTCGCATCGCACAAGGAGAACGCCGCATGAGCACGTTTCGTCTGCGCGGCGCTCGCGTGTTCGATCCGGCAAGCCGCATCGATGGGACTATCGCCGACATCGGCGTGCGCGACGGCCGCATCGTCGAACTAGGCGCCGAGGAGTCCGTCGACCGCGAATACGACGTCACCGGCATGACCGTGATGGCGGGCGGCATCGACATGCATTCGCACATCGGCGGCGGCAAGGTGAACCTCGCCCGCATGCTGATGCCCGAGGACCACCGTATTCGCATGCAGCGCGAGGAAGCCGAAAACGCGCTGGAGCTGGCCTCGTGCGGCGTCTGCACGCCGGGCACGCTCGCAACGGGCTACCGCTACGCCGAGATGGGCTACACGGCGGCGTTCGAGCCCGCGATGATCGCCTCGAACGCGCGCCACACGCATCTGGAGATGGGCGACACACCGATCATCGATCACGGCGCCTATGTGATGCTCGGCAACGACGAGCTGTTCCTGAGCATGCTCGCGAAAGGCGAGGAGTTCGAGCGCCTGCGCGATTACGTCGGCTGGTCCATCAACGCCACGAAGGCGCTGGGCGTGAAGGTCGTGAACCCCGGCGGGATTTCGGCGTTCAAGTTCAACCAGCGCAGCCTGAACGTGGACGAGACGCACGCGCACTACGCGATCACGCCGCGCCAGATGCTGCACACGCTCGCGCGCGCGCTCACCGAGCTCAAGGTCCCGCATCCGCTGCATATTCATGCGAGCAATCTGGGCGTGCCCGGCAATGTCGATTCCACGCTCGCGACCATCGACGCGCTCGAAGGCCTGCCCGGCCATCTCACGCACATCCAGTTCCATAGCTACGGCACTGAAGGTCCGCGCAAGTTCTCATCGGCGGCCGAGCGCATTGCCGAAGCAGTGAACGCGCATCCGAACATCTCGATCGACGTCGGCCAGATCATGTTCGGACAGACCGTCACGGCGTCCGGCGACATCATGAAACAGGTCAAGCAGGCCGACTTCGCCTCACCGCGCAAATGGATCGCCGGCGACATCGAATGCGATGCGGGCTGCGGCGTGGTGCCGTTCCGCTATCGTGAGCAAAGCTACGTAAATGCGCTGCAATGGACCATCGGCCTCGAGCTGTTCCTGATGGTCAAGAATCCGTGGCAGATCACGCTGACCACCGATCACCCGAACGGCGGCCCGTTCACGAGCTACCCTCACCTGATCCGGCTTCTGATGGACAAATCGTTCCGCGACGAGCAGCTGGCGAAGCTGCATCCCGAGGTCGCGCAGCAATCGGCGCTTGCGAGCATGACGCGCGAGCTGAGCTTCGAGGAGATCGCGATTCTCACGCGCGCCGCGCCCGCGCGCCTGCTCGGGCTGCGCGACCGCGGCCGCCTGAGCGCGGGCGCCGCCGCCGACATCGCCGTCTATCGCGACGACACCAACCGCGAGGCGATGTTCAGCACACCGGAATATGTGTTCAAGGACGGCGAGCTGGTCGCGCGCCAGGGCCGCATCGTGGCGACGCCCGTGGGCGGCACGCACTTCGTCGAGCCCGAGTTCGACCGTTCGATCGAGCGCACGCTCGACGAATACGGCGAACGCCATCTCGCGTACAACTTCCGCCACGCCGCCATCGGCCGCGACGAGCTCTGCTCGTGCTGCAACGCCGGGCGACTACTGCCCGCGGCCTGTAGCGGCAACAACACCGGAGAAGAGCCGTCATGAGCGCCATCGCGAGCACCACGGAGCCAGCGCCGCTCACGATCAACGGCGTGACCATCGACGACACCTTCGCCGAAGCCTTCCCGATGAAGGCCACCCGGCTCGTGATCACCGCGCGCAACGCCACCTGGGCGCGCCACGCGGCCATAGCGGCGACCGGCTTCGCGACCTCGGTGATCGCGTGCGGCTGCGAGGCCGCCATCGAACGCGAGATCGAACCGGACGCATCGCCCGACGGCAGGCCGGGCATCGCGATCCTGCTCTTCTCGATGTCGGGCAAGGAGCTGGCCAAGCAGGTCGAGCGCCGCGTGGGCCAGTGCGTGCTCACCTGCCCGACCACGGCCGTCTATGCGGGGATTACCGAGGGCGAGGCCATCGCGCTCGGCAAGAACCTGCGCTTCTTCGGCGACGGCTGGCAGATCGCGAAGATGATCGACGGCGTGCGCTACTGGCGCGTGCCGGTCATGGACGGCGAATTCGTTGCGCAGGAAACCACTTGCGTGATCAAGGGCGTGGGCGGCGGCAACCTGCTGCTGCTCGCGCGCGACCCCGACGCCGCGCTCGCGGGCGCCGAAGCGGCCGTCGAGGCGATGCGGCGCGTGCCCGGCGCCATCATGCCGTTTCCAGGCGGTGTGGTGCGCTCGGGCTCGAAGGTCGGCTCGAAATACGCCGCGCTGCCCGCCTCGACCAACGATGCGTTTTGCCCCACGCTCGCGGGTCTCGCGCCGCGCACCGAGCTGACCGACGAGACGCGCTGCGTGCTGGAGATCGTCGTCGACGGACTCAGCGAAGCCGATGTCGCGAACGCGATGCGCACCGGCATCGAGGCCGTGACTGCGCGCGGCGCGCAAGCCGGCGTCACGCGCATCAGCGCGGGGAACTACGGCGGCAAACTCGGCCCGTTCCATTTTCATCTGCATCGTCTGTGCGGCCACGGAGAGACCCCATGAAGCGCATCACGCTGCGTGTGAAAGCGGCGCCCGCATTGCGCATCGACGCGCGCACGCTGCTGCCCGCCACGCTCGCGCCCCTGAGCGAGAGCGAAGTCGCGCGCCTGCCGCTCTGGCACGGCACCGAGCGCATTGCGCTCGCGGACCTCTTCGATGTGCATATGCACGCGACGCCCGAGGCCGAACCCTCCATCGCGTTCGAAGGCGACTTGCAGCGCTTCGATCGCATCGGCTGTGCGATGGATGGCGGGTCGATCGTCGTGGACGGTAGCGTGGGCGATCTCGCGGGCGTGCAGATGAGCGCCGGCACGCTCACCGTGAGCGGCAATTGCGGCGATTTCGTGGCCTGCGAGATGGCGGGCGGGCGCATCGAGATCGGCGGCCATAGCGGCGATTTCGCGGCGGCGGCGCTGCCGGGCAGCATGGACGGCATGCGCGGCGGCACGCTCATCGTGCGCGGCCACGCGGGCGAGCGCCTGGGCGACCGCATGCGACGCGGCACGGCGCTCGTGTTCGGCGATGCGGGCGCGTTTGCGGCCTCGCGCATGGTGGCGGGCACGATTGGCATAGCGGGGAATGTGGGCGAGCATCTCGCTTATGGAATGCGGCGCGGGTCGCTGATTCTGCCTGGTATGCGGCATTTGCCGGAGACGGATCGCTTTGTTGAGATTCGCGCCGAGGTGAGCGTCTTTTGGCGCCTCGTCGCGCGCAGTCTTGCGCGCGAAGGGGGGGCGTTCGGTGAGCTGGTGCGGCGGACGCCGCGACGGCTCGCCGGCGATATTTCCGTGGATGGGAGGGGGGAGTTGTTGGTTGCGGGGTGAGCGCGGGAGGCCCGGGTTCGGTGCGTAGCGCGCGCCGTCCTCACGCCTCACGCCATACCTCGCTACACCTCATCCATCACCTTCTGCGCCTCCCCCAGCAGCGTCCGCTTGAACGCCTCCACGGCCGCGGACAAATGCTTGTTCTCGCGATGCACGATATACAGATACCGCACGATAGGAAAACGCTCCACGTCCAGCACTTTCAGCCGCAGCGTCTCCAGTTCCGGCAGCACCGTCTGCAACGGCACGACCGCGAGCCCCATGCCCACATGAACGCAGCACTTCACGGCCTCGTTGCTGCTGACCTCAAGCCCCGGCCGAAAGCGCACACGATGCTCGGCAAAAAAGCGCTCCATCGCGCGCCGCGTGCCTGAGCCGGGCTCGCGCACCACGAACACCTCGTCCTCTAGCGCCGCAAGCGGAATCGTGCGCTGCCGCGCGAGTGGATGATCGGGCGGCGCGATCGCCACCAATGGGTTCTTCATGAACGGCTGCGCCACGAGCCCCTGCCCTTCGGGCGGCTGCCCCATGATCGCCAGATCGGCCTCGTTGCCGGCCAGCGCGCCCAGCACGCTCTCGCGGTTGCCAAACTTCAGGCGCACGCGCACGCCGGGAAACGCCTTCGTATAGCGTGAAATGCACGCGAGCGAGAGATGGCCCGCGGTGCCCGTCACGGCGGAAACGCGAATCTTGCCCTGCGTGGTGTCGCGCAACTGGTCGAGCGACTCTTCGAGCACAGAGAGCTGCTCCTGGATCGAGCGCGTATGGCCATAGACTTCGCGGCCCGCCTCGGTGAGAAAGATGCGCCGTCCAATCTGCTCGAACACCTTCATGCCGATGCTTTCTTCGAGATGCTTGAGTTGCGCGGACACGCCCGGCTGCGTCAGATGCAGCTCTTCGGCCGCGCGCGAGAAACTCAGGTGACGCGCCGCCGCCTCGAAGACCCGCAATTGCCGCAATGTCAGGTTAAGCATCCGCTTCCTCCGCATCCTCTTCTGATCGAAAACCTCCCAGGCTCATTCGGCCGCCGCTGAAAAAGGCGCCCGTCCCATGCCGTCACTGTACCAGCGCGGGCCAGTGCGGCAATGCCCACGACGGGGTATTCCCGCGGGCGAAAGTCCCGCCGGCATTGGCTTGCAGGCCCGGTTATGGGTTGGATAAGAAAGCGGAATGAGTGTTTTCGGGGCCGCGCCACTACCATCACTCTCACGTTCCCGACATCGACCATCGACACAAAGGCGACCCTCATGTTCAGCTTCCAGCAGACCATCGCAGCAACCGATCCGGAATTGCGTCAGGCCATCGTTGCGGAATCCGTGCGGCAACAGGACCACATCGAGCTAATTGCATCGGAGAACTATACGTCTGCCGCCGTGATGGAGGCGCAAGGGTCGCTGCTCACCAACAAGTATGCCGAAGGCTATCCTGGCAAGCGCTATTACGGCGGCTGCGAGCACGTGGACGTGGCCGAGCAGCTCGCCATCGACCGCGCGAAGCAGCTCTTCGGTGCCGAATATGCGAACGTGCAGCCTCACTCGGGCTCGCAGGCCAACCAGGCCGTCTATCTCTCCGTGCTCAAGCCCGGCGACACGATCCTCGGCATGTCGCTCGCGCACGGCGGCCACCTGACCCACGGCGCCTCGGTGAACGTGAGCGGCAAGCTTTTCAACGCGGTCGCTTACGGGCTTCATCCGGATACCGAAGTAATCGACTACGACCAGGTCGAGCGTCTCGCGCATGAGCACAAACCGCGCATGATCGTCGCGGGCGCCTCGGCCTATGCGCTCACGATCGACTGGCAGCGTTTTCGCGCGATTGCGGACAGCGTCGGCGCGTGGCTCTTCGTCGATATGGCGCACTATGCGGGCCTGATTGCAGCGGGTCTCTATCCGAGCCCGGTGGGCATTGCCGACTTCGTGACCTCGACCACGCACAAGACGCTGCGCGGCCCGCGCGGCGGCCTGATCCTTTCGGGCGCCCAGCACGAGAAGGCACTCAACTCGACGATCTTCCCCGGCATCCAGGGCGGCCCGCTCATGCACGTGATCGCGGCCAAGGCGGTCGCGTTCCGCGAGGCGATGAGCGACGAGTTCAAGCAGTACCAGCGCCAGGTGATGATCAACGCGCGCGCCATGGCCGGCACGCTCCAGGAGCGCGGGCTGCGCATCGTGTCGGGCCGCACGGAGTCGCATCTCTTTCTCGTCGATCTGCGCGCGAAGGACATCACGGGCAAGGACGCCGAGGCCGCGCTCGGCAAGGCCGGCATCACCGTCAACAAGAACGCCATTCCGAATGACCCGCAAAAGCCCTTCGTCACGAGCGGCATTCGCGTGGGCTCGCCCGCGATGACCACGCGCGGCTTCGGCGAGGCCGAGGCGCACCAGCTCTCCCATCTGATCGCCGACGTGCTCGAAGCCCCCGCCAACGATCTCGTGATCCGCCGCGTGGCCGATGCCGTGCACGCCCTCACCACGCGCTTCCCCGTCTACGGCGACGCGCCCGAACCACGGCAGAGCGCCACCGGCCCCGCCATCTGATCCACCGCCCGAGCGGCTGATTCATACGTTCCTCATACCATTACTCAGGAGTGCAGACATGTCGAATACCACTGGAACGCGTATCCCGGGTCGCAACATTCTCGCCGTCCCCGGCCCCACCAACATTCCCGACGCCGTGCTGCGCGCGATGGTCGTGTCGATGGAGGACCACCGCTCGACGCGCTTCCCCGAGCTCGCCAACGGCGTGCTCAGCGACCTCAAGCGCCTCTACAAGACCACGAGCGGCCAGCCGTTCATCTTCCCGTCCTCGGGCACGGGCGCCTGGGAAGCCGCGCTGACCAACACGCTCTCGCCCGGCGACCGCGTGCTCGTGGCGCGCTTCGGGCAGTTCAGTCATCTGTGGGCCGACATGGCGCAGCGTCTCGGCTTCGAAGTCGAGATCATCGACGTCGACTGGGGCGAAGGCGTGCCCGTCGAGCGTATCGAGGACGTGCTCAAGGCCGACAAGAAGCATCAGATCAAGGGCATTCTGGCCTGTCACAACGAGACCGCGACCGGCGTGACGAGCGACATCGGCGCGCTGCGCCACGCGATGGACAACGCGCATCACCCGGCGCTGCTGTTCGTCGACGGCGTGAGCTCGATTGGCTGCATCGATTTCCGCATGGACGACTGGCGCGTCGATCTCGCCGTCACGGGTTCGCAAAAGGGGCTCATGCTGCCCGCGGGCCTCGGCATCCTGTGTGTGAGCCCGAAGGCGCTCAAGGCGATGGAGCAGGCGAAGTCCAGGCGCTGCTACTTCGATCTCGGCGACATGATCAAGGCCAACGCGACCGGCTACTTCCCGTACACGCCCGCCTTGTCGCTGCTCTACGGCCTGCGCGCGGCGCTCGACCTGATCTTCCAGGAAGGGCTCGAAAACGTGTTCGCGCGCCATCATCACCTCGCGCAAGGCGTGCGCGCCGCCGTCACCGAAGGCTGGGGCCTGGAGCTCTGCGCCAAGGCGCCGAAGTGGCATTCGGATACGGTCAGCGCCATCGTCGTGCCGCAGGGCTTCAACGGCGCGCACGTGATCGACCGCGCGTTCCGGCGCTACAACCTCGCGCTCGGCGCGGGCCTCTCGAAGGTCGCGGGCAAGGTGTTCCGCATCGGCCACCTCGGCGACCTCAACGAGCTGATGCTCACGAGCGCCATCGCGGGCGCGGAAATGGCGATGCTCGACGTGGGCATCGACGTGCGCCCCGGCAGCGGCACCGGCGCGGCCACGCAGTACTGGCGCACGCACGACCCCCGCCAGGCGCAGGAGGAGCAGACGCAGCACGCGGAACAGGTCGAGCCGCTGCGCCGCGTGGCCGCTGCCTGAGTCGTCAACCGCGAGCCAACGCAGAGCAACATCCGGGCGCCTTCGCGCAAGGCGCCCGGCGCCCCCGCGCTCCCAACGCTTTCGACCAAAAAGGCAGGATACCGAATCATGCTTCATGAAATCGTCTTTCTCGACCGCTCCACGTTGAAGGCCGATGTGCGGCGTCCCGCCTTCGAGCATTGCTGGGCGGAGTACGACGTGAGCGCGCCGCACGAGGTGGCCCAGCGTCTCGAAGGCGCCACCGTCGCGATCACCAACAAGGTGCCGCTGCGCGCCGAGACGCTGGCGAAGCTGCCACGTCTCGCGCTGATCGCCGTGGCCGCCACGGGCTACGACGTGATCGATACGGCCTACTGCCGCGCGCACGGCATTGCTGTGGCCAACATCCGCAACTACGCCACGCATACGGTGCCGGAGCACACCTTCGCGTTGATCCTCGCGCTGCGCCGCAATCTGCTCGCCTATCGCGACGACGTGCGGCGCGGCCGCTGGCAGGCGTCGGACCAGTTCTGCTTCTTCGATCACCCGATTCGCGATCTGCACGGCGCGACGCTCGGCATCGTCGGCGACGGCTCGCTCGGTCGCGGCACCGCGGCCATCGCACGCGGCTTCGGCATGCGCGTGGTGTTCGCCGAGCATGCGTCGACGAAGGACAAACCGCGCGACGTGGCCTTCATGCCGCTCGAACAGTTGCTGCGCGAGTCGGACATCGTTTCGCTGCACACGCCGCTGCGGCCCGAAACGCGCAACCTGATCGCGCTCGACCAGTTGCGGACGATGAAGCGCAGCGCGCTGCTCATCAACACCGCGCGCGGCGGGCTCGTTTGCGAGGAATCGCTCGCGACGGCCCTGCGCGAAGGGCTGATCGCGGGCGCGGGCTTCGACGTCCTGACCAGCGAGCCGCCCAAGGCAGGCAATCCCCTCCTCGATCCCGATCTGCCGAATTTCATACTCACGCCGCACGTGGCGTGGGCTTCGGACGGCGCGATGCAGTTTCTCGCCGACCAGCTGATCGACAACATCGAGGCTTACGTGAGCGGCGAGCCGCAGCACCTGGTCGCCTGAGCACCGGGCCGCGTTCGCTTTCACAAACCGCTTTTCTCATTCGCACGGAACACCATCATGGACATCCACGAATATCAGGCGAAAGAACTGCTCTCCGGCTTCGGCGTGCCCATCCAGCGCGGGCTTGTCGCCTATACGCCGGACCAGGCCGTCTATTGCGCCACCGAGCTCGGCGGCTGGCACTGGGCCGTCAAGGCGCAGATCCACTCGGGCGCGCGCGGCAAGGCCGGCGGCATCAAGCTCTGCGAGACCTATCACGACGTGCACGCGGCGGCCACCTCGCTGTTCGGCAAGCGGCTCGCGACCACGCAGACCGGGCCCGAAGGCAAGGTCGTCGAGCGCGTCTATATCGAAGTGGCCGAGAAGTTCGAGCGCGAGATCTATCTGGGCATCGTCCTCGACCGCAAGGCCGAGCGCGTACGCGTGATCGTCTCCGCGCAAGGCGGCATGGACATCGAGGAAGTGGCGCACACGAATCCCGAGGCCATCCTCCAGGTGATCGCCGAGCCGGCCGTGGGCCTGCAGCCGTTCCAGGCGCGCGAGCTCGCCTTCGGCCTCGGCCTGAACATCAAGCAGGTGAGCCGCGCCGTGGCCGCGATCATGGGCGCCTACCGCGCGTTCCGCGACCTCGACGCGACGATGGTGGAGATCAACCCGCTCGTGGTGACCGCCGACGACCGCGTGATCGCGCTCGACGCCAAGGTCACCTTCGACGACAACGGCCTGTTCCGGCACTCGCACGTCTCCGAGATGCGCGACGCCTCGCAGGAAGACCCGCGCGAATCGGAGGCCGCGCAGTTCGGCCTGAACTACGTGGGCCTCGACGGCGACATCGGCTGCATCATCAACGGCGCCGGCCTCGCGATGGCCACCATGGACACCATCAAGTACGCGGGCGGCGAGCCCGCGAACTTCCTCGACGTGGGCGGCGGCGCCTCGCCCGAGCGCGTGGCCGCGGCCTTCCGGCTCGTGCTCTCCGACGCCAACGTCTCGGCGATTCTCGTGAACATCTTCGCGGGCATCAATCGCTGCGACTGGGTGGCCGAGGGCGTCGTGCAGGCCGCGAAGAACCTGCGCGTGCCGCTCGTCGTGCGGCTCGCGGGCACCAACGTGGAGGAGGGGCGGCGCATCATCCGCGAGAGCGGGCTGCCCATCATCGCAGCCGACACCTTGCTCGAAGCGGCCCAGAAGGCCGTGGAGGCGTCCAAGGCGCACCGCGCCAGAAAGAGCAAATAGGAGCGTACACATGAGCATCCTGATCGACGAAAACACCCGCGTGATCGTGCAGGGCTTCACCGGCGACAAGGCGACCTTCCACGCGAAGGAAATGATCGCGTACGGCACCAACGTGGTGGGCGGCGTGACACCGGGCAAGGGCGGCCAGCGCCATCTCGACCGCCCCGTATTCAATACCGTGAAGGAAGCCGTGCAGGCGACCGGCGCCACGGCGAGCCTCGTGTTCGTGCCGCCGCCGTTCTGCGGCGACTCCATCATGGAGGCCGCCGACGCGGGCCTGCAGCTCGTCTGCTCGATCACCGACGGCATTCCGGCGCAGGACATGATGCGCGTAAAGCGCTACCTGCTTCGGTATCCGAAGGAATCGCGTACGATGCTGGTCGGGCCCAACTGCGCCGGCATCATCAGCGCGGGGCGCGCGATGCTCGGCATCATGCCGGGGCACATCTACCGGCGCGGCTCGGTCGGCATCGTCTCGCGCTCGGGCACGCTCGGCTACGAGGCGGCGGCTCAGCTCAACGACCTGGGCCTCGGCGTGACCACGAGCGTGGGCATCGGCGGCGATCCGATCAACGGCAGCTCGTTCCTCGACCATCTGCGCCTCTTCGAGAACGACCCCGAGACCGAGGTCGTGATCATGATCGGCGAGATCGGCGGACCGCAGGAGGCCGAGGCCGCGCGCTGGGTCCAGGAGAACATGACCAAGCCCGTGGTGGGCTACGTCGCCGGCCTCACGGCGCCGAAGGGCCGCCGCATGGGCCACGCGGGCGCGATCATCTCGGCAGCCGGCGACAGCGCCGCCGAGAAAGCGGAAATCATGCGCGCCCATGGGCTTTTCGTTGCACCCAGCGCCTCCGAGCTGGGCTCGACCGTCGCCGCGGCGCTGACGCAAAATGAAGCCCGCCGCGTCGCTTGAGGCCGTCGAGGCCAAACCCGCCGCGGGGGCCGAGGCCCGCACCGTGACGTCGCGCGGCGTGGAGGCGCCGCGCCGTCAACCGGCTGCAACGCCTTCGTCCGGCGCGTCGATTTCGTCCGCTCATCCGGCCTCGCTGCTCGACCGCCTCGCCACCGCTTCGTCGGCGTTGCCCACGCTCGATGCTCAGGCCTACGAACCCTGCGTGGTCGACCTGCTCTTCGGCTTGCTCTGTGACGTCGCGCGACGCCGCCAGCCGCAGGTCGAACTCGCGCTGCGCGGCGAGCCGCTGCCGCCCGACGTGCCGCGCGCGGTATGGCGGCGCAGCCTGCAGGCCCAGGGCATCTGGTTCCAGCTGCTGAGCGTGGCCGAGCAGAGCACGGCCATGCGCCGGCGCCGCGAGATCGAAATCGAGAGCGGCTATGCGCGGCTCACGGCCTCGTTCTCGCGCGTGGTGGCCGACGCGGCCTCGGCCGGCGTGCCCGCCGACGAAGTCCGCGCCGTGCTCCAGCATCTGAAGATCCGCCCCGTCATCACCGCGCACCCGACCGAGGCCAAGCGCGTGACCGTGCTCGAAATCCACCGGCGCATCTATCGCAAGCTGATGGATCTGGAGTCGCCGCGCTGGACGCCGCGCGAGCGGCGCAAGCTCGTCGCGCAGCTCGGCAACGAAATCGAACTGCTCTGGATGAGCGGCGAGCTGCGCCGCGAGAAGCCCACCGTCGCGCAGGAAGTCGCGTGGGGGCTGCACTTCTTCGGCGAGACGCTGTTCGAAGCCGTGCCGCTGCTATTCGAGCGGCTCGAAGAAGCGCTCCAGCAGTTCTACCCCGGCGAGCACTTCGAGATGCCGCGCTTCTTCCAGTTCGGCTCGTGGATCGGCGGCGACCGCGACGGCAATCCCTTCGTCAACAACGACGTCACGCGCGCGACGCTCTACGACAACCGGCTCGCGTGCCTCAAGCGCTACCGGCAACAGCTTCTCGACCTCGCGCAGACGCTCAGCATTACCGCCGAGGCGCTGCCCGTGCCCGAGGCGTTCGGCGCTGAGCTCGCGCGCGCGCTGGAGCAAAGCGGCGACGGCGCGGCCATCGCCACGCGCAATCCGGGCGAGGTGTTCCGCCAGTATCTGACCTGCATGCTGCGCAAGCTCGACATCACACTCGCCGACGCGCAGCGGCGTGGCGCAGGCACGCCCATTCCGGGCGGCTACGCGAGCGCCGACGAACTGGCCGCCGAGTTGCGCGCGATGGAGCTCGCGCTGCTCGCGACCGGCAGCGACACGCTTGCGGGCTCGTACGTGCGGCCGCTGCGCCATGAAGTGGAGACGTTCCGCTTCAGCACGGTGCAGCTCGACCTGCGCGAGAACTCCACGGTCATCAACAAGACCCTGCTCGCGCTCTGGCGTGCGCGCGCGAAGCCCGGCACCGAGCCGCCCGATCTGGACTCCGAAGCATGGAAGACGTGGCTCCTCACGGAGCTCGCGCATCCGCTCAGCCCCGGCGAAGTCACCGGTGCGCTGCCCGAGTCGCTGGGCGAAGTGGAGGCGGAAACGGTCCAGATCTTCCGCATGGTCCGCACGATGCGCGAACAGGTGGATCGCAACGCCTTCGGCGCGTTCATCCTGAGCATGACGCATCACGCGACCGACGTGCTCGGCGTCTATCTGCTCGCGAAGCAGGCGGGGCTCTTCAGCGATGCCGCCGGTATGGAAAGCTGCACGCTGCCGGTCGTGCCGCTGCTCGAAACCATCGACGATTTGCGGCGCGCGCCCGAAATCCTGCGCGAACTGCTCGCCGTGCCGATGGTCAAGCGCAGCATCCGCGCACAAGGCGGCGTGCTGGAAGTCATGATCGGCTACTCCGATTCGAACAAGGACGGCGGGTTCTTCGCGAGCAACTGGGAGCTCTCGAAGGCGCAGACGAAGATCGCGCGCGTCGGGCGCGAACTCGGCATCACGATCTCGTTCTTCCACGGACGCGGCGGCTCGGTGAGCCGCGGCGGCGTGCCTGCGGGCCGCGCCATCGCCGCGCTGCCCGCGGGCTCGGTCAACGGGCGCTTCCGGGTGACGGAGCAAGGCGAAGTGGTCTCGCACAAGTACGCGAACCGCGGCACCGCGCAATATCACGTCGAACTGCTCGCATCGAGCGTGCTGGAGCATACGTTCAAGTCCGAGCGCGAAGACGAGCTGCGCCCGCGCGGCGAGTTCGACGACGCGATGGAAGCGCTCGCGGGTGCCTCGCGCGCGGCCTATGTGAAGCTCGTCGATCGACCCGAGCTGATCGCGTATTTTCAGGCGGCCAGCCCGCTCGAAGAACTTTCGATGCTGAACATGGGCTCGCGCCCGGCACGGCGCTTCGGCGCACGCAGCCTCGAAGACCTGCGCGCGATTCCGTGGGTGTTCGCGTGGTCGCAGAACCGCCACGCGCTCACGGGCTGGTATGGCGTGGGCAGCGCGATCTCGTCCTTTCTCGCGGTGCGCCAGGAACGCGGGCTCGATCTGCTGCGCAGGATGTTCAACGAATCGCGGCTGTTCCGGCTGATCGTCGACGAAGTCGAAAAGACGCTGGCCCAGGTCGATCTCGACATCGCGCGTGGCTACGCGAGCCTCGTGCCCGACGAGCAGTTGCGCGAGACGATCTTCACGCAGATCGAGGCCGAATATCGCCTCACCACGGAGATGGTGCTCAAAGTGAGCGACGGCGACGCGGTTGCGGAACGCTTCCCGCAGTTCTGCGAACGGCTCGCGCGGCGGCTCCCGGCCATCAATCTCGTGAGCCGGCAGCAGATCGAATTGCTGCGCCTGTACCGCACCGCGAGCGCCGATCAGGAACGGCGCGGCTATCTGGTGCCGCTGCTGCTCTCCATCAATTGCATCGCATCGGGATTCGGCGCGACGGGCTAGACCGCGTGCCTGCCCTTGTGCCGCTTCGTGCGGCTTGCGCCCCAACCATCGAGGAGATTACCCATGAGCTTTACCGCAATCGAACCGGCCACGCCACGGCTGCACCGCTCGGAGCTGGCCGTGCCGGGCTCCAACCCCGCCATGTTCGAAAAGGCCGCGCGCTCGGCCGCCGACATCATCTTTCTCGACTGCGAAGACGCGGTCGCGCCCGACGACAAGGAGCAGGCGCGCAAGAACATCATCGAAGGCCTCAACGACATCGACTGGGGCGCGAAGACGATGATGGTCCGCATCAACGGGCTCGATACGCACTACATGTATCGCGACGTGGTGGACATCGTGGAAGCCTGCCCGCGGCTCGACATGATCCTGATTCCGAAGGTGGGCGTGGCCGCCGACGTCTACGCGATCGACATGCTGGTCACGCAGATCGAAGCCGCGAAGAAACGCACGCGGCGCATTGGTTTCGAAGTCCTGATCGAAACCGCGTTGGGCATGGCGAACGTGGAAGCGATTGCGCAGTCTAGCCGGCGGCTCGAGGCGATGTCGTTCGGCGTGGCCGATTATGCGGCCTCCACGCGCGCGCGCACGACCGTGATCGGCGGCGTGAACCGCGATTACGGCGTGCTCAGCGACAAGGACGCCGACGGCAAGCGCGACTACTTCTGGGGCGACCAGTGGCACGCCGCGCAGACGCGCATGATGGTGGCGTGCCGCGCCTATGGGTTGCGGCCGATCGACGGGCCGTTCGGGGATTTCAGCGATCCCGATGGGTATGATGCGGCTGCCAGGCGTGCCGCCGTGCTGGGTTATGAAGGCAAGTGGGCCATTCATCCGTCGCAGATCGAATTGGCGAATCGTGTGTTTACGCCGAGCGATGCCGAAGTTTCCCGGGCGCAGCGCATTATGGATGCGATGGCTCAGGCTGCGAGGGATGGTAAGGGTGCGGTGTCGCTCGATGGGCGGCTGATTGATGCGGCGAGTATTCGGATGGCGGAGGCGCTGATTTCTACTGCGAAGGCGATTGCGGGGGCTGGGGGGAAGCGCTGAGAGCCCTGGGGCGTTGGGGTGTTTTCGCGTTTCCTTTTCGCGTTTCCTTGCTTTCGTGTCGGTCTGCTAGCGTTGCCCCTGTGCGGGGCGGCACCTACTTTTCTTTGCAGCGGCAAAGAAAAGTAGGCAAAAGAAAGCCGCCCACACCGCCAGTGTGACGAAGTCCGCAAACAGCCGTTCAAGGGGAATGGTATAGGCGCGTCCGCCATCTCGCACCATACTACCCAGTGACAAAGGACTCATTCATCCCGCTGCTCGCTACGCGCGCAGCGGTCGGGTCTGCAGGGGAAACCAGGGGGACTACCCGTACACGCGACCACGCATGCGTCCCCCTGGTTTTCGGTTATGCCCCACGGCGCGCGTAGCGCCGCCGGATGTGCGGGTGCCTTGTCACTTTGTTTGGTGGTGCGAAGTGACGGATGCGCCTATACCATTCCCCTTG
>NZ_CAJMZF010000069.1:0-21406 GCF_905220245.1 Paraburkholderia sp. J63 | reverse complement strand
TTCGGCAAGTGGGTCGGCGTACATCTTTCTGCGGAGAATCATCGGCAGTTGTGGGTGCCGCCGGGTTTCGCGCATGGCTTCGTCGTCATTTCGGAGTCGGCGCAGTTCCTCTACAAGACGACCGATTACTGGTTCCCCGAGCACGAGCGCAGCATCGTGTGGAACGATCCCGCGATCGGCATCGAATGGCCGATCGACTTCGAGCCGTTGCTGGCGGCGAAGGATGCGGCGGGCAAGCGGCTCGCCGAAGCCGAGTGTTTTGAGTGACTCGGGGACTGTGGCCCATGCCTGAGCAAGCCCGCGATCACGTGATCCTTGTCACTGGCGTCAATGGCCAGGTGGGTTTCGAACTGCTGCGGACATTGCAGGGGCTCGGACGCGTCGTCGCGGCTGACCGAGCCATGCTCGATCTCGGCAGTTCCGACGCGATTCGCCGATGCATTCGCGAAGTGCGGCCCACGATGATCGTGAATCCCGCGGCGTATACGGCAGTCGATCAGGCCGAAACTGAGGTTGCCGCCGCGAGGCAAATCAACGCGGATGCGCCCGCGACCTTGGCCGAGGAAGCGAAGCGCGTCGGTGCACTCCTGGTTCACTATTCGACGGACTACGTGTTCGATGGCATGTTGGATAGACCGTATCGAGAAGACGATCTCACTCATCCGTGTAGCGGCTATGGTGCGACCAAACTGGAAGGCGAGCAGGCGATTCGCGCATCGGGTTGCGCGCATCTGATCTTTCGCACGAGCTGGGTATATGGGCTGCGCGGCAAGAATTTTCTCCTTACGATGCTCAAGCTCGCTGAACAACGATCGGAGTTGCGCGTAGTGGCCGACCAGTTTGGCGCGCCAACCTGGGCGGTCACGCTTGCCGCACTCACTTCACACGTGCTGGCGCAGGGTGCGAGTGCTGCAGAGGCATGGCCTGAGTGGGCAGAACGCGTAAGCGGAACCTATCATCTAAGCGCGACCGGCAGCACGTCGTGGGCAGGCTTTGCGGAGGCGATATTTGCTCACGCGAACCTGCCTTCACCGCCGCGCGTGACACCGATCTCGACAGCTGAGTACCCGGTTCCCGCAATTCGGCCTGCCAATTCCCGGCTCGATTGTGCGAAGTTTGCTGCGACGTTTGGGCTGGTTCCACCAAACTGGCGCGAGGCGCTCGAACTGTGCCTGGGGCAGGCACGATGAGCCCAATTGAGGCGGCCGAGGTCGGCGCAGTCATCGTCTTCTATCATCCCGACAACGCCTGTATCGAGCGCGCCAATCGCGTCGGTCGCATGTGTCGTTGTGTCGTCGTGGATAACACACCCGCTGGAAGTGCTGAGAACGAGGCTAGGCCGTTATTGGATCCGGGGATTGCATATTTGCCGAACGGACGCAACGTGGGGATTGCGACGGCGCTGAATCAGGGCGTTGCGCAACTGATCGCCGATGGTCGCATGTTCGCCATGCTGTTCGACCAGGATAGCGAGCCAACCGAAGAGCTGATCGGAGAGTTGACGAGCGTACTGCGCGCATGCGAGCAGCGCCATGAGCGCGTAGCGGTGGCCGGTCCCGCGTATGAGGATGCGCGGCTGCGCGGCGTGGCACCGTTTGTCCGCTTTGGCTACTTCAGGCTCAAGCGCGTCATGCCGGTCGGCGAAGTGCCGCTCGAGGTTGATTTTTTGATTACGTCTGGTTCCTGCATCAACCTGGCATGCTGGAGCGAAGTGGGACCCATGGACGATGCACTGTTCATCGACCTGGTCGATACCGAGTGGTGCATGCGTGCGCATGCACGTGGATATCGTGTGCTCGGTGTGCCATGGGTTCGGATGAGCCACGAACTGGGCGGCAAGCCCATCCGTGCGTTCGGGCGTAATTATCCGATGCATAGTGCCGTGCGGCACTACTATCTTTTTCGCAACGTGGTGGCGCTGCTCAAACGTGGTTATGTACCGTTCTCGTGGAAATCGACGGAGCTCGTCAAATTGCCAGCCCGCTTGCTTATCTACATATTGTTTATTCCGGACGCGCGCAAGCACGTCCAGATGGCATTGCGCGGCCTTTGGCACGGACTCGCGGGGCGCATGGGCACGCTGTAACGAATTGTGAGAGAGAAGAACGTGAACGTCAGCAGTCAGTCAAACTGGCCGATGCGCGGCGTGTCGGAGAGGGCGAATGAGTGCTTCGCCAGATCGAGCGTCAGGTTCGGGTTATAGGCGGGGTCGTGTTCTAGAAGCTTGCCCCAACGGTCTTTGATGAGTTGTATTTCTCGAAGGAATCGCTGGGCTTTTTCGGGCGAGAGGTCTGGTCCGCGCGTGGCTGACTCGTGGTGATAGAGTTCGGCGTGCGGTGTCCAGACGTTACGGTATCCTGCTTCGCGAACACGAAGGCAGAAGTCGACGTCGTTGAACGCAACGGCGAGTTCTTCGTCCAGGCCGTGTACCTGATCGTAGACCGAGCGGCGCACGACGAGGCAGGCGGCAGTGACGGCGGAAAAGTTTTGCGTCGAGACGGCGCGGCCGAAATAGCCGAACGAGCCGCGCCGCAGCCGCGTATGGATATGTCCTGCGATGCCCCCGATGCCGAGCGTGACGCCACCGTGCTGGAGCGTGTCGTCGGGGTACCAGAGGCATGCGCCGACTGCGCCGTTGCCGGGTTGGGCCGCGATTGACACGAGCTCTTCCAGCCAGTCTGGGGAAATGACCTCGATGTCGTTGTTGAGCAGGCAGACGAACTCGCCGTTTGTTCGTGCCACGCCCGCATTGTTGAGCGCGGAGAAGTTGAATGGCCTGTCGTCGCGGAGGATCTCGATGTTGGGGCGTGCGCGAAGCGCTTCGAAATACTGGAGCGTTTCGGGTTTCACGCTGCCGTTGTCGACGATGAGAATCTCGAAATTCGGATACGTGCTGCGTGCGAAGATGCTTTCGATGCACTGTTGCAACAGCTCTACGCCGTCACGGGTCGGAATCACGATGGAGACGAGCGGTGGCGGCGAAGGCAGTGTGTAGCGAACGCGCATGAGGCCGATGTCGCTTGCCGTCTGTTCGACCGTTGCGGCCACACCTGTTCGGCGCAGGTGGTCCTGGACGGCACGGATTCCTGCTTCGAGCGCGTACGGCTTTTCGGAGCCGGCCGCTGCGGTGCTGCCAGGAATGACGCGCCAGTGGTATAGCACGTGCGGGATGTGGTGAACAGCAGCGTGTCCGGCGATCTCGACGCAGCGCATGGTGAGATCGTGGTCCTGGCTGCCGTCGAAACCTTTGCGGAAACCGCCTGCCTCTCTGACGAGAGTCGTTTCGTACACACCGAGGTGCGCGAAGAGATTCTGGCTCAGGAAGAGCTCCGGATTCCAGTCGCTCTTGAAGTATGGGCTGATTCGCTGGCCTTCTGGTGACAGCTTGTCCTCGTCACTGTAGAAGAGGCGGGCGTCGGGATGCTCGTTGATCGCCTTCGCGACCATGTAAAGTGCGTGCTCGGGAATGACATCGTCGTGATCGAGCAACGCGACATAGTCGCCCGTTGCGAGCGCGAGGGCACTGTTGCTCGCCTCAGCAATGTGGCCGTTGTGTTCGCGAAAGACGACCTTGATGCGCGTATCGCGATCGGCATATTGCTTGAGCGTCGTGCGCACCGCGGCATTGGGCGACGCGTCGTCTGCGATGCAGAGTTCCCAGTCGGGATAGATCTGCGCGCCTACGGAGTCGAGCATCTGCTGAAGGAGCGAGATGTCAGTATTGTAAGTTGGCACGACAATCGAGATCAGCGGACGTCGTGCCAGAGCGTCAACCGCATGGCGCAGGGTTGCACGCTTTGTATCGTCGATCTGGTCGTGTTGCTCGATCCAGCTCGCGTAGGCTTCTGGGCTGTCCTCGAAGGTTGAACTGGCGAGTATCCGGTTGGCGCGACGCGTGATGCCACCCAAGCCCTCCTTGCGCAGGATGGCGTAGTCGTGTGTGAGGGTGTTCCAGAAGCCGCCATGCATTCGCACGTGGCGTGCGGCCGACTGGATTGCCTGGCGCACACGCCGTACGGCACCGAGGTCCGTGGTCGCGTTCGGTGCGTCGCTGGAGGGAGACTTGGTCATGGGCGGATGGATGCGGGAAGTACGGTCGAGGCGTAAGCAGACGTGCCTTACGCTGAAGAGTCGATTATAGCGGCGCGGCCGGGTTGCTCACCACGCGTTGGCGGGCAATGGAACTATAGGGTAGTCACATTTACAATACTGCCTCGCTATCAGAAGTGCCGGACGTTTGGCATGACGGCTACTCGGTACCGATTGGCTGTGGTGAATGGTGACATGGTCAGCAATTTATTGGGGTTATAGGGTCACACTCAACATGCAACAACAATCTTTGGTGCGAGGCGGCGAAAGCCGGGCCGCACTTGCGCTGCGCGATGTGATTGATGGGGTCAAGGCTTACCCGATCTGGATGACGCTCGCGTGGCAGGACATCCGTCAACGATATCGCCGTTCTGTCCTTGGGCCATTCTGGATTACGCTGACGATGGTTGTGACGATAGCCGGCATGGGACCGCTCTATGGCGCGCTTCTCAATATCAAGATGGAGGAATTCGTTCCCTATCTGGCGTTGGGCATCATCACGTGGGGCCTTATCTCCGCGTTGATTCTCGATGCCTGTAACGCGTTTATCGGCTCCGACAGCATCGTTCGCTCGGTGCGGCTGCCAATTTCTCTGCACATATTCCGGGTTGTCTACCGTAACATGCTGTTCTTCGCTCACAACGTACTAGCGTACGTTCCGGTGATGATCTACCTGAAGATTCTCCCCAGCGCGCAATGGCTCATGGTCATCCCGGGATTGCTCATCATTGTCATTGCGGCGATACCGCTGTCGGTGATACTCGGCATTTTTTGCGCGCGCTTTCGCGACATGCAACCGATCGTCGGCAGCATTGTTCAGCTTGCGTTCTTCGTTACGCCGATTTTCTGGAAGCCGAACGCACTAGGCCATCGGGCATATGTCGCGACCTACAACCCGCTCTATATGTTCATCGAACTCGTGCGCGGGCCTCTCTATGGTCCGTTGCCGGATGCTTCGGTCTATATCGGCACGGGGATTACGACTGTGATTCTGTTCGCGATTGCAATCCCGCTGTTCATTCGTTTTCGCTCCCGTATCGCATTCTGGATCTGAGTCATGGCGTTTCTCAAACTGGATAATTGCAGCCTCAGCTTGCCGGTCTATGGTGCGGGCAACCGGTCGCTAAAACAAATGGTGCTGTCGTCGGTGACGGGCGGCCGGATTGCTGCGGACAGCCGTAAGCTGACCGTCGTTCAGGCGCTGCGCGACGTATCGCTCGAAATCAACGCCGGGGACCGGGTCGGCCTGGTGGGACACAACGGCGCGGGCAAGACCACGCTGCTGCGCTTGCTGGCCGGCATCTACGAGCCCACGGCAGGAGTCATGCGAAGCCAGGGCCGCGTTACGAGCCTGCTCGATCTCACACTCGGCCTTGATTACGAAGCCACGGGCTACGAGAACATCGTCCTGCGCGGCCTTATTCTCGGTTCGAGCAAAGCTCAGATGACGCATCTCACACCGCAGATTGCCGAGTTCTCGGAACTCGGCGAGTATCTCAACATGCCGGTACGGACATACTCGAGCGGTATGGTGCTTCGTCTTGCATTCTCGATCGTTACTGCAGTACATGCCGACGTGCTGCTGATGGACGAGTGGCTGAGCGTCGGCGACGCTGATTTCGTGAAGAAGGCCGAGAAGCATATGGAGGAATTCGTTGGTAAGGCCGACATCCTTGTCCTCGCTTCTCACAATCGCAAGATCATCGACGATCTCTGCAACGTGATCATCGAAATGGAAGGCGGCACGGTCAAGAACGTGCACCGGGTCTGAAACGGCTATATGCATCGACGGCGTAAAGCATGGGCGCTGGCTTGTATGCCTGCATGGCAACACTTGTTGCGAGGGCAGGCCGGATTGCGCTGGACCGCCGCCCCGGGCGCACTGACGAATAGCGTCGTTTGTGCACACGGCGCCGCCACGGCGACGATGAATCACGCGCGCGCGGAGGCTGCATGGCGGGACTGAGGGTATTCGTTACAGGGGAGCTTTTCCCCTTCACGGCAGGCGGAATCGGGCGCGCTATTGCGAATATGCTCGATCAGCCCGAGGTCGCATCCACGGGCGAGCCTCGCGAGCCGCGATTCGCGGTCGTTTTTCTCGGCGAACCGCTCGATCGCGCGCGCTTCACCGAGCGGTTCCCTCATGTGTTGCTCGTCGATGCTTCGCCGCGCACGTACGCCGAACGCGATGAAGTGACGGGATTGCGCTACGCCCCCGTTGACTTTTATACGACTCATCCCATGCACGCGGAGTCCGTGCGCGCGATGCAGGCGCTCAAACGCCTTGAACGCGAACGCGGCGCGCTCGAATACGTCGAGTTTGCCGACTGGGGAGGGGCAGCATTTGCTTCAGTTCAGGAAAAGCGCCTTGGGCTCGCGTTTGAACAAGCGACGCTTGCCGTTCGTCTGCATACGTCCGATAGCGTGCTCAATGCCGTGGAGGGCAAACTCGTCGATCATATGTCGCTCGCGTTCTATGATCTCGAGCGCAAGGCAATAGCGGACTGCGATCTGATAATTGGTCAGGCGCCAGGGCCAGCGGCCTTTATGCAGCGTGTTTTCGATTTCGAGGACGACGAATGGACTCCTCGTCTGGTGATAGACGCGCCGCCCGTGATGCTTGATCGGGGAGAGGCGGCGAACGAATCGATATTGCCGACGCTCGATACGCCCGTTGTATTTTCTTCGAAGATTCAGCGGATCAAGCGGCCGGACGTTTTCATACGAGGGTGCCTCGCATTCCTGAGAGCGCGACCGGACTATCGCGGTCAAATCCGGTTGATTGCCATGGTGGACGATGCTGCGTACCTTGAAGAGGTGCGTGCACTGGTTCCGGCAGCGTTTGCGGGGCGTTTCGAATTTGTGCAGGGCACGTCGTCCGAGCAAAGGCACCGCGCCATTTGCGAATCAGTGTGCGTCTTTCCTGGCACCTTCGAATCGTTTTGCCTTGCGGCCTACGAGGCATCGTTTGCTGGAGCCTTTTGCGTTCTGAATGGCGCCAACCCTGCATTCGATTCATCTTCGCCCTGGCTTGACGGACACAACTGCGCGAAGTTCGACGGCTCGCCCGCAGGTCTCGCACGCACGTTGTCGGCGGTATTTGCTGCGCCAAAAACCATGCAGCCGGTTTCCGTCGTGCCTGGTGTGCGGCCATGGTGTCTGAAGGCGTCGCCCCAACATGCCGATAGCGAAGAACCGAGAGCGCCGTTGCCGCTCGTCAGCGTACTGGTCCCGCACTTCAATCTTGGGGTGTATCTCGCCGAGACGGTCGACAACGCTCTTGCTTCTGATTACCCGAATCTGGAGGTGATTGTCGTTGACGATGCATCGACCGATGAGCATAGCCTCGAAGCTGTGCGGCGACTCGAGCAGCGCAACGATCCTCGCATCCGTGTGGTCAGGTCGCCGCAGAACCGGGGGCTCGCGGGAACGCGCAATGTTGCGGTCGAACACGCGCGCGGCGAGTTTGCGCTGACGCTCGACGCCGACGACCTGATAGATCATCGTTTTGTCGGCGTCGCCGCGGCGACGCTGGCAAAGCATGCTGACGTCTCGTTTGTCGTGCCACAGACCGCGTATTTCGACGACGAGCCGGGTGCAAGGCCCCAGCAGGATGACTGGTCGTTGTGCATCACGTTCATTGGCGAAGCGCGCTCGTCCGGGTTCGTGCAAAACCGGTTTTCGACGGCGACGCTCATGTCGCGTATGGAAGTGCTGCGCTCAATGCGCTACAACGAGACATTGAGCGCATTTGAGGACTGGGATCTGTATTTGCGCTCGATCATGATGCGCAAGCGGTTTGTCGTGACGAATGCAGTTCATTTCTATTATCGCCATCGCCGGAATTCGATGATTCATTCCGAGGCTGCAACGCGGCGCATTGGGCTTTACTACCACGATATCGTGCGTGACAAGCAGATAGCGTTTGGTCGCATCCGTTTGCCCATGTTTGTGCTGGAGGGTATCAACGGCGGATTGCAAGGCGAGTCCGTTTCTTCCTTGCGTGCCCGGCTCGCCTTGTATGAGAACAGCCCGACAGTTCGAGCGGCCTTGGCTTTGCGTGCCCAGCTTGACCGTTTGCCGGGTTGGACGCGAGGCCTTCTCAAGTGGCTGGGTGGACGCATCAGGCAGGCACGGAGCGCGTGAGTGTCCGCAAGCAGGTGTGAAGCAGGAACAGTACACAGGACCCGGTAATGGCAAAGGTGAACGAAAACTATTGGCGGCAGCAGTCGGGTGCCGAATACGAGCAGCAGCAGAAGGGGCGTACCGAGCAGGGCCGCAGCCGCTACCGCGAGCAGGAAGCATGGCTTGTCGCGCATCTTCGTTCCGAGAGTGAGCGCCTGGGGCGTCCGCTCAGCGTGCTGGACTTCGGCTGCGGGTTCGGGCGCATGGCGCGCGTGCTTGCTGCGTGCCCGTTCGTTGTCTATCACGGCTATGACTTTTCGCCGTCGATGGTGCAACAGTTGCTGGATTCCCCGCCGGAAGGACTGCCCGACGTGGCCGAACGCGTTCGTGTGGCATCGAGTGTGACGGATGCATTTGGAGTACAACGCTTCGATGTGGTCTTTACCGTGTCCGTGCTCATTCACAACGCGCGCGAAGATGCCAGGAGTCTGATTGGCGAAATGCAGACATTGCTGCGCGATGACGGCTATTTGCTTCTCATCGAAAATCAGATCGTTCCATTCGATCTGCGCGAGAATAACTGGCACGGCGGCTGTTGGGTACACGATTATGCGGGGGACCTTGCTGTCGATTCCAGCGTGCTGATTTTTCAGGACGCAGTTGAAGAGCACGGTGTGTACCAGATCCGTCCGGTGCGTGATCGCAGGCGCGAAGTCCAGATCGCGATTTCGGGTGAGCCGGTGCGCGCATTGCCCGACGCAGAACGCTTGCAACTCGGCCTTGCGCGTCTCAAATCGGCGCTAGCCGGGATGCAAGATGAATTGGCATTAGGCAGTACCGCAACGCTCGAAAGCAAACTTCACGATCTCGCGGAAAATTCCGAGCACCAACGCCGCACGCTGGATGAGCAGGCCCTCGAACTCGCGGCCGCGCGCGACGAATGCAGCCGCCTGCGTGAGGAATGTGAAAGTCTACGGGAGCAGTGTGCAAACCTGCGCAATGTACAGGAGTTGAGAAGTCGCCTGCACGGCCTCGTGGCCGAGGTGCACAAGGAAATTGCCCCTATCCACGTTGTGCCCGTTGCATCTAATGACGCGGCCCAAAATAGTTTCTCCAGCGCATTTCCCGAGACACCGTCCGTGGAGTGGCAAGCGTCGCGCGACACGATCTATGCGAATGAGGATGCTCATTTCGACCGCGTGTGCCATATCTTCCATCACGACTGGATGGGAATTCGGTCGGCGGTCGGAGCGTTGCCGGGCCATAAGCTTTCCATCCCGTCGAACAAATCGATTCCCGTACGCGAAATTGAGGCGATCATGTGGCGGCTGGCCGACCTGAAGATCGAAAAGATCGTGCTGCACGGCATATCCGATGGCATGTATATGCTTTCGCGTGCGTTCTCCAAGAACGGCTTCGACAAGCAATACCTCGTCTGGCACGGGACGACCACGCAATGGGTGTGGGAGGACGAGCGGCGTTACGCGCAAATGGCGATCAAGATGGCTCGCGATGGGCGTGTGAAGCGCTTTAGCGCTATTCGCCGTGGCTTGGGACCGATCGTCGGTGAGCGAAACTTCGCGCCGCAGCTCGTCAACATGCCGCCCAAGGTTAACCTCGGGGTCGTCAGCCGTCGGGCGAGATGCCCCGGGCAGTTCACCGCGCTCGCGCCGTCGTGGAACGACTTGCGCAAGAACTTGACGACGAATGTACTGGCGGCGCATACCGTGGATTCGGTTGATTCGATCTATGTTGTCGCGAAAGACTTCCAGTTGCCTAGGTGGCTGTCCACCAAGGTGAAGAAAGTCGGCTACCGCGACCACGCGAGCATGCTCGAATTGATGGCTACGATGGACCTCGTGCTGAACGTGACGACGATCGATTGCCACCCAATGGTCGACCTTGAGGCACTTGCAGTGGGTACGCCAAGCGTGCGTGGGCCATTGTTTCTCGATGGGCTCGAGGATCATCCCTACGTCGGCCTCACGTCGGTCGAGAATCCGATGAGTGTGGAGGATGTCGCCGGTTGCATTCGGAATGTCCTTGCGACGGATGAGTCCGAGCTTCGCGGTCTTATGAACGACTACACAGAACGCCTGCGCGATCTCTCGATAAAGCGCTATCGTGAATTCCTGGAAATCTAAGGATGCCAAATCAATGAGAGTATTCGTTACGACGGAGCTGTTTCCATTCACGCATGGAGGGATTGGCCGGGCGATCTCCAACATGCTGTCTACACTTTGCGCAGATGACGCCGCCAATACGGCCGTGGTGTGGGTGGGCGACGCTATCGACTCTACAGCTTTCGCGTCTGTCTATCCTTGCGTCAAGTTGGTGATGGCTACGCGCACCAACTATGAACTTGTGGACGAAGAGGGCATCAGCTATCCGCCGGAATGGGCCTTTACGGATACGGAGTGGCACTGGCGCTCAGTGGCGGCACTGCAAGGGATCAAACGGCTAGTGCGCGACGTGGGGGCAGCCGACTACATTGAGTTTCCCGATTGGGGCGGGCTTGCCTTCGCGACGGTCCAGGAAAAATTGCTGGGCCGTGGATTTGGCGACAGCGTGCTGGCGGTGCGTCTGCATACGGCCGACAGTCTGCTCGCCAACGTCGACGCGCGTGCGCTCGACAAGCAAATGTTGGCCATTTTCGATCTCGAGCGCAAGGCCCTGGCAGATTGTGATCGTATCGTTGCACAATTGCCAGAAGTGGGCCGCGCAGTTCAGCAATTCTTCGGTTTTGCAGACGAGGATTGGGTGGCGCGCCAATGTGTCCACGCTCCGCCTGTCACCCTCGACTTTGGCGGGGTGGCGACCCAGCCAATCAGGCCAACTGAAGATACACCGATCGTTTTTCCTTCGAAGATTCAGCACCTAAAGCGCCCGGATCTCTTCCTGCGTGGGGCCTGCGGTTTCCTGCGCGCAAATCCGGCTTATCGCGGGTCGATTGTCTTTGCTGCGCATTCCTCCCCGGAGGCCAAGGCGAAGATCCAGCGCATGATCGCACCGGATTTGAAGGGGCGTTTCGTGTTTATGGATTCGGCGAGTCCGCTGGAGCGCGCCCGGTTGATTACACGTTCGATTAGTGTAACTGCTTCGCCATTCGAGTCGTACTGTCTTTCGGCCTATGAGGCGTCGCTTGCTGGCGCAGTTTGTGTGCTTAACGGCGTCAATCCGGCGTTCGGCGATCGCTCGCCCTGGCGTAACGGTGAGAACTGCGTCAAGTTTGATGGCACAGCGGAGGGTCTGGCTGACGCGTTGACGCACGCGTTCCAAGGCGACGTACATACAGTTGTGGAAGTGCCGAGCGACCCAGTTCCTTGGGCCTTGGCACGACCTGTCTCATCTGAATCTGTTGGCCGTGCGCAGAGACCCCTCGTTTCCGTCGTCGTACCCCATTTCAATCTTGGCGCGTACCTGCCTCGCACGCTCGATTCCGTGCTTGCATCGACGTACGAGAACATTGAAATCGTCGTGGTGGACGATTGTTCCACCGACGAATTGAGCCAGCTGACAGTGGAAAGGCTTGGCGCAGCCGGCGAGCGTTTGAGAATCATTCGCAATCCGATGAATCTTGGCCTTGCGGCAACGCGCAACGTGGCGCTCGAGCATGTGCGCGGCGAGTATGTCTTGACGCTCGATGCTGATGACCTCATTAGCCCATCGTTCATCGCGCTGGCGATTGACGCGTTGCAGCGCAATCCCGCGTATGACTTTGTGGTTCCCCAAACGGGATTTTTTCTCGATACCGAAGAGGGGCAGATAGGCGAGCAGGCGGCATTCACGGATTACGCAGTCTTCTACGGCGAAGCGCGCGCCATGGGTATGTATGAAAATCGTTTCTCGACGGCCACGTGTATCGCGCGCACTGCGGCCTTGCGTGAGTTGCGCTACCGCGATGAGCTTGAGGCATACGAGGACTGGGACCTCTATAGCCGGGCAGTAGCGGTGGGGAAACGATTCATTGTTACGAACGGCATACATTTCTTTTATCGGCGCCGGGCCGATTCGATGTATCACACGCCGGAGCGGGTGGCACGGCATCGCTCGCTTTATCACTCATTCCTGTCGGGAAAGGCGATTGAAGCAAGTGCAATGAAACTGCCGCTGTACGTGCTGGAAGGCGGTCAGCCCTCATTGGCCGATGCGCGTGGAACGCCGGACGAGTTGCAGGTTCTGCGGGGGCAGATGGCGTTTTATCAGAACAGTCGGGCAGTGTTCCTCGCAATCAGGACGCAACAATGGTTGAGCTCGCGGGCGCCTTGGGCCATCAAGGCTGGCCGTAAGGCCCTTGGTGTGGCGCGCAAGATCCGCAGGCGACTACGGACGTGATGCTTGCCGCCTCCGAATGCTTGATATACTTCCCGCGAAGTGTTGGTCGTGGAAGTAACGATAGCGTAAAGTAATGCATGGAATCCCTTCGCGCAGTGCATTATATGAGCGTGTTCTCAGGATTATTTTCGCCCCGTAGCAAGCATGTGGCGCATGTTGAACAGTGCGACATCAGTCACGCTGCGCACGGCAACTTCTATGGGGTTTGATCGAAGATGGGTTGGCTTCCGTGTCGATCGCGCTGAATAATTGTCGTAATCAGGTGGATTGCAGATTATCTGACGGGTGCAACGTGTTCGCAGCGAAAAAATCGTGAATTCAATATATGGAACGCTGATTGCGCAAACCCCATGCATGGGACCTAAATTTACCAGCCTGCTAAATCAAATATGAACACGACTCTCGTGCGCGGCAAATCGAAAATAGATGTTTCCGTGGTGCTTAATATGCACCGTGAGGGGCCGTTTCTAAAAGCAACCTTGGCGTCTCTTAGTGCCTGTGCTCTTGAAGCTCAGGCGGACGGCCTGGTGTGTGAATTAATCGCAGTTTTTGATAGAACTGACGAAATCACGGAAAGGGTATTTTTGGAAACGCCTTTGAGCGGCTTTGTCGATGTCAAGGTTGTAAAGATCGAAGTCGGTTCACTGGGGTTGGCTCGAAACGCGGGTATCGACATTTCCGAGGGGAGGTACATCTGGACCGCCGATGGCGATGATCTGGTCTCAAGCAATGCGATCGTGGAATTATATCGAACCGTCTCGTCGAAAGGGGGCAGCGGTTGGGTAGCGTACGTCAATTATCTGATCGCATTTGGTGAGATATTCTTCGTTTCGAAATATTTTGACGATGACTATCTGACGGTTGCGGATTTTGCCATGGATCATCCTTTTGTTTCGAGGATATTCATAGAAAGAAATGTGTTTTCCCGGCTGCGATACGTTGATCTGCATTTGTCAGAAGGATTCGCTTATGAAGATTGGGAATTCGTCACGCGGTTGCGACGCGAGGGATTGCGCTTCTGCGTTGCGCCGGAAACCGCAATGTACTATCGGCAGCGTCCACAAAGCCTTTTGCGGCAAGCGAATGGATTGTCGGCGCGACTCATTCCGCACACGCCGCTTTTCGATCCGGTTTGGTATTCTACGGAATTGGAGCGCGAAAAAAAATCCGCATTGGCTTGGAGTGCATTTGAGGAGCAACGTCATGGCCTTCATCGCTGCAATCCGGTGACGGAAATTATGAATTCGCCCCGTCTATCGCGCGATCTACTGAAAGCATCCCGTATCGATCCCGAGATCGACTTGGCACGGATCGAGAATTCACATGGTCATATTGCGGTGCCGTACCACAGCGATCATTGGGGATTTGCACTGGGGGAAGCATTCAGTATGATCGGCAGCGGGCCGTTCACGGATGTCGTATTGCTTCCATGGCTCAATGCGGGTGGGGGCGAGAAGTATATTTTGCAAGTCCTCCATGCGGTTGCTGAAAGTGATCCGGACGCCCGGTTTCTGGTATTGTGTGGGGAAGCCGCGCAGATGCACGACTGGGCAAATCGCCTGCCGCGGCGATCTGTTCTATTGGATCTCTACAACGCATTTCCGAATTTAAATGATGAAGCACGAAACAAACTGACCGTCAGATTGCTTTTGGCGTGCGGCAAGCAAGGTGCACGCTTGCATATCAAAAGCAGTGTGTTTTCGCACACAATGCTGGATGCGTATGGTGCGGTGTTGCTTAAGCATTTTCAGGGTATTTATTATCGATTTTCCGATGATCAATATAATTGGCGTGGCCACCATCTCGTTTATCCCTCGACGTTGAAGTTACTGCGCAGGGAGTTGCCGCGATTGTCGAAGGTGATATGCGATTGTGAGAATATCGCGCGGCAAGATAAAGAGCGTCTCGGGCTAATGCATGAGCGATACCATACGATCTATGCGCACGTAATGGCGGCGGGGCCGCGATCGCAGACTCGCTCGCCGAGCTATCGCTTGCTGTGGGCATCCCGGGTTTGCCGTCACAAGCGCCCTGAATTACTTGCTCCATTGGCGCGAGCGTTGCAAATCGTTGCGCCACGTATTCAAATCGATATCTACGGTAAGACGGATCCCGGTTACGATCCCCAGGTATTGTTCGAAGAGGGTAATCTGAACTATCTTGGCTCATTTGACGGGTTCGACAAGCTGCCGATTGACAGTTACGATGCCTTAATCTATACGAGCGAACTGGACGGATTGCCCAATGTGTTGTTGGAAGCAATGGCAGGCGGCTTGCCCGTGATTGCTCCCGATGTTGGCGGGGTTAGCGAACTCGTGATTTCAGGGGACACGGGTTATCTAATTGACGCCGAAAGAAGTGATGATGTACTCGTCAAAGACTATGTCTATGCCATTCAGCATTTGTATGCTGAGTGGGAGGCAAGCAGATCGCTTGCCAGTGCAGGGAGGGCGTTAATTGCAGAACGTCACAGCAGGAGTGCATTTATTTCTCGCGTCAAAAGCACTTTTGGACTGGCCAATCAGCCGAGCCAAACGGCGACTGGCGAAACTCTCAACTTGACCGTTAATTAACTTATGCGTTCGTCTTTTTACTGCTATGGCGACGAGGTCAGTATTTCTGTCCTGGAGAGCGCCGATGAAAAAGTCCTGTTGCTGGGAAGTGACTTCGGGTACGGCAATTTTGGCGACATTGCGCAAATGCTCAATACCATCTCTTTTCATAAGGAGATGCATCGGCATCGATGTGTGATCGTGATGGCCGCCGATGCTATCGGCGATGCCCAGTTTCCCGAGTTCGTGCGTCAGGCATACAAAGCGGATGGCGTCATATTTGTTTCTCCTCAGCCGCTTTCTTTGGATGATGGCGGCCTTCCGTTATCTCCTATCGGGATGATGCGCAACGTTGGCGTTGTGCATCTCTATGGAGGGGGATTCCTGAATGACAAATGGGGTGATTTCGTCCTCGGTGTAACGGAATACTTTCTGTCGTTGCTCCAGCCGCAAATCTATGTGGCGTCGGGAGAGCAGGTTACGACTCCATTTGAAGCTCGTGTGGTCGAGCATATTCGAACTTATCGTCCGGTAATGTTTGGTGTTCGGGACCAACTGTCCTACGAATGGATGACGCAGGCAGGATTCGAGCCTTCGTTCTCGTTTGATGATGCAACTGAGGCGCTGCAGACACTAACGGCAAGCTTGCCGCTTCAGCGTGGCCCAGGCCTGTTTTTCCATCTCAACGTATCGGGCTATACGAATAATGTAGCAAATATGTCCGGTATGCCGCGTGAATTGGCGGCACTTGCAGGAAATTACTCTCGCGTGACGATGCTCCAGGCCTACTCGGATCGTCGGATTGAGGTTGTGGATACGCGTGAATCCATGAAGGATCTGGAAAGAAGTTTTCCTTTCTTCGACTACCAGGCCCTGGAACTCGCGCAGCTTGCCTATCGAGGCTGGCCGCGCCTTGCGAATGCAGTCCAAGGAGAAATTGGGTATTCCTGTTCATATCACGTGGCGTTATGGCTCCAACTTGCAGGAGTTCCCTGCTGGCTTCGGGGAAGCAACTTGTTCTATCAGCAGAAGCGCAGGGCCCTGCAAGTCGATCAGGATTTCGAAGCCTTCCTTTGCGATCCGAAACTCGCCGATCACAGTACGAACCTGGAGCGTCGAAAGGAGTGGCTACAACGTCTCAAGACGGCAGTGATGACCGCTCCGCGGTTCAGCAGAAACGTAGATATCCCGTTGTCCGGCGTTTTGCCGGCGAGTGCCTGGAAATTCAAAGGCAACCATGTGCGTCAATTGCAGGAGCAATCGAACTGGGCGCACCAGCAATCTGCAGTCCTTGCGGCGCGGGTGTCCGAGATGGAAGCGTTGACGGAGGCCGAGCGGCAACGGGCCGGCAATCTTTTGGTGCAAATGCAGGAACTGGAATCCGTAAGCACTATTGATCGTAAGCGAGCTCAAGATGCGCTGGCCGAGGCTGACCGGCTGCATGGTCAAATTTCCGGGTTAGTTGGAAAAGTTACCGAATTAGGGGCTCGAACATATTCTGAGCGCAAACGCGCGGATTTGGCAAAGGAGGAAGTCTCTCGATACCATGCGCAGGTGCTTGAACTGACGTCACTGCTCGAAGCGCGAAATCATCACATCTTCGATCTGGACCACTTGCGTCAAGCTGAATGTGACCGCGCAGAATTGGCAATAGCGCAAACAAATCAAATCATTCGGTCTCGAACGTGGCGATGGACCAGGTTTTTGCGTTTTACTGCGCGTGTGATTCGAGGAGATTGGCCATCTGTGAAGGCGAGTTTACGTCGTTTTGCCCGGGGTTCGTGATGTTGTTATAGACTGAGATTTAGAAGCTTGAGCAGACGGTCAACCCCGGATATTTTGCTGGGGCTTATGCGGTTGGGTTGCCAAGCCTGGATAACTTTGCCGGATTTGCAGGGGCATGCATAATTGATGCGTGAGTTTTGAAGATTCCGCGAGATACGAACGAGGCGGACGATGGTGGGGGAGGGCAGCCGAAGAGTTCTTCGGCCGTCAACCGCCGGACGGTTCGAGGTAGGCTGGCCTCTTGGACAAAAACAATATCCGCATGTGCCACGCACGGTAAAAGCGCGATATGGGCGGCACCGTCGGTCTCCATGTAGGATGGGGGCCGTTAGGTGGACTCGATACTCCCAAGAGCTTTACCGAACCTCAAGATGGATTGCACGGCCGCTTACGCTTGACCCGGATCAGTTTGCGCTTTGACGTGCCGCTCCCGGACGCCCTCAAGCTCAATGCCTCACTGACGCCGCGTCCGGGCAGAAGGCGGCCTACGGCATCTCACCGTGATACTCGGGATCCAACCGGCTACAGCCGACTCGTGCCGGCGCGACCGGCCGCGTGCTGCGCATCGTCGAGCAGAATGGCGCCAGCGACGGACTAGGGCCTCATTGGCGAGATCGACACCGCCATCGTCGTGACACGTACCACGCCGCTGGGTCTGGCTCGCGCGGCACTCGGCAACAACAACACGCATCCGGATTTTTATCCCATTGCCAGCGCACTTCCTCGGCCAACAGGTCGAATGCGTAACTCTTCCCGCGCCATTTCGGCCTCAAAACTCCTCAGCATACGCCTCTCGCGATTTTTCAGATCCAATTCAGGGGTTCTCGCGAGAGGTGCGTACGCCTTTGGTTTGGCGATGGCCGTAGACCCAAAGTTTGGCTGAAACGAAGTTCACGACCATGCCGGTGACCGAACCCAGCGCCACCGCAATCAGCGGAGTGTACGCAGTGTTTGGCAACCCTCTGGTTGCGAGCACATAGATTCCATAGTTGCACGCTCCGCCGAACGCCATCGCCGCCAAGTACTCGTTCCATTCGCGCCACAGGGATCGGCCCTGATTGGGCGCGAACGTATATTGGCGGTTGATTTGCCAGGTCACGAAGACTGCGCAAAGGAACGAGATGAGCCGCCCGATGTACGGTCCGGTATGGAGTTTGAGCATCAGATAGAGCATGCCCGCATCGACGAGAAAGCCGATCGTCCCCGCGATTGCGAAGAAGAACAATTGCTTGCGCATTTCAGGTCTCGACTGCGTCGGCGTCGAAGCGGGGGATGGCGAGGTAGCTCAGGCGCTTTGCTTCGTTGCGGCCATGGGTTACGGTGTCCAGCACGATGCCGCCTGTCAGCAGAATGACGCCGAGCAGCGAAAGCCCGCTGCAGAGAACGACCGTGGGAATTCGTGGTACGAGTCCGGTGGCAAGATATGTCTCGAAAACCGGAACCGCCAGCCCTATCGCTAGCGCGAAACAGATGAGGGAGCAACTGAAAAAGAAAGCGAACGGACGTTCCGATTTGAACAGCTTCATAATCGTGGTGAAGATTCTGAAGCCATCGCGATAAGTGTTCAGCTTGCTTACCGATCCTTCGGGGCGCGATTTATAGCTCGTGTCGATTTCAGCAACCGGCATGCGCATGCTGAGTGCGTGGACTGCAAGCTCGGTTTCAATTTCGAAGCCAGCCGAGTGCGCCGGGAAAGTCTTTGCATAGCGGCGCGAAAAGACACGGTAGCCCGAGAGCATGTCCTTGAAGGTCTTGCCAAAAATCGACGCGGCGCATTGCGTGAGGAGTACGTTGCCGAACCGGTGACCGAGTCGATAGGCAGCCCGCTCCTCGCTCAGACGCGAGCCGACAACCATATCGAGTCCATGACGGATCAAACGGTCGATCAGGAGCGGCGCCGCCTGCGCGTCGTAAGTGGCATCGCCGTCAACCATGACGTACACGTCGGCATCGACATCGGCGAACATTCTCCGGACGACGTTGCCTTTCCCCTGCAATGGAACAGAAATGACGCGAGCGCCTGCGGAGCGCGCAGCTTCTGCCGTATTGTCGGTCGAATTATTGTCGAACGCGATGATGCTGGCCGTGGGAATTGCTGCGCGGAAATCGCGTACCACCGTGGCGATAGTGGCGCCCTCGTTGTAGCAGGGGATCACAACTGCAATCTGCAGCGAAGCGGGAAGCGTGACCATGAGAAGTCTTTCGTCCTTCAAGGGCAGGATATTTTGTGCCGTGGATGCGATTCGTCATGCGACACTCTGTATGCCTATTGTAACTGAGTCCTGTTACATTTCCGGACTCTTCGCAGGGACCCCCGCGAGCGGTGAACCTGCGCATCTCGCAATTCAAACCCAGCAGGCGCAGAGCTTTCCATGGCGGCGCCAAAGTGCAGGCTCGAAGCGGTGCGATTATATCGACCATCTGGTGCGCAACAACGGGAAATTTCCGACCAGGTCATTTCGAGGGCGTGCGGCCTGGCTCAACTCCTTCAAGCTTCGTTTCGTTAACCTGATTTTTCGCAGTGCAGGACACAGTGCAGGACATTGTGTTTATGGCGATTCTCCAGCCGGCATGCGGTAGGACAGCTCGCCTCTTGGTCCCGGTCACGGCGCGGTCCTGTAAGATACGTCCTCGTGGGCGGCTAATGCGACTTGTGCGTCGGGCGTGGCGTTGGGCGGACAGCCACAATGGGGCAGATTCTGGGTGGTTCGGGGTTTCGGATGTAAGTGGCTAGATATTCTTGCTGCTGCCTCGGCGTGTACGACATATCCAGGTGGAAGACGTTGAGTTTTTGTAAGTGTTTGCCAGCAAAAATTAAGGAGCAGCGGCACGATGGGGTGAGCCGGACGCTTGGCCTGCGATGGTTCTTGAAGTTCAAAAAATAGGGGGCGCGATGAAGGTAGGCGCGCATGCGGTCGCATAGTTGAAAAAGGGACAAGTAATGGCAGTCGCGTCGCGAGCGGCACGGGGATGGTCCAGCTTTTCGGTGCTTTACGGCGTCTTGTCGCTGTGTGGCTGTCTGCTCTCAGTCCTCTTGTTCTTCCCTGGTATCATGTCGTCCGACACGTCCGATGTCCTGCACCAGGCGATCAGCGGGGTATGGTCTGATTGGCACTCGCCGTTCTACACGTTCGTCTTCAGCCTTCTATGGCCTGCGAAATTTGGTCCAGCGGCCATGCTGCTGCTCAATTGTACGTTGCTATGGCTTGCCATCTACTTCCTTGCGGATAGTTCGCGCAGGCGGTTCGGATGGATCAGTCTGGTTTTCTTCGCCGTACCGTTTTTCCCGGCGCTCGTATACATGCCGGGATTCATTTGGGATATCTCACTACATTCGGTCGTATGGCTGCTCGCATTCGCAGTGATTTACCGAAGCGTGCAGGTTCGCGGAGAGATATCAACGGCGGCGTCTGTCGTCGCGATTGCGCTTGTGGTGGCCGGTGTCCTGGTTCGTCAGAACGGCTGGTTTGCATCACTCCCGTTGGTATTCATGGCGCTGCCGAGCACCTTGAATCCAAAAAAGCGTGGTGCGCTCGTTTGTTTGGTGTTCCTGACGTTGCCGCTTATTTGGTCGGCGTTTGGGCGTATTGCGCACGCTACACAATCCCATGCCGCGCATTCGATCATCACCTATGATCTTGGAGCGATGTCTGCAATCGAGGGGAGGAACCTTTATCCCGGTGTCTGGTCTCCCCCCCAAAGTCAGTCCATTACTGGCGAATGCTTCGAGCGCGATGCCAAAGCCCGCGCGAACGATAATGGTTGGGATATCTACTCTTGGGGGCGATGCGCTTTTGTAACGGAGGCGCTCAATGGGCAACATATTTTTGGCACCGCGACACTCGTGCGTGCGTGGGTGCATGCGATATTGAGCAACCCGGCCGCCTATCTCGGGGCGCGAGCGAACTTCTTCGAGACCTTCATGCTTTCGAGGAATTCACTCCCGATCGTTTCATCGGGTTTGTCTAATGATCAGGCGGGGTATCCCATGCTGCATCCTGATCGGCTTGCGGGTCTGGCAACTGCGATAGGCAAGTTCAGGAACAGTCCGATTTTCAGTCCCTTGACGTGGTTTTGCGTCGCCATGATATTGGCCGGGTTGACGCTTTTCCTTGCCCGCATGAGCAGCGGCGTACGCCGATTAGGTTTGCCGCTGGCGTTTTCGTCGCTGATCTGGATGCTCACCTATGTACCTTTTGGTGTGGCCTACGATTTCCGGTATGTTTTTTGGGCTGTGCTGGCCTCCTTGGTTTGTGCGATTGTGATGATTTGCGAGTTGATCCGAAGCCGTCGTAAGTTATCGCGGTAACAAAAGGAAAGGTGGTTTGCTGGTGTCGGTGGTTTTCGGCAAGCTAGGGAAGTTGTTAATCCGCACGCAAGCACGTACCCGAAGACACGCTCGTGCTCAACGACAAGACCCAGGTCGCGAAAGCCGGCTACGTGCGGCCGGTGAAGAAGAAAAGCTGAACAGCGCAACACTCCGGGCGCCGTGCGCGTGACCCATGAAGAAACGCAGCGTA
>NZ_CAJMZF010000068.1:0-23552 GCF_905220245.1 Paraburkholderia sp. J63 | reverse complement strand
TTGAAGAGTTCGGGATCGACGTTGGCGATGGTGCTTTCGGCTCTATCAAACATACGGGTTCCGTTAAGTGTGTTCAGGTTGACCGGGTCTCGCGCCGAACGCGTAGCGGGTACGCGGCGCTGCTGGCGCGCTGTGGAAACAGGCCAGCCTTGACGTGGCGGAACAAGGTGCCGCACACGCGAGGCAGGACAGCCACGGCCGGTGAAGGCCCAGCAGCGCTAAGTGAAGCGCGCGGAATTCGGCTGCCCAGGCGAACGGCAAAACGGCACCCTGCGCTTCACGGTGGGTCGTTCCACCTTGAGCCCCCGTTTGAGCCGCGCCGCAACACACCATTCGTGCCGTTCACGCAGCTTGAAAGGCAAGTATTACAACGATTGCCATTCAGGGACCCTATCGCCAGTCACGCAGGGATTGAGCGCGTTAGTGTATTGGATGCGACCGGAATAGGCAACCTGGGAGGCGGCCGCAGAGGCCGCCCGATGCTGCACCGCCAAGGCCTGCGCGAAGGCGCTCTTCCGCACCCGAAAAACCCGGCTGCGGACGGCCCGGCGCCCCGCCCCACTGCCCGGCTGGCCTCGGTGCTCCCGCTTCCTTGCCGCAGCGCCGCATTGCAAGTAGGCTTTCCCCTTTCTTCGCCTTGCACTGACCAGGGAACAACCATGATCGTCTTCGTCACCGGCGCATCCGCGGGATTCGGCGCCGCCATCGCCCGGGCCTTCGTCAAGGGCGGACACCGCGTCGTCGCCACGGCGCGCCGCAAGGACCGTCTCGACGCCCTCGCCGCGGAACTGGGCGACGCCCTCCTGCCGTTCGAACTCGACGTGCGCGAGCGCGCCGCCGTCGAAGCCGCGCCGGGCGCGCTGCCGCCCGAATTTGCCGACATCGACGTACTCGTCAACAACGCCGGCCTCGCGCTCGGCGTCGAACCCGCGCATAAAGCCGATCTCGACGCCTGGGAGACCATGATCGACACCAACTGCACCGGGCTCGTGCGGGTGACGCGCGCGTTCCTGCCCGGCATGGTGGCGCGCAACCGCGGCCACGTCGTCAATCTGGGTTCGACGGCGGGCAGCTGGCCGTATGCGGGCGGCAACGTCTATGGCGCGAGCAAGGCCTTCGTGCGCCAGTTCAGCCTCAATCTGCGCGCCGACCTGACCGGCACCGCCCTGCGCGTGACGGACATCGAGCCCGGCCTGTGCGGCGGCACGGAGTTCTCCAGCGTGCGCTTTCGCGGCGACGAGGCGAAAGCGGCCAATATGTATAAGGACGTGCAGCCGCTCAGCCCCGAGGACGTCGCCGATTCCATCTACTGGATCGCCACGCGTCCCGCGCACGTCAACATCAATACGATCGAGTTGATGCCGGTCGCGCAGTCGTTCGCCGGTCTCAGCGTCCATCGGGGCTAAACCCATCGCGGCCAAACCTTTCATTTTTCTTTCTTGCGTCAGTCGTACGAACGGCGTGGCGACTACGCGTTCCGGTAGAATGCGCGGCATGGAAAGATCTCCCTCCAACCCGGATGCGACCCCATCAGCGGCTGCAGCCGGCTTTAGCTGGCCGGTACGCGTCTATTACGAAGACACTGATGCCGGCGGCATCGTGTTTTACGCGAACTATCTGAAGTTCTTCGAGCGCGCGCGCACCGAATGGCTGCGCGCGTGTGGCGTCGATCAGCGCAGGCTCGCCGAGGAATCCGGCGAGCTGTTCGTCGTGTGCAACACCACGCTCGACTACAAGTCGCCCGCCCGCCTTGACGACGTCGTGACAATCGTGACCCGGATTACCAAACTGGGTCGCGTGGCGGTCGATTTCATGCAAACTGCATGGCGCGGCGACACGTTGTTAGTCAGCGGAAAGATTCGCGTTGCCTGCGTGAATGGTGCAGAAATGCGCCCTGCAGCCATTCCTGACCACGTTTTTGACGCTTTGGAGCGTGGCATGAAGAAAGTCTTGCCGGCCGTGTCAACGGCTGCCCAGTAATTGCCGTTGATACGACGCCAGTGAACTCGCGTCGGTCGATTCATGACCAGGCTGGGTTCGGTTGCGACGGCGCGACGCCTTTCCATTTGCCTTCGGAAAAATTCGCGTTGTCTTGCAGCCGCTCGCCCCTTGCGGGACGTTAACAAGAACCTCTATGAACACTACACAAGATCTGTCGATCCTTTCTCTCGTTCTTAATGCGAGCGTCCTGGCACAGGCGGTGATGGGCTTGCTCCTGTTGCTGTCCCTGATTTCCTGGACTTTCATCTTCCGCAAGTGGTTTGCCATCCGCCGTGCGCGCCGGCAGACCGAGAATTTCGAGCGCGATTTCTGGTCGGGCGGCGACCTGCAGGCGCTCTATCAGAGCGCGGCCAACAACCGTCACACGATCGGCGCGCTCGAGCGTATCTTCGAGTCGGGCATGCGCGAGTTCCTCAAGGCCAAGGAGAAGCGCCTGAACGATCCGAGCCTCGTGCTCGACGGCGCGCGCCGCGCAATGCGCGCGGCCTTCCAGCGTGAAATGGATGCGCTCGAGGCGAACCTCTCGTTCCTCGCGTCGGTCGGCTCGGTGAGCCCGTACATTGGTCTGTTCGGCACGGTCTGGGGGATCATGAATGCGTTCCGCGGCCTCGCGAACGTGCAGCAGGCCACGCTCGCGAACGTCGCGCCCGGCATTGCCGAAGCGCTGACGGCCACCGCGATCGGTCTGTTCGCGGCCATTCCGGCGGTCGTCGCGTACAACAGCTACGCGCACGACATCGACCGTCTCGCGATTCGCTTCGAAACCTTCATCGAAGAGTTTTCGAACATCCTGCAACGTCAGGCCCACTAATCTTCACCAGCTAGCCAAGGAGTCGAAGATGGGAGGCTCAGTCCGTTCGAGCATGCGAGGCAGCCGCTCGCGCCGTGCGATGGCCGACATCAACGTCGTGCCGTATATCGACGTGATGCTGGTGTTGCTCGTGATTTTCATGGTGACGGCGCCGCTGGTCGCGCCGTCCATCGTCAACCTGCCGACCGTCGGCGGCGCAAGCCAGCAGCAGCAGACGCCGCCCGTCGTGGTCAACATTCGCCCCGACGGCAATCTGAGCGTACGCTACAAGGATGATTCGGGCGCCACGCAGCAGGAAAACATGACGCGCGCCGATCTCAACGGCTTCGTCGCCGACCGCGAGCAGAGCCATCCCGACCAGCCCGTCGTGATCGCAGCCGACAAGTCCGTCAAGTACGAGACGGTGATGAACGTGATGTCCGACCTGAAGTCGCACGGCGTCAAACGTGTCGGACTGCTCGTCAAATCGCAATGACCCGGAACAAAGATTCGTATCCGCTGCAGCCTCCGCGCGAGCGAGGCACGGGACGTGCTCTTGCGCTTGCCGTGGTCATGCATGTGCTGCTCGGCTTGTTCCTCTACCACGGCATCCACTGGCAGAACAGCACGCCGGCGGGCGAAGAGGCGGAACTCTGGACCGAGGTGCCGGACATGTCGACGCCGCGGCCCTTGCCGCCGCCCGCGCCCGTCACCCCTGCCCCGCCTCCGCCGCAAACGGAGGACGCCGACATCGCCCTGCAACAGCAAAAGCGTAAGCAGCAGGAGGCGGCACGCGAAGCGCAACTGGCCGAGCAGCAACGTCTGAAGACGCAGCAGGAAGCCGAGGCGAAGCGTCAGCAGCAGCTCGCGGCCCAGCAGGCTGCGCAGCTCGCCTTGCAGCAGAAGCGGGCGTTGCTCAAGCAACAGCAGCAGCAAGAACAGCAGCAGGCCGCCGCCGACAAGCTCAAGCAGCAACAGCAGCAAGAAGCGCTGAAGAAGCAGCAGCAGGAAGAAGCACAGAAGCAGGCGAAGCTCGACGCGCAGAAGAAGGCCGACGCCGAAAAGGCCGCCAAGGCCAAGGCGCAAGCCGACGCCCAGGCGAAGAAGCTCGACGCCGAGCGGCGCGCGCGCATCGCGCAGATGCAAGGCTCGATGGGCGGCGGCGCCGGTACGAGCGGCAATGGTCTCGCGAAGAGCGGCACCGGCAGCGGCTCGGGCGGCAACGCGGCTTCGCCGGGCTACGCGGACAAGGTGCGGCGTCGTGTCCGCCCGAACATCATCTGGGCCGGCGAGACGGCAGGCCTCGAGACGGAGATTTCGGTGCATTGCTCGCCGAGCGGCACGTTGCTGTCGGCCACCATCTCGCGCAGCAGCGGCAATTCGCAGTGGGACGACGCCGCGTTGCGTGCGGTCCAGCGCTCGGATCCGATGCCGCTCGACACGGATGGCAAAACGCCGTCGAACTTTAAAATTACCTTGCGCCCGGCCAGTTAAGGGCGCCAATTGGGGCACAGGGAAGCCGGTGCACGGCAGCGGACCCAGGAACGATTCGAATGTTTTCGGGTCTCTCTGCTGTTGCCCGGTGTGACAAAAATCGCTTTTTCAGGAAACAGCACAGCATGAGTTTGATGACGAAGCTTGGCCTGCGAACTCTCGTCGCGTCTTGCCTGATTGCAGTCGGCGGCGCAGCGAACGCACAACTCAACGTCCTCGTCACTGGCGTGGGCTCCACCCAGTTCCCCATCGCCACGGCAAATTTCGCGGGCGAAGCGAATTCGCCGCAGCAAGTCGCCGCCATCGTGCGCGCCGACCTCGCGCGCAGCGGCAAATTCACCAATATCGACGCGGGTAGCGCACCGATCTCGGAAAACGACTCGGTCGACCTCGGCAGCTGGAAGGCCAAGGGCGCCAACGCCTTCGTCGCGGGCAGCGTAAACAAGCTCGCCAACGGCCAGTACGAAGTGCGCTTCAAGCTGTATGACACGGTGAAAGGGGAAGCCCTCGGCGGCCTCGTGCTGCAGAGCCCCGCCGGCGGTCTGCGCATGAGCGCGCACAAGGTTGCGGACTACATCTATCAGAAGCTGCTCGGCGACCGCGGCGTGTTCGCCACGCGTCTGTCGTACGTGATCAAGACGGGCAACCGCTACCAGCTGCAGATTTCGGACTCCGATGGACAAGACGCGCACATCGCGCTCTCGAGCCCCGAGCCGATCATCTCGCCGGCCTGGTCGCCTGACGGCACCAAGGTTGCCTACGTTTCTTTCGAAAAGAAAAAGCCCATCGTCTACGTGCATGACCTGCCTACGGGGCGGCGCGTCATGGTCTCCGACCAGAAGGGCAACAACTCGGCACCGGCCTGGTCGCCGGATGGCCGCACGCTCGCCGTCGCACTGTCGCGTACGGGCAACACGCAGATCTTCGCCGTCAATGCCGACGGCTCCGGCCTGCGCCGCCTCACGCAAGGCACGACGATCGACACGGAACCCACCTACTCTCCTGACGGACGCTGGATTTACTTCACGAGCGACCGCGGCGGCCAGCCGCAGATCTACAAGATGCCGGCCCAGGGCGAAAGCGCCGGCGCGGCCCAGCGCGTGACGTTCACCGGCAACTACAACACGAGCCCGAAGGTCAGCCCCGACGGCAAGGAACTGGCGTACATCTCACGCGCGGGCGGCGGATTTAAGCTGTACATTCAAGATCTGCAGTCCGGCGTCGCCACGGCGCTCACCGACACCACACATGACGAATCGCCCAGCTTCGCGGCGAACGGTCAGTACATTCTTTACGCCACTCAGGTGAACGGCCGTGGCGTGCTGGCTGCCGTATCGACCGACGGTCGGACGCGGCAAATCCTGTCCGTTCAGGGCGGCATCGTGCGCGAGCCGTCCTGGGGTCCTTTCATGCAATAACACTTCAGGAGAGCAAAAATGATGTCGAATAAAGTCCGCTTGGCCTTGGCCGTCATGATGATCGGTACGCTGGCCGCGTGTAAGTCGGGCGTCAAGACCGGTGAAAATGAAAACACCGGCGCAATGAGCACGCAGCCGAACCCGAACGCCGTTGCCCAGGTGAACGTCGACGAGCTGAACAACCCGAACAGCCCGCTCGCCAAGCGCAGCGTGTACTTCGACTTCGACAGCTACTCGGTCAAGGACGACTACCAGTCGCTGCTGCAAGCTCACGCGCAATACCTGAAGACGCACCCGCAACGTCACGTCCTGATCCAGGGCAACACCGACGAGCGCGGCTCGAGCGAGTACAACCTGGCACTGGGCCAAAAGCGTGCTGAAGCTGTGCGCCGCGTCCTCGCGCTCGACGGCGTGGGCGATTCGCAGATGGAAGCCGTCAGCCTCGGCAAGGAAAAGCCGGTCGCGCTGGGCCACGACGAAGAATCGTGGTCGCAGAACCGCCGTGCCGACCTCGTCTACCAACAGTAATTTGAGTATTGGATGAAGGGGCGTATGTCGCACCGTTTCTCCCCGCTGCGCTTGGCCGCAGCCGCCTGCGTAGCCGGTGCCGCCTTCGCGGCGCTGCCGGCTCACGCGGGTCTCTTCGATGACGATCAGGCGCGCCAGGCGATTCTCGACCTGCGCGCGAAAACGGACAATCTGTCTAGCCAGCTGTCCGCCGCCCAGCGCACGATCCTCGACCAGTCCAACCGCCTCGACCAGCTCAACCAGCAGGTCGCGACGCTGCGCGGACAGAACGAGGACATGGCGAACCAGTTGGCGACCCTGCAGAAGCAGCAGAAGGACTACTACACGGATCTGGACACGCGCCTCAAGAAGTTCGAGCCGCAGCAGCAGACCGTGGATGGCGTGCAGGGCACGGTTCAGCCGGGCGAGACCGATGCGTTCAACGCTGCTTCGCAGCTGTTTCGCAACGGCGACTTCAGCAAGGCCGCCTCTGCGTTCCGCAGCTTCATCTCGAAGTACCCGCAGAGTCCCTACCAGCCGACCGCGCAATACTGGCTCGGCAACGCGCTCTACGCGATGAAGGACTACAAGGGGTCGACCGCGACGTGGCAGAACGTGGTCAAGAACTATCCGCAGCATCCGCGCGCTGCCGACTCGCTGCTGGCGATTGCGAACAATCAGATCGAGCAGGGACAAAAGGCTGCGGCCAGGCGCACGCTCGAGCAGATCGTTTCGCAGTACGGCAGTTCGGACGTAGCGCAGACGGCGCAGAGCAAGCTCTCGCAGCTCAAATAAGCGCTGTCGCTCGCGGTTGCTGGCAGGCTTGTCGACGTAGCGCGGCTCTCGCAGGTTGACACCTGCCGGGAGCATCGCTATAATCTCGCTTCTCTTTTGGGTCGTTAGCTCAGCTGGTAGAGCAGCGGACTTTTAATCCGTTGGTCACAGGTTCGAATCCCGTACGGCCTACCAAAGAATCAATCAGAAAGCCCAGTCCTCGCGACTGGGCTTTCTGCTTTCAGGCGGCACTCTCCCTGGCGGACCCTCGCTGCGTCCTGCACGCATCAGCGTGTATACTCCCCCTCCCCGCTGTTCCTTCTTCCGTCGCACAGGCCACGTCATCATGAAGTTCTCGACTCTCGCCTGCGCCCTGCTCGCGCTGTTCTGGATCAGTCTGCGCGTACAGGCGCAAATGCAAGCCCCGCCCGAAGACTACGAATACCTGCGCCGCATTCGCGTGCCCGACGTCGTCGTCAACTGTATCTCCGCACTCGACGAGTGGGTGCACCAGGGCCAGCGCTACGATTCGCTGCTCGTGCCGGATCGCCGCGCGCTCACCGCGCACATCGAAACCCCCGCTCCGGAAAGCGCCATCACGCGTGTCTCGTCTTCGAGCGCCGTTGCGCCGGGCGCCGTGGCGCAAGCGTCGCCCATCGATACGCTCATCCATCTGCGCGGCTTCGCCAAGCTGCGCGGCAAGTACGCCTGGGTACCCGTGAAAGCGACCTGCGGTATCTGGCATACCCATGTCGTCGATGTCGCGCTGACGCCGCGCACGGCCAACGCGAGTTCGTCCATCCAATAAGGCCTACTGCACGAGCGCCGGTCCCGGCGCTCGTGTATCGCTGGCAACTCGCCTGGTTCTACTGAGCTTTCTCCACCCGTTGCATTGGCCGCCCGGTTGGCCTGCATAGGCACGTTGCGCATGCGCTGCGCGCGCAAAAAAGCCCGTGCTGCACATCGCTCGCACGGGCTCACTGGAGTCTATGGACGCTGCTTTCACCGCAGCGTCCGGCGGCGCACTCAGTCCGCCTTGACGCCTTCCACCTGAATCTGCAGCGTCGTGGCCATCTTGAAGCCATAGGCCTTGCCGTAATCCACGCCGTAGTCCGAACGATCGAACTGGGCCGTTGCGTCGGCGCCGCACACTTCGCGCTTGAGCATCGGGTTCTGGAAGCACTTGAACGAATCGATCTTGAGGTTCAGCGGCTTCGTAACGCCGTGCAGCGTGAACGTGCCAATCACTTCGACCGGCTTGTCGCCGTCGAATTTGATCGACGTGCCCTTGTAGACGGCGGTGGGATATTTGGCCGCGTCGAGCATTTCTGCTGAGCTCACGTGCTTGTCGAGCGACGCATTGCCGGTGTCGATCGACGAGGCGTCGATGGTCACGTCGACCGTGCCGGTCTTCGCCGCGCGGTCGAGCACGACGGTGCCCGAGCTCTTCGTGAACTTGCCGCGCCAGACCGAGACGCCGCCGAAGTGGTCGGCTTCGAAGCTCGGGTAGGTGTGCGACGGGTCGAGGTTGTACGTCGTGGCCGCCGCGAAGGCGGGCGTGGCGATGGCGGCGGCCAGCGCCGCGGAGATTGCCGCAGCGGCGAAAAGCGTGGTCTTCATGAAGGCGTAGGTCCTGGTGCGAATAAGGTGCGAATAAGGCGCGCGATGAAACGGCAGACCGGCGCGCGTCAGTGCGCGGCGGTCACGATGTGAAACTTGATCTGCACGTCGTCGGCGACGATCGACGTGTCTTTCCACTCGCCCGAGCCGATGCCGTAGGCGAGGCGCTTGATGGGTAGCGCGCCGTCGAACACCTGGTTCGCGCCGTCCTTGTGGTACTGCACCGGCACGACGACGTCGGTCGTCTTGCCCTTGATCGTGAGCTTGCCCGCGACCGTCCAGGCCCCGTTCGCGGCCGGCTTGATCTGCGTGGAAACGAAGGTGGCGTGCGGGAAGTGCGAGGCGTCGAACCATTCGTCGCCGGCGACTTCCTTGTTGTAATCGGGCGAGCCGAGGTCGAAGCTCGCGACGTCGACATCGAGCTTGGCGCTCGATGCCGCGGCGTTGGCCGGGTCGAAGTGCACGTCGGCGTTAAAGCGGTTGAAGCGCCCTTCCACCGGCACGTTCATCTGCTTGAACACGGCCGAGACGGAGCTCTTCGCGGCTTCGCCCGCGGCGTCGGCGTTCATGGCGAACGAAGCGGTGAATGCCGCGCCTGCGGCAAGCGCCACGCCGAGCGCGACGACGGAAACTTTGGAGGCAAGACGTTGGATCATGGCAATCGGTTCGCTATGAGCGGTGAAGAATGATTAGGGTAACGAACTAAGCGCGCGCGGGCGACACGGCGCTCAATCGCGCGGCGCGCCCGGCTTGCCGAAGGGCAGCATGCGCGCGAGGATGTTCTGACGGTCGAGCCACTGATGCTTCACGACCGCGAGCACGTGCAGCACGACCACGGCGAGCAGCGTGTAATTGAGCGAGATGTGGACGAGCCGCAGCACGCCCTTGAGCGCCTTGTCGGGGCCGATGATCGTGGGCAGCGGCCAGATGCCGAGGTACACGACCTGGATGCCCGCCGCGGAGCTATAGAGATAGCCGGTCACGGGAATCGCGACCATCAGCAGGTACAGCGCGAAATGGCCGGCGTGCGCGGCAGCGCGCTCCCAGCCGTGCATGGAGCCCGGCAGCGCGGGCGCGGCATGGGTCGCGCGCCACACGATGCGCACCAGCACGAGCGCGAGCACGCTCACGCCGATCCACTTGTGCCACGAGAAGTAGCGCAGCTTGGTGGGCGTGATGCCGGGAATGTCGGTCATGATCCAGCCGAGCGCAAAGCCCCAGACGATCAACGCGGCGATCAGCCAGTGCAGCAGCATGGCGACGCCGCTGTAGCGGCCGGTGGGCTTGACGGAACGATTCATCGACATGGGCATCCTCAACAGGGAACGCGCACTTTAACCCGGCGTCAGCCATTCAAACAATCGTCTAAAATTGATCGTTATCATCCATTTTCTCGATAGATCGATCCCGGACCGCTCATGGACCGCTCCCCGAGCCTCGAACAATTGCGCGCGCTGATCGCCGTCGCGGAAACCGGCAGTTTTTCGGCCGCGGCGCGCCAGCTCGATCGCGCGCAGTCCGTGGTGAGCTACACGATCGCCAATCTGGAGGCGCTGCTCGGCGTCGCGCTCTTCGAGCGCGGCAAGCGCAAGCCCGAGCTCACGGCCGCGGGGCGCGCGATTCTCGCCGACGCGCGCCGCCTCGATCTGCTCATGGGCCAGCTTAGCGCCAAGGCGGCCGGCCTGCAGCGCGGGCTCGAAGGCGAGGTCTCGGTGGCCGTGGACGTGATGTTTCCGTCCCCTCGGCTCGTGGAGGCACTCCAGGCGTTCGCGCTGGCCTTTCCGACCGTGGCGCTGAACCTCACCATGGAGGCACTGGGCGGCGTGCTCAAGCTCGTGCTCGACGGCGACTGCGCCATCGGCATCAGCGGGCCGAACCAGAACTGGCCGCACGTGATCGAGGCGCGCGCGATCGGCACCGTCGAGCTCGTGCTGGTGGCGGCGCCGAACCATCCGCTCGCGCAGGCCGCGCAGCCCGTGCGCATCTCCGACGCGCGCGAGCACACCCAGCTCGTGCTCACCGACCGCAGCCGGCTCACGCTCGGTCAGACCTTCGGCGTGTACAGCAACCGCGCATGGAAGCTCGGCGACCTGGGCGCGAAGCATCGTCTGCTGCTCGCGGGGCTCGGCTGGGGGTCGATGCCGCGCCATCTCGTCGAGGCCGATCTCGAAGCCGGACGCCTCGTGCGCATCACGCTCGCCGATCGCGGCTCGGTGAACTACAACATCTCGCTGATCCATCGCACGGACGCCGCGACCGGCCCCGCCTGCCAGTGGCTCAGCCACTATCTCGCTAGCGGCACGCCGCCGGAGACGGTGCAGGCCGACGCGTACTGAACGCACATCGGGCGCGACGGAAACGCATGCGGCACGCATCGTTGCGGCCTCATCGTTGTCCCCCATTCCTGCGCCCAGTTGCGTCGATACAACCCTCGCGGCGCTGCCTGACAATGCTTCACAAACTCGCCTGAACCGCGCCACGCGGCGCGCTCGCGCAAACGGGCGCCGTCATACGTGCCCCAAGCCGCGCTCAGACCATTTTTCGAGAAACATCGTCGTGCCATGATCGCGGCGCGTTGCCGGCCGATTCACGAACTGCGCGCGAACAGCATGGCGCGAGCCGCCCGCCCGACGCGCTTGTATCGCGCAGTGTATCGGCCGCCCTTTTTGTGCGTTGCCCGATACGACTCATGTCCACCTTCGTCTGCTGCCTGCTTTCAAATCTGGCGCTTCTCGCCGCCGTGCATCTGGTGTGCGGTTGCGCCCGCGCCATGCGCCCCGATCTGCGTGTGCGCGGCACGCGCGTGTTCATCGGCTTGATCGTGCTTGCGTTCGTGTTCGACACCGCGCTCACGTTCCTCGTGTTCGCCGATGCGGGCGGCCCCTGGCGCAACCAGAAGCCGGCCGAGACGTTCTTCGCGCGCACGGCCGCCTATCTGCTTGCGGCCGTGCTGGCGATCGTCCTCGCACGCGTCGCACGCCGCGCGACGCCGCCCGGCGCAATCGAGATCGAAACTTCGCCGTACAGCAAGTCGACGCTGCCGATGTGAGCGCAGCGCCGCTGTACTTACGCCGCGCTCACGCTTTCTTCTTGCCCTTATCGGACACGGCAGCGGCGGCGGGCGTTGCACCCGCGGGCGGCACGACTCCCGACCAGCCAGGCAAATAGCGCGCATCGGCGTCGTGAGCATGCGCAAGCGCGTCGGCGAGCGCCTTGTCGAAGTCCTTCTGCATGCTCGCCGCGCTCACCTTCTGGCGCAGATAGTCGGCCCAGAGGAATTCGCTGAAGGGCGTCGTGTCCTTCGCGTAGCCGCCCGCCACGCGCAGCTCGCCCGCGAGACTGCGATACGGGTCGTCGGCAAGACCAGAGAGCTGCTTGGGCAGCGCCGCGTAATCGCAACGGTCCCCTCGCGCATCGAACGGATGCACCCACTGGTTGTGCTCCATCATGCGCCAGAAGATCGTGGAGTCGAGCCACGAGAGGTCCTTGATGACCGTGACCCGCGCGCTCGGCACGCCCTCCTGGAGCCAGGCGAGCCCGAGATGGTGATGATCGACCACGTAATAGCGCTGCTTCGGACCGAGCACAGCGGGGAACCAGTGGTTGTCGATCGCCGCCGCGCGCCCTTTCTTGTCGAGCGATTTCCAGTGCGCGCGCTTGGTGTCGACCTCGCGAAACCCGACCGTGATCTGCGTCGGACGCAGTTCCTCGAGATTGACGGTGATGAGATGCAGATCGGTGCTGCTCGACAGGATCATTGAGCCCTCCCTCATGATGTTTTGATGATGTTTTGGTGGCGGTAATGCCGCACGCGCAACGATACCGCCGAACGATCATCCATTGAGCATGAAACGAGCGTGAAGCGCGTCCACTTTGCGCGAACCCTGTGTGGGGTCAACCCGCAGGCACCCGGGCACGTTCGTTGCACGCTCTCGCCGCTTGGCCTATAAATGCACCAGCGAGCACGCGATGGTGCGCCACTTTCACCCCGCCCGTCCCGAGCCCGCCAGCTTCGCCCCCCGGTTGCACAGTCGTCTCGCGTAGTCGCATCGCCATGCAGTGCCCTGCAGTGGGTTCCCTGCAGTTCGCGCGTCTTATCCGGCTCAATCACCGTATCAAGCGAGGGCATCTTGGATCTCGAAACCGTTCGCACATTCATCATGACCCGAGGCATCGACTTCGGGACCAAGGTCGTGGCGGCGATCGTCCTGTGGATCGTCGGGCGCTGGATCATCAACATGATCGCCGGCTTGCTGCGCAAGATGCTTTCGCGCAACCAGCGCGTCGATCCCACCCTCGCGCATTACCTCAGCTCCATCCTGTCCGGCATCCTGAACCTGCTGCTGGTCCTCGCGATTCTCCAGGTGTTCGGCGTGCAGACCACGTCGTTCGCGGCGCTGCTCGCGGGCCTCGGCCTCGCCATCGGCACGGCCTGGGGCGGCCTGCTCGCCCACTTCGCCGCGGGCATCTTCATGCAGGTGCTGCGCCCGTTCAAGGTGGGCGACTTCGTGACGGCGGGCGGCGTGACGGGCACCGTGAAGGAGCTCGGCATCTTCGGTACGACCATCATTTCGCCCGACAACGTCGTGAACATCGTCGGCAACAACAAGATCTTTTCGGACACCATCTCGAACTTCAGCGCCACGCCGGTGCGCCGCGTCGAGCTGACCGCGAAGATCGCCAACGGCGTCGATCCCGTCGAGGCGGCCAGCAAGCTGCGCGCCATGATCGCGAAAATCCCGAACGTCGCGCAGGAGCCGGCGCCCGACGTCGAGGTGCTGTCGTTCACGCCCGAAGGACCGCTCCTGTGCGTGCGGCCCTATACGAACAACGATCACTACTGGCAGGTCTACTTCGACACCAACCGCGCGATCGTCGAGACTTTCCGGGAGGCGGGCTATCCGACGCCGGAAACGCCTTCTCTCATTCGCCGCGTGGGCTAGGCGCCGCGCTGCGTAAATACCGCGCAAAGGAAAAACGGCATCGTCCCTCGTGGGGCGATGCCGTTTGTTTTGCGGAACCGGCCGCGAGCGCGGCTTCAGTTCTTCAGTTGCGATTGCCGTTCGGCCCGCGCACCGCGCCGCCGCGCGCGTTGCTCTTGCGCGTCATCTTCCAGAGTCCGCCGATGAGCACCGGCACGATCGCCGCGCCAATGCCCACGAGCACGATCACGTTGAGGTACTGGCGAATGAACGGGATGTTGCCGAAGAAGAAGCCAAGCAGCACGAGCAGCAGCACCCAGAACAGCGCGCCCGCGATGTTGAAGAGCTGAAAGCGCCGCATGCTCATCTGCGAGACGCCCGCAACAAACGGCGCAAAGGTCCGCACGACCGGAATGAAACGCGCGAGCACGATGGTCTTGCCGCCGTGGCGCTCGTAGAAGTCGTGGGTCTTTTGCAGCGCCGCGCGGTCGAGGAAGCGCTCGAGCACGGGGATGCGCGTATTGAAGACCTTCGGGCCGATGGCGCGGCCAATCAGATAGTTGACGGTATTGCCCGTGACCGCCGCGACGATCAGCAGGGTCAGCAGCAGGCCGAGGTTCATCTCGTGCGTGGCCGCGAACGCACCGCCGATGAACAGCAGCGAATCGCCGGGCAGGAACGGCAGCACGACGAGCCCGGTTTCGCAGAACACGATCAGGAACAGGACCGCATAGACCCAGGCACCGTACTGGTGGATGAAGACTCCGAGAAACTTGTCGATGTGCAAGACAAGATTGGCAAACTGCAGCAGCGTATCCAAAAGTATCCCTTATTGGTCGTGGCATGGCCGCCTGCTCGAGGCGCGCGAGGCCGGTGTTGCGCGAGAAGCAAAATTGACCGCGCCATGATACCGAAAGTGCCCGTCGTCACGAAAAATTCCCTCGAAAATCCGCAAAAATCCCGCGAAAGCGCAGCGAAAGCCCCTCGAACGTCGGCAAAACCGGGGACGCAAGCGCACCCCGGGACCACCCGCGCCGACTCGCTATAATTGCGCTCATGTCTTCGAATCCCGATCTTGCCGGCGCCGGCGCTGTGTCCAGCAGCGTGCCCGACAGCGCCTCCGACGGCGCACCCGACTCTGCCGACAGCGCAGCCGCCCACACGAGCCCTGCAAGCACCGCAGCCGCTGACCACGCGCACGCCTCGCGCGGCGCGCAGCCCGCGCGCGCGATCCAGGCGCTGCCCGACCAGCTGATCAGCCAGATCGCCGCGGGCGAAGTGGTCGAGCGCCCCGCCTCGGTCGTGAAAGAGCTGCTCGAAAACGCGCTCGACGCGGGCGCGACCGCGCTGCGCATCCTGCTCGACGAAGGCGGCGTGAAGCGCATCTCGATCGCCGACGACGGCTGCGGCATCCCCGAAGCCGAGTTGCCGCTCGCGCTGCTGCGCCACGCGACCAGCAAGATCCGCTCGCTCGCCGAGCTCGAAAGCGTCGCCACGCTCGGGTTTCGCGGCGAGGCGCTGGCCTCGATCGCCTCGGTCGCCGAGATGTCGATCACGAGCCGCCCCGCGAGCGCCGCGCACGCCGTGAAGATCGACGCACATACGGGCGCGATTTCACCGGCCGCGGGCGGCCAGGGCACGACGATCGAAGTGCGCGAGCTGTACTTCAATACGCCCGCGCGCCGCAAGTTTCTGAAGAGCGAGCAGACCGAGCTCGGTCATTGCCTCGAAATGATCCGCCGCAGCGCGCTCGCGCGGCCCGACGTGGCGATCTCGGTGCTGCACAACGGCCGCGCCGTCGAGCACTGGAACGCGAGCGATCCGGCCACGCGCGTCTCGAAGATCCTCGGCGAGACCTTCGCCACTGCGCATCTGCCGCTCGACGAGCGCGCCGGGCCGCTCGCCGTCTACGGCTGCGCGGGCTTGCCCACGGCGAGCCGCAACCGCGCCGATCAGCAATACTTCTTCGTCAATGGCCGCTTCGTGCGCGATAAATTGCTCACGCATGCCGTGCGCGCCGCCTACGAAGACGTGCTGCACGGCGAGCGCTATCCGTCGTATGTGCTGTTCCTCGACCTGCCGCCCGAGGCCGTCGACGTGAACGTGCATCCGTCGAAGATCGAGGTGCGCTTTCGCGACTCGCGCTCGATTCACCAGTTCGTGTTCCACGCGGTCCAGCGCGCGCTCGCCCGCCATGCGGGCGCTTCGCCCGAAACCACCTCGGGCGGCCACGCCGCGCTGATCGAGCCGCGGCCCGCGGCGGGCGCCGGCGTGCTGGGCGGGTCGGCGGGGCTGGCTTCCGGTGTTTCGGGCGCTTTCGGCGCCTCGCATAACGCTGATGCCGCCGGCACGCCGGGCAAGTTCGGCACGGCCAGCGTCGCGAGCAGTTTCGGCGGCTCGGCTAGCGCATTCCCGGGCGGCGCGGGAGGCCGCGCGTCGGGGTTCGGGTCGAGTGGATCGGGCGGATCAAGCGGATCGAGCGGCGCGGCGGGATCGGCCGGCGGCAACACCTGGCTGCGCCAGTCGCGCATGACCCAGGGCAGCCTGCCCGTCGCGCAGCCGCTCGCGCTCTATGACGCCCTCTTCGGCCGCAAGGACACAGGCGCAGGCACCGCGGACGGCGCGACCGTGCCGCAGGCCGCAGACGGCGCCGCCTCGCCCGACACGCTGTCGGCACAAACCACGCACGCCACCCTCGACGCCCGCGACGACCACCCGCTCGGCTTCGCGCTCGGTCAGGTGCACGGCATCTACGTGCTCGCGCAGAACGCGCGCGGCCTCGTGATCGTCGACATGCACGCCGCGCACGAGCGCATTCTCTACGAGCAGTTCAAGCAGGCGCTCGCCGAGCGCTCGCTTGCCGTCCAGCCGCTCCTGATCCCCGTCTCGATGACGGCCGATCCCGTGGAAACCGGCACCGTCGAGGAAGAAAAGGCCACGCTCGAAGCGCTCGGCTTCGATCTCGCGGTGCTCTCGCCCACCTCGATCGCGATCCGCGCGGTGCCCGCGTTGCTGAAAGACGCCGACCTCCAGGCGCTCGCGCGCGCCGTGCTCACCGACCTGCACGCCTACGGCGGCTCGCGCGTGCTGACCGAGCGCCAGCACGAGATGCTCGGCACGCTCGCCTGCCACCACGCGGTGCGCGCGAACCGGCGTCTCACGCTCGACGAGATGAACGCGCTGTTGCGCCAGATGGAAGCGACCGAGCGCGCCGATCAGTGCAATCACGGCCGGCCCACCTGGTATCAGCTCACGCTCGCCGATCTCGACCGGCTCTTCATGCGCGGCCAGTGACGCACTCATGACGCAACCCAGCGAAGCACTGCCCATCGCGTGCCTGCTCGGGCCCACGGCTTCGGGCAAGACCGCGGCCGCGCTCGCCTATGCGGCCGAACAAGCCAGCGCGGGACACGGGCGCGCGGTCGAGATCGTGAGCGTCGATTCGGCGCTCGTCTATCGCGAGATGGACATCGGCACGGCCAAGCCGAACGCCGAGGAGCGCGCGGCGGCCGCGCATCACCTGATCGACATCGTCGATCCCGCCGAGGCCTACTCGGCTGCCAACTTCCGCGCCGACGCCCTGCGCGTGACCGGCGAGATCCTCGCGCGCGGCAATGTGCCCTTGCTCGTGGGCGGCACGATGCTCTACTACAAGGCGCTCACCCAAGGGCTCAACGATCTGCCCGGCGCGGACCCCGCCGTGCGCGCGCAGCTCGACACCGAAGCGGCGCGCGACGGCTGGCCCGCGCTCCATGCGCGTCTCGCCCAGGTCGATCCGCCCACGGCCGCGCGCCTCGCGCCCAACGACTCGCAGCGCATCCAGCGCGCGCTCGAAATCTTCATGCTCTCGGGCCAGCCGATGTCGGCGCTGCTCGCCGCGCCGCGCTCCAGCGCCACGCACGAGGACGAAGCCGCGCGCTACCGTTTCGTGCCCATCGCGCTAGAACCTTCGGACCGCGGCGTGCTGCACAAGCGCATCGAACAGCGCTTCGACGCCATGCTCGCCGCCGGCTTCCTCGACGAAGTGAAGGCGCTGCGCGCGCGCGGCGATCTCGATCCGAACCTGCCGTCGATGCGCTGCGTGGGCTATCGCCAGGCCTGGGAATACCTCGACCGCGCCGTTGATTACGCGACGATGCGCGACAAGGGCGTGTTCGCCACGCGCCAGCTCTGCAAGCGCCAGCTCACGTGGCTGCGCGCGATGCCGGAGCGCATCGTCATCGACTGCTGCGCGGCCGATGCGACCGCGCAGGCCGTCGCCGCCATCTCGGCCGTGGTGCGCGCACCGGGCTAAAGCCGCCGAGCCACTAAGCACCAGGGCACGGCCCGCGCGCGAGCCTGTTCACTACAGGCTACGCGCACCACCCGAAAGCGCCGCGCCATCTCCCTCCTCATTTGTGCGCCACAGCATCACCGCCGCTTGTCCGCCCGGCGGGCTCACGCGCGCTCGTCCACGACGAAACCATCGCAACGCGCCACCAAAAACTCGCCCAAGCCGTCTTGACTTTCGCCGCACCGAATACGATCATTCGTTCATCAATCGAGCAATTGCTCGAAATCCAGCTCGACCGAATTCAAATCCAGCGAGCAGCGCACAGACGCGCCCATCAGGCGCGCGGAGCCGCCCTACCAAGACAGGAGACATACATGGACAGCGAACGCAGCGACGCGAACGTGATCCTGCACATCGGCGCCGGGTCGTTTCACCGCGCGCATCAGGCGTGGTATCTGCACCGCGTGAATCTCACGCGCCAGCCCGACGAGCCCGCGTGGTCGCTCACCGTCGGCAACATCCGCGCCGACATGAACGCCGTCATGGACGCGCTCGCCGCGCAGCATGGCGCCTACACGCTCGAAACGGTCACGCCACAGGGCGAGCGCGCCTACGAGACGATCCGCTCGATCACGCGCGTGCTGCCGTGGTCGGCCGACCTCGCGGCGCTGGTCGAGGCCGGCGCCGATCCCGCCTGCAAGATCATCGCGTTCACGGTGACCGAGGGCGGCTATTACCTCGACGAGCACGACCGCCTCGACACGACGAACCCCGATCTCGCCGCCGACCTCGACGGCGCGCGCACCACGATCTACGGTGCGCTCGCCGCGATACTCGAAGCGCGCATGGCGCGCGGCAACAACCCTGTCACGCTCCAGACCTGCGACAACCTGCGCAGCAACGGCAAGCGCTTTCACAAGGGCATGCGCGAATTCCTCGCGCTGCGCGGCGCGACGGCGCTGCGCGACTGGTTCGACGCCCACACCGCCTGCCCTGATTCGATGGTCGATCGCATCACGCCGCGCCCCACGCCCGACGTGCGCGAACGCGTGAAAGCCGCGACCGGCTTCGACGACGCCTGCCCCGTGATGGGCGAGGCGTTCATCCAGTGGGTGATCGAGGATCACTTCTGCGCGGGGCGTCCCGCCTGGGAGCGCGCGGGCGCGGAGCTGGTCGAATCGGTGATGCCGTACGAGGAGGCCAAGATCCGCATTCTCAACGCGACGCATAGCTGCATCGCCTGGGCGGGCACGCTCGTCGGGCTCGACTACATCCACGAAGGCACGAACGACGCCGACATCCGCAGCTTCGCGCGCGAGTACGTGAGCGAGGACGTGATCCCCTGCCTCACGCCCAGCCCGCTCGATCTCGCGAAGTACCGCGACGTGGTGCTCGAGCGCTTCAGCAATCCGTACATCCAGGACACGAATCAGCGCGTGGCCGCCGACGGCTTCTCGAAGATTCCCGGCTTCATCGCGCCGACGCTCGCGCAACGCATCGCAGCCGGCGCCACGCCCGCCGCCACGGCCATCCTGCCCGCGCTGTTCCTGCGCTTCCTGCAGCGCTGGAGCGAGGGCACGCTGCCGTATCCCTACCAGGACGGCGTGATGGACGGCAAGGCCGTGAAGGCGATGTTCGCGTCGAGCGATCCGCTCGCCGTGTTTTGCGCCGACAAGCTGCTCTGGGGCAGCCTCGCGGGCAGCGCGCCGCTCGCGAGCGCGCTGCGCGACGCGCTCGCGCGCGTCGATGCGTGGCTCGCGAAGCGCGGATGCAGCGTCTGAACCCGTGCGCCGCGGCCTTCGCGTTTCCCCCTTTCGCGCATGAAGCCGCACCGCAGCGCCCCTGGGTCGGCGCCCATGGCGCGGCCCGGCGCGCGCGGCTAAAGTAGCGCCTCCACCCTCAAGACTTTCGCGCGCGCCCATGTATCTCGGCATCGACCTCGGCACCTCAGAAGTAAAAGTCCTGCTGCTCGCCCCCGACGGCCGCGTGATCGGCACCGCGGGCTCGCCGTTCACAGTCTCGCGCCCCCAGCCGCGCTGGGCCGAGCAGGACCCGGCCGACTGGTGGGACGGCACGCGCCGCGCGCTCGCCGCGCTGCGCGAGAAGCATCCGCATGAATTCAGCGAGGTGCGCGGCATTGGCCTCTCGGGGCAGATGCACGGCGCCGTGCTGCTCGACAAGAGCGACACCGTGCTGCGTCCCGCGATCCTCTGGAACGACATGCGCGCCGTCGACGAATGCGCCGAGCTCACCGCGCGCGCGCCGCAACTGCATCGCGTGGCCGGCAATCTGGCGATGCCGGGCTTCACCGCGCCCAAGCTGCTGTGGGTCGCGCGCCACGAGCCCGAACTGTTTCGCAAAACGGCCTGCGTGCTGCTGCCGAAGGACTGGCTGCGCCTGAAGCTCACGGGCGGCAAGGTCTCCGATCCCTCCGACGCGGCGGGCACGTTGTGGCTCGACGTCGCGAAACGGGACTGGTCCGACGCGCTGCTCGACGCCTGCAACATGACGCGCGCGCAGATGCCCACGCTCGCCGAAGGCAGCGCACCTTCGGGCACGCTGCTGCCGGCCATCGCGCGCGAGTTCGGCCTGCGCGAAGGCGTGGTGGTCGCGGCGGGCGGCGGCGACAACGCCACGAGCGCGATCGGCATCGGCGCCGTGCAGCCCGGCGACGGCTTCGTCTCGCTCGGCACCTCGGGCGTGCTCTGCGTGATCGGCGACCGCTTCCGGCCCAATCCGGCCTCGGCCGTGCACGCGTTCTGCCACGCGATTCCCGAGCGCTGGCATCAGATGAGCGTCGTGCTCTCGGCGGCCAGTTGCCTGCGCTGGGTCTGCAAGCTCACCGGCACCGACGAACCCACGCTGCTCGCCGAAGTCGAGCGCCTCGCGCCGCAGACGCTCGCGCATGCGCCGCTCTTTTTGCCCTATCTCTCGGGCGAGCGCACGCCGCACAACGACCCGTACGCACAAGGCGTGTTCTTCGGCATGACGCACGCGACCGACCGCGCGCTGCTCGGCTACGCCGTGCTCGAAGGCGTGACGCTCGCGCTCACCGACGGCCTCGACGCCTTGCGCGCGGCCGGCACCGAAGTGGGCCCGCTCTCGATGCTCGGCGGCGGCGCGCGCAGCGCGTATTGGGCGCAGCTCGCGGCCGATGCGTTCGACACGCCCACGCGCCAGCACGGCGGCGGCGAGACGGGCGCGGCGCTCGGCGCGGCGCGTCTGGGCTGGCTCGCGGCGGGCGGCGCGTTCGACGAGGTGCTCACGAAGGCGCCCGTCGCCGCCGAATACACGCCCGACGCGGCGCGTCACGCCGCGCTGCGAGAGCGGCTCGACGCCTACCGCTCGCTGTACCGGCACGTGCGGCCGCTGTTCGATCCCGCGCGCGCGAAGCTCGCCTGAGCGCGGCGGACGTTTCCATTACACTTGGCTTCAAATAACGCGGATCCAGACCCACCCCGCTCACGCCTACGCACCGCCAGCCCGCCCCGACGACCACCGTGCCCAAGTCCACCGAAAAACTCGATCTCGCCACCCGCGCTGCCTGGCTCTACTACGTAGCCGGCAACACCCAGAACGAGATCGCCGAAAAGCTCCAGGTGTCGCGCCCGGTCGCGCAGCGCCTCGTCGCGTTCGCGGTCGAGAAGAACCTGATTCGCGTGCGCGTCGATCATCAACTGGCCAACTGCCTCGCGCTCGCGGACCGGCTCTCGAAGCGCTATGGCTTGTCGATGTGCGAAGTGATCCCCGTGGACGACGACACGCAGGAGGCCATCGACCGCAAGCTCGCGGTCGCCGGCGCGCAGGTGATGGAGCGCTATCTGACCGAGGAGCGGCCGATGGTCGTGGCGGTGAGCAGCGGGCGCACCTTGAAGGCCGCCGTCGATCAGATCGCGCAGCTCGAGAGGCCGCAGCACCGGCTCGTTTCGATGGTGGGCGCCATTGCTCAGGATGGCTCATCGAATCGCTACGACGTGGCGCTGCACATCTCCGAGAAGACGGGCGGCAAGCACTTCCTGTTGCCGGCGCCGCTCATCGCCGACAACGAGGCCGAGCGCGCGCAATGGTGCAATCACCGGCTCTATCGCATCGTCGAATCGCTCTCGGCAGAGGCGGACGTGGCCTTCGTCGGGATCGGCAATATCGGCGAGCATTGTCCGCTGCATGAAGACGGCTTCCTGACCACGGACGAAGTGCACGAGCTGATGCGTCTGGGCGCGATTGCGGAAATGCTCGGCCTGCCGATCGACGCGCGCGGCAAGCGCGTGGATTCGCCCACGGGGCGGCGCGTGACGAGCCTGCATCTGGACTCGCCGCCGAAGCGCCCCACCATCGGCTTCGCGGGCGGCGCGCGCAAGCGCGATGCGGTGATCGCGGCGCTCAAGGGCGGCTGGCTTTCGGGGCTCGTGACCGATGAGGATTGCGCGCGGGCGGCGTTGGGGGATGGGGGCTGAGGGGACCACATTCGGTTGCCGCGGCGCCTGCGTTGCAAGTCTCGCCGAAGATTCGATAGTGCAAGACCGCTATTTAACCGGATAGGTTTGGGCGAGCGCCTTGCGTATTGCAGCGGCGTTGGCATATCGCGCGTGTTGCGTTGTCCCGTCACGGAAGCCACATTCGCACTGCCCAATGAACGGCGCGCTGGCATCGCCCTGCAATCCCACAAAGACAGCGCCTCGAGAAGCGGACCCCGACAGCTTGTACACGTAGCCGTCGTAGAAGTCGCCGCCGTAGTCGTAATGTTTCTGCGGGGTCTGCACGAGCACGACGAGACTCTTGCTCTTCGGCGTATGGTCCGCATGGGAGAAAAATACTGAGGCAATCTGCGGGAAGCCGCCATCTTGTTCATAGCGATCGAACAGCATGTCGTGCCAGCCATGATTGGCATCTTCGAATGCGAGATGCGCATCGAGGGTATAGGGATGATTGCCATCAGTGTCGCCTGGCAATACCGCATCGTTGGCGACAAAGTAAATCCATGCGCCAGGCATGACCGTGCTCGCATCGATGATGGGCGGCTGCAATTCATGTTTGTCGTCGAGTTGCTTTTGCACCTGCTGTTGCACTTGCGCTGGCGGCTCTGCAGCGCGTGCCAGCAGCGAGAACGACATCAATAACGCACCCGCAGTACAGATACTCGCTACGGCATTTCGAATCATCTTGCACCCGGTCTAATCTGAGCACTCATGGCTTTCGTGAACATGTACCCGCTTTTGCAGCGAGAGAACACAAGATGATAGCGCGGCGCTCGATTGGGACTATGCATCGAGACACAAAAAACCTGCTCCAGGCGGTCCTTATTGGCAACGTAATTGACGACTCGCCCTTGGCCACGGCGGCCTTCTTTTATGAGATGCCTTCGCCTGCGCTCCTTATAGCATCGTGGATACCAATCCCAGGTAAGGAGCGTTCATGTATCTCATCGATGATGAATTGCCGTACTACAAAACAGGTCTCTTTACTCCTCGATGGAATCATCGCCAAGGATGCAAACCCGTGAGTATCCAAGGTATCTCATTTGATAAACCGCCACCGCCGCTGCCTCAACCGCCAAAGGAGAAATCGGCGCCTATAAAGCAGGACGTGATCAAAGTCCCGCCCTTCGACATCCAGGAGATACCGGACGCGATGAGGCTAGAGCACATGCCCATATCGGCGAAGCTCATGGAGCGCTGGTTTGCCGGCGTGCTGAACTACGCGCCAACCGATGCGGACCTCAAGGCCGAGAAAAATCAGCAGGGCGCCCCTTATCC
>NZ_CAJMZF010000067.1:0-25752 GCF_905220245.1 Paraburkholderia sp. J63 | reverse complement strand
CATCGCGTCCGACGCCACGGGTGACTGGGCGTTTCTGCGCATGCTTGAGAAAGCCCAGGTCAAGCCGCTCGACGACTCGCGCTTCGAACTGGTCTGGAATGGCGCGGCGGCCAGCGGCGACACGAAGGCCGCTTCGGCGGTCGCGGCGAGCGATGCCGCCTCGCCACTACGCTACCTGCTGCGCGTGCAGGCGGGCGCAGGTCCGCTTGACCTGCTCAGGCTGCGCGGCTTCACGATGCCCGGGCGCATCTTCGTGCCGGGCCGCGCCGGCGCGATCTCCGGCCTGCCACCCTTGCCCCCGGAGTTACAACCTTGACCGCACCGTGGAAGAAGAACCCTTCCGGGCACGAGAATCCGTTCCTGAGGTATTTCGACGGGGAAATGCGCTACCTGCGCGAGGCGGCTCGCGAGTTTGCCCAGGCGCAACCCGAGGCCGCGCGCCGCATGGGGTTGCTTTACGGCGAACCGGAGGAGTCGGTCCGGGCAGTCTTTGAAGGCTTCGCGTTCCTCATGGCGCGGCTGCGCTACAAGCTCGGCGACGCCATGCCGGAGATCACCGACCCGCTGATCGACAACCTGTACGAGTACGCGGGTCGGACGATTCCCTCGCTGTCGGTCATCGAATGCACGCCGCTGAACCGTACCGTCCAGACGCCGGCGCAGATCCCGGCGGGCGCCGTGGTGCGCTCGGCGCCCATCGGTCCCGAGGGCGTGCAGTGCCCGTACCGGACGACGCAGGCGGTCGATCTGCTGCCGCTTTCAGTGGAGGATGCGCTCGTCGCGGTGCGCGCCGACGGACGCACGGTCATCCGCCTCACGTTCGGCCTCTGGCTCGGGGAGCAGCGCGAGCGCGTAGACCTCTCGCGCATCCGCCTGTACCTGCACGGCGACCGGGCCGCCGCTGCCGCGCTGTACGCGGCACTGACGCGCCAGGTGGCCGCGATCAGCGTGCGCCTGCCGTCGGTACGCGACGGCGCATTGCAGCCGCAGCCCGACGTGCGCTTCGAGGCGTCGGGCTTCGGCCCGTCGACGCGGCTGTGGCCGGTGACGGACGCGAAGCGCGACGAGGAACTCGACCGCGAGCAGACGATGCTGGAATACTTCGTCTTTCCGCAGAAGTTCCATTTTGTCGACCTGTGCGGTTTCGATACGACGGTCCTGCCGCCCGGCGAAACGCAGATGACGTTCGAGATCGAACTCGACGGGCGGATGCCCGGCGATCATCCGGTCAGCCGCGGCAGCTTCCGTCTTTTCTGTACGCCCGTCATCAACCTGTTCGAGGTCGACGCGCTGCCGCTGCGGCCTGCCGGCTGGCACGATACGGAGCACCCCATTGTGGCGCAGCCCGGCCTCGCCGGCCATGTCGAGCTGTACGACCTGCTCGCGGTGATCGCTACGAACCCGGAGAGCAGTGCGCAGCATGCCTACCAGGCGTTCAGGAGCTTCCGCCATCGTGGCTGGCTCACGCGCTATGACAGGCCGGAGCGCTATTACGTCACCTCGACACGCTACGGCGCGAACGGGCGGGAACTGTGGGTCACGCTGGAGGGCCAGCTCTGGTCGGGCACGCACCGCGACGCGCGGGACGACGAGGACCGCCCGCCGCCGGACGGCTACCTGACGGTGCGCGCGCTCGCGAACAACGGGCGCCTGCCGGCGATGGCGCTGACCGAAGCGACGATTACCGGGACCGTCTCGGGATTTACCGGCATCGCATCGGTGCGCAACCTGATGGCGCCGACGCCACCGGTCTACCCGCCGCGCTATTACCCGGGATATGACTGGCGTGTGCTGGGCCAGTTTACGGCGGGCGGCGCGAACGAGATCAACCGGATCTCGGCGGAGGGCGAAGAGGCGCTGCAGGAGACGCTGGAACTCTACGACTGGGTGCCGGACGATGGGCCGACGCGGCGTATCGAGGCCATCCGGTGGGTGCGGCTGTCCGCGAAAAACGTCCTTCAGCGGGCCTATATGCACCGCGAGGTCTGCGTACACGTCGACCTCGACCCTACGGCCTTTGATGGACCCGGCGACGCCGTACTCTTTGGCGACGTACTCAACCATTTTATTGGCCGTTACGCCTGCTATCACCATTCCATGCGGCTGCTACTGTGCATCGACGGAAAGGAGACGGTCTATCCGGCCATCGAGTTCAAGGGAGCGGCTTTCTGATGCAGAACGCGATCGTGAAAGGCACGCTGATTGCCGGCTTTGCGCTGGCCCTTGCGTCGTGCGGCATGGTGCAGTCGGTCAAGGATGGCACGGTGGCGGCGACGCAGGCCGTGTTCGTGTCGAAGGTGAAGCAGATGGACCTCACCATCGTCGCGCGCGGCGCGCTCAATCCGGACACGCGCGGCGCGTCGCTGCCGGTCGTGCTGCGTATTGTCCAGCTGAAGGATGACAAGCCCTTTGCGACGGCGACCTATGCGCAACTGCTCGGCGGCAGCGACACGCTGAAGGTGGCGACGCTCCGGAGCCAGGACGTCACGCTTGGGCCGGGGCAGACGCTGAAGGTATCGGAGCCCATCGGCGACGAGGCGAACTACGTGGGCGTGGCGGCGTTCCTTCGCGACACGTCCGACGCCGGGTGGTCGGTGCTGATCCCGAAGGCGCAGTGGAAGAAGACCGACCCGGTCAGGCTGGTCGCGGCGGAGCGAAGTCTCGTTCTCGATACGGAGCAGAAAAATTGAGGAATCGCCATATCTACGCAGAAGCTCCGGCACTACCCGCGCTGATGGCGTTGCAGCAGACAGCGCGCAATATCAGGCAGGCAGATCGTACCCGGCCTGTGCCCACCCGCGCAAATGCCTCCCACCTGCCGAGATCAAGCGCGTGGCGGGGGGAACGTCGCGGGCAGTGCCTGTCGACCGGGAACGTCAACTTCAATATGCGGCTCGCATTCGAATGCGAGCCCGGTCATCCAGAGTAGGCAGCGCGGCTTAAAAGTCCCTTAAAACGCGGGGTGAGCGTGTTTTTCGCGCGCTCAATGGGGGATCATGCCCGTGAGTACATAGGCCTGGATCAGCGTCATCACGCCGACGATGGCCGCGAAAAAGAGGCTATGGCGCACCGTGAAGCGGAACAGCGCGGCCTCCTTGCCGACGAGGCCCGTTGCCGCGCAGGCCACGGCGATCGATTGCGGCGAGATCATCTTGCCGCTCACGCCGCCCGAGGTATTGGCGGCGACGAGCAGCGTGTTCGAGACGCCGATCTGGTGCGCCGTGGTGTGCTGCAGCGAGCAGAACAGCGCATTCGATGAGGTATCCGAACCAGTCAGGAATACGCCGAGCCAGCCGAGGAACGGCGAGAAGAACGGGAACGCGGCGCCGGTGCCGGCCAGTGCAAGCGCCAGTGTCGAGGACATGCCCGAGTAGTTCGCCACGAACGCGAAGGCGAGCACGAGGCCGATCGAGAGCACCGGGCGGCGCAATTCGCCGAGCGTCTCGAAGAACGTGGCCACGGCGGCGCGCGGCTTCATCTTCAGCACGATCGTGGAGACGATGGCGGTGAGCATGATCGCGGTACCCACGGCGGAGAGCCAGTCGATTTTTAGCACGGCCTCGTAAGGCTTGGCCGAGGCGACGATGGGCGCGGTGCGCACCACGAGCTGATCGAGACCGGGCACGTGCAGGCTCAGCACGGTGCCGGCGAGCGGACCCTTCGCGGCGAAGAGGGCCTTGAACGGCTTGACGCTCCACACCGTGACGATGGCGGTCAGCAGGATGAACGGCGACCAGGCGCGCACGGTCTGGCCGATGCTGTACGGCGAGGCTTGACGGCTCGACGAAGCAGGCTGCGTTTCACGACTGAAGCCGCCGTTGAAACCGCCCAGCGCGGCCACGCCGCCGCTCACGCGCACGTTCGCGCCCTGCGCGACGCGACGCGGCTGCCACACCTTGAGGAACCCGGCGAGCGCGACGAGGCTCACGAGCGCCGACGTGATGTCCGGCAGCTCGGGTCCGATGTGATTCGACGTGAAGTACTGCGTAACGGCAAAGCTGCCGCCGGCCACGAGCGCCGCGGGCCAGGTCTCCTTGAGGCCGCGCTTGCCGTCCATGATGAAGACGAGCCAGAACGGCACGAACAGCGAGAGCAGCGGCAACTGGCGGCCCGCCATCGCGCCGATCAGGAACGGGTCGATGCCCGTCACCTGACCCGCGACGATGATGGGGATGCCCATCGCGCCGAACGCCACCGGCGCGGTATTGGCGATGAGGCAGAGGCCCGCCGCGTAGAGTGGCTCGAAGCCGAGCCCGACCAGCAGCGCCGAGGTGATCGCCACGGGCGCGCCGAAGCCCGCCGCGCCTTCGAGGAACGCACCGAACGAGAAGCCGATCAGGAGCAGTTGCAGGCGCTGGTCGTCGGTGATCGCGAGCACGGAGGCGCGAATGATCTCGAACTGCCCGGTCTTCACGACGATCTTGTAGAGGAACACCGCCGTGACGATGATCCACGCGATCGGCCACAAACCATAGGCGAAGCCGAAGCCCGCCGAGACGAGCGCCTGGCGCACCGGCATGCCGTACTCGAAGATGGCCACGCCCAGTGCGAGCACGAGCGTGATCGACGCGGCGACGTGGCCCTTGAGGCGCAGGCCGGCGAGCGCGACGAAGAAGAACAGGATGGGCACGGCGGCCACGAGCGCGGACAGCCACAAGCTGCCGAGCGGGGTATAGATCTGATGCCAGGGTTGCATTACGGTCTCCTCCGTGGATGCGGGTCGAAAGGGTGACGCGCGGGTCACGCGCGTTCATCGGGCATGCTTGTTTGGTCTAAACTAGCGATCCAGATTCGCGATTTAATTTCGCATACCTGATGAAATGTAATTGGGTTACTGCGGCTGGTCGCGCTCGCGCAGCAAATCATGCAGGCTGCGCGGCGCGGGCAAGAGCGGCGTGCGGTGCTGCGTCCAGCCCATCTGCTGGGAAGGCGCGAGCGCGCGCAGGCGCGTCGCGGCCCAGCGCAGCGCGCGATACGCACGCGGATGCGCGAACGCGCCGCTCCAGAAGCGCCAGACGAACTGCTCGCTGCGGCTGTGATTCGCGCCCTGGCCGCGCAGCGGATGCGCGACGGCCTCGTCGGGCGAGCGGTTCGCTTCGGTGCGCAGGCGCACCAGCAGTTGCGGAATCGGAATGCGCACGGGGCAGACTTCGCCGCATGCGCCGCACAGGCTCGACGCGGTGGGCAGGTCGGCGGTCGCGTCGAGTCCCAGCAGATGCGGCGAGATGATCTTGCCGATCGGGCCGGGATAAGTCGTGCCGTAGGCGTGCCCGCCGATGCGCGTATACACCGGGCAATGATTCATGCACGCGCCGCAACGGATGCATTGCAGCGTGGCGCGCAGTTGCGCGTCGGCCCAGGCCTGGCTGCGGCCGTTGTCGAGCAGCACGAGATGGACTTCGCGCGGGCCGTCTTTTTCGCCCGCGCGGCGCGGGCTGCTGATGAGGTTGAAGTACGTGGTGATCGGCTGGCCCGTGGCCGAACGCGTGAGCAGGCTCGAAAGCGGCACGATGTGCTCGAGCTTGGCCACGACCTTTTCCATGCCCATGATCGCGACATGCACGTCGGGCACCGTGGTCGAGAGGCGGCCGTTGCCCTCGTTCTCGACGAGCCAGAGCGTGCCCGTATCGGCGGCGGCGAAGTTCACGCCCGAGAGACCGATCTGCGCATCCACGAACGCGCGGCGCAGCGCGCGGCGGCCCGTCTGTATCAGCGCATCGACGTCTTCCGTATAGGGCGTTTCCGGAATGTGTTCTTCGAACAGATGCGCGATGTCGGCTTTCGTTTTGTGGATCGCAGGCATCACGATATGCGAGGGCTTTTCGCCGGCGAGCTGCACGATGTACTCGCCCATGTCCGATTCGATGCAGTCGATGCCGCGCTCGGCAAGGTAATGATTGAGCTCGATCTCCTCGCTCGCCATCGACTTGCCCTTGATGACGCGCGTGGCCGCATGCTGTTGCGCGATGGCGTGGACGATGCGGTTGGCGTCGTCGGCGGTTTCGGCCCAGTGCACGTGAATGCCGTTCGCCTGCAGCTTCGCTTCGAGCTGCTCAAGCAATTCGGGCAGACGCGCGAGCGCGTGCTGGCGCACCGCCTCGCCGAGGTCGCGCAGTTGCTCGAGCTCGTCGGCTTGCGGGAATTGCGCGGCGCGCTTGCCCTGCAGAAAATCCATCGCGCCGCGAAAGCTCTGGCGCAGTTGCGGATCGTCGAGCGCCGCGCGGGCGCGCTGGCGGAACTCGGCCGTGGGGACGAAATGCAGCGTGTTTTCAGGGCTCGCGGCGCGCGTGGTGTGGGCGGTCGTGCTCATTGCGCGGCTCCGTGATGGGACGAGTTCGTTGGCAAGTTCGCAGCCGGTTCCGGCGCGCCGGTTTCGTCATCGGTCACGACGATCACCCACAACGCGCGCGGTCCGTGCGCGCCGTAAGCCGTGGTCTGCTGGATGTCCGAGGTCTTCGAAGGGCCCGAGATCATCACGAGATTGGTGGGCATACCGTCGCGCCAGCGTTCGGCGGCAACGGCCGCGTGGAGGTCCGCGTGCAGCGTGCGCGCGTGGATCAGCGCGACGTGCAACGGCGGCACGAGCGAGACCGTGCGCGGCGCGTTCGCATCGGGCACGACCACGAGCGTGCCGGTGGCCGCGAGTCCCGAGCGCGCGACCGTGAAGCCCGCGTCGATGCTCTCGAACAGTTCGGACTTCCAGGCTTCGATCGGCTCCATGTAACCGCCTGCTTCGACGCCCGTTGCGGCGGACCGCAGTGCGTCGACGAGTGCCGCGCCCTCCGCGCTCGCGGCGTCGAGCAACAGCCGCTTTACGCCTGCGTCCGCAAGGCGACGCGCGAGCTCGGCGGGCCACGCCTCCGCGCTCGCGCAGACGACCTGGGCGTGCGCGGCCTCCAGCATGCGCTGGAATTGGGACACGCGAGCCGCCTGGGTAGCGAGCGTTTCTGCCGCCTGCTCGCGCTGCTGTGCGTAGTGTGCGTCGATGCGCTGGTCGAGCCCGTCTACGGGCGACGCGGTTTCGTCCGCGCTTGCGCGCAGCCGGTCGAGCATGCGCGCGCGGGCGCCGAGGGTATCGAGGGTGTCGATCATGCGGCCTCCCCGCCGGTGCGGCGCCACAGGAACGAAGCGAGGTGCTCGACGGCGAGCGGCGCGCCCTTGCGTTCGGCGGCATGGCCGATATTGAGGAGGCATCCGCAGTCGGCGGAAACGAGCCGGTTGCAGCCGGTCGCGCACGCCGAGGCGATCTTGTCGGCGACCATCGCGCCCGAAATGTCGGGATGCTTGAGCGAGAACGTGCCGCCGAAGCCGCAGCATTCGGATTCGCGCTCGTGGTCGATGCGGGTAACGCCGGGCAGCGCATCGACGGCCTCCACGCCGTGCACGCGCGTGCCCATCTCGCGGCGCGCGCCGCATGAGGTATGGAGCACGACGCGCTCTTCGGGCTGCGTGAGCGCGGTGTCGCCATAGGCGCCGGCGGCGCCGAGGTCCACATCCAGCACGCGCACGAGGAATTCGGTGAGCTCGTAGACGCGCTCCGAGAGCGCCTGAGCCCGTGCCACGTCCCTTTCGTCAACTGCGTTGGCTGCGCCGTCCTCGAACAGCGCGGGCCAGTGGTGCCGCATCATGCCCGCGCACGAGCCGGACGGCACGATCACGGGCCAGGGCTTGTCGAACAGGCCGAGCTGCGCGCGGGCGACCTCGCGCGCCTCGCGCGGATTGCCGCTGCTATACGCGGGCTGTCCGCAGCAGCTTTGGCCGCGCGGGAAGTGGACCGTGAGGCCTTCGCGCTCGAGCAGCTTGACCGCGTCCAGTCCGGCCTGGGGCACGAACAGGTCGACGAGGCAGGTCGCGAACAGGTAGACGTCGGTAGGGCGCGGGCCGGTGGGGTATTGCCGTGGCTTCATGTCTCGCTCGGTGTCGAATGGCGCGTCGTCCCGGCCCCGCGTGCAGATGCTGATGACGCGTCTGCAGAGCTGGCCGCGATGGAGACGGCAGGTTTGTGGCGCATAATTCCCGCTTCGGGCGGCGGGTTCAAACTGGTTGGACCAGTGGGTCACCAGCGATCCGGCTCGCCGCCGCCGAAGGACACGACGTTCGGGGACGATCAATGAGGGACAGGGCCGGTGCGCGCGGACGCGTCGAAACGGTGATGCGGCAGATGGAGACCTCGCTGCTCGATGGCACGTGGCGCGCGGGCGCGAAGCTGCCGTCCGAGCGCGTGCTCGCCGGGCAATACGGCGTCGCGCGCAACACCGTGCGCGAGGCGACCCAGCGGCTCGCCGCGCGCGGGCTGGTCGCGAGCCGCGCGGGCGCGGGCGTGTTCGTGACCGACCAGTTGCGCACCGGCTTCGCCTCGCCGTGGGGGCAACTGGTGGCCGACCATCCGGCGCTGCGCGACGACATCCTCGAATTCCGCCGCGTGCTCGAAGGGGCGACCGCGTATTTCGCGGCGCTGCGCGCGAGCGACGACGACCTCGCGCGCATTCGCGCGTTGATGCACGAGCTGGAGTGCACGCGCGCCGCCGACGACAAGGCCACCGAGGCCGACACCGACGCGAAGCTGCACGAAGTGATCGCGCAGGCGTCGCACAACGCGATGTTCCTGCACCTGCATACGAGCGTGCTGGGCGTGCTGCGCGAGCACATCACGATCAACGGCACGGGCTTGCGCGAGCAGAACGCGGACGCGTCGGATCATCTGCTGCTGCAGCATCGCACGCTGTGCGAGGCGATCCTCTCGCGGCGCCCCGAAGAGGCGCGCACGGCCATGCAAACCCATATCGACTTCGTGCGCGCGCGGGTGAACGAGGAGCACGGCGAGCCCGAAACTGGTCCAACCAGTGGGCAGAAGACGCGCGCACGCAAGCGGGCCGCCGCGGCCAAAGGCTGCTAAAGTCGGCGGGAGAGAACGGACGCTGGCCGAACGGTCTTTCGCCGATCCGTGCCGAGCCGCGCAGATAAAGCGGCGCCCGCAAGAACACGATTACAAGGAGGCCAGGCCATGAACCCGCCCGTCGCACGTATCGAATCCCTGAGCGCCATCACGCTCACCGTGAGCGACATCGCGCGTTCGGTGCGCTTCTACGAGGCGCTTGGCTTCGTGCACAAATCGGCTTCAGCCGTTGCCGGGTTCGCGTCGTTCGTGCTGGGCGGCGGGGCCGGCGCCGCCGAGTGTTACCTGAATCTGCTGGAGGGCCCGCACGGCAAGGTCGATGGCTGGGGGCGCGCGATCTTCTACGTCTCGGACGTGGACGCCTTTTATGCGCAGGCGCTGGCCGCGGGCCTCACGCCCGCCTTCGCGCCGCAGGACGCGCCGTGGGGCGAGCGCTACTTTCATCTGATCGATCCGGACGGCCATGAGCTGAGCTTCGCGAAGCCGCTGGCCTGAGCCGCAGTGCACGGCGTGCGTCGATGCGTCTGAAATATGAATGACACCGGCAGCGCCGATAGTGGCGCGTGGCCGTGTCCGTCCGCGCTCGATGTTTCCAAAGCGCGGCTGGCGCGGATGCCATTCATCGCAAGAGGAGAAGTCGCCATGAACGAACTGGACCGTGCCGGGCAAGTCGAGCACGAAGCCAATCACGAACTCGGGTCCGAAGTGGGTTCCGAAACCGCCGCCGACGTCGAGCGGCATCGCCGCCGCCGTCTCGACGAAGAGCTCATCGACGCCTACGACGAAGAGCTCGAAATGGAAGTCGACGACCGTCTCCAGGAAAACGGCCTCGAGATCAGCGACGAGACGCGCGCGCTGCGCCGCGTCTATTTCCGCGAGCTGATCCGGCTGCAAGGCGAGCTCGTGAAGATGCAGGACTGGATCGTGAGCACGGGCCATCGGCTCGTCGTGATCTTCGAAGGCCGCGACGCGGCGGGCAAGGGCGGCGTCATCAAGCGCATCACGCAGCGCCTGAACCCGCGCATGTGCCGCGTGGCGGCGCTGCCCGCGCCGAACAACCGCGAGCGCACGCAGTGGTATTTCCAGCGCTACGTGCAGCACCTGCCCGCGGGCGGCGAAATGGTGCTGTTCGACCGGAGCTGGTACAACCGCGCGGGCGTCGAGCGCGTGATGAACTTCTGCACCGACGAGGAGTACGAGGAGTTCTTCCGCTCGGTGCCCGAGTTCGAAAAGATGCTCGTGAGGAGCGGCGTTCAGATCGTCAAATACTGGTTCTCGATCACCGACGACGAGCAGGAAGTGCGCTTCCAGAGCCGTATCGACGATCCGCTCAAGCAGTGGAAGCTCTCGCCGATGGATCTCGAAAGCCGCCGCCGCTGGGAGCAATACACGCACGTGAAGGAAGTCATGCTGCAGCGCTCGCACATTCCCGAGGCGCCGTGGTGGGTCGTGCAGGGCGTCGACAAGAAGCGCGCGCGCCTGAACTGCATCAGCCATCTGCTGAGCCAGGTGCCGTATCACGAGATCGAGCATCCGACTGTGACGCTGCCCTCGCGCGTCCATCATCCCGACTACATTCGCCAGCCGGTGCCCGAGAACATGATCGTGCCGGACATCTATTGACCGGGTATTGACGCTGGCGGACGCCGGCGCAAACGCAAAAGCCGCGCCCCACCTGACGTGGGGCGCGGCTTTTTTCGCCTGCGCGCGCCGCCTCAGAACGTGTGGCGGAACACCCAGTACAGCGCGCCCGCGAGCGCGATCGAGGCGGGCAGCGTGAGCACCCAGGCGAGCACGAGGCTGCGCACCGTGCTCCATTGGAGGCCCGAGCCGTTCGCGGCCATCGTGCCCGCCACGCCCGAGGACAGCACGTGCGTGGTCGAGACCGGCAGGCCGTAGATGTCGGCCGCGCCGATGGTCGCCATGGCCACGAGTTCCGCGCAGCCGCCCTGGCCGTAGGTCAGATGCTGCTTGCCGATGCGCTCGCCCACCGTCACCACGATGCGCTTCCAGCCCACCATCGTGCCGAGGCCGAGCGCGATCGCCACGGCCACCTTCACCCAGGTCGGGATGAACTGGGTCGCGTGGTCGATCTGGCTGCGGAAGTTCTGGATCGCGCGCGCGTCGGCGGCGGCGAACGCGGGCTGCTTCGCTTTTTCCATCAGGCGGATGGCCTCGGAAATCACGTACATATTGTTGCGCACGTTATCCACGACCGATTGCGGCACCGCCGCCATCGAGCCATAGTCTTCGACCTGCTGGCCCACCTGGGTCGAGAGCGCGGCGAGCGCGGGTACCGTCTGCGGCGCGAGCTTGCGCGTGTTGATGTAGCGCTCGACTTCGGCGCGCACGGCATCGGCGCCGCCCGCTGGCACGGCCACGCCGTTGCTGTACTTGTCGAGCGTGCGCGCGGCCTGCTGCGAGACCGCGACGAAGTTCTGCGATTCGCTCGCCGTCACGGCCTTGTTGAGCGCATAAGCGGTGGGCACGGTGCCGATCAGGATCAGCATGATGAGGCCCATGCCCTTCTGGCCGTCGTTGGAGCCGTGCGCGAACGAGACGCCCGTGCAGGTGAGAATGAGCAGTGCGCGAATCCAGAACGGCGGCGGCTCGCTGCCCTTCGGCTCGGCATAGAGCGCGGGCACGCGCACGAGCGCCTTGAGCACGAGCAGCAGCAGGGCGGAGGCGAGAAAGCCGACGATCGGCGAGAACAGCAGCGACTTGCCCACGCCGATCGCCTGGCTCCAGTCCACGCCGCTCGTGCCGCCCGCGCCGTGCATCAACTGGTTCATCAGGCCCACGCCGATGATCGAGCCGATCAGCGTATGCGAACTCGACGAAGGCAGGCCGAAGTACCAGGTGCCGAGATTCCAGATGATCGCCGCGATCAGGAGTGCGAAGACCATCGCGAAGCCCGCGCTGCTGCCCACTTGCAGGATCAGCTCGACGGGCAGCAACTGCAGGATGCCGAACGCCACCGCGCCCGTGGAGGTGAGCACGCCGAGGAAATTCCAGGCGCCGGACCAGATCACGGCGAGGTTGGGCGTGAGCGAATGCGTGTAGATGACCGTTGCCACCGCATTCGCGGTATCGTGGAAGCCGTTCACGAATTCGAAGCCCAGCGCGATGAGGAGCGCGATGCCGAGCAGGAACCACGGCAGCGTGGAGTGCTCGCGCACGGGCGAGAGGTCGTCGGCGAGATGCATGCCCACGTAGATGGCGCCCGCGGCAATCACGAGCAGAAAGATGAGCACGCTCGCATTGCGCCCACGTGCGGACGCGGTGCCCGGTTGCGGTGACAGGGAAAGATCGGGCATGACGAGCGGATTCCTCAGAAAAATAGCGCGGACGGGAAGTCGCGAAACGGGGATGGGATGGCGCTGAAAGGCGGTGAAAGCAACGCTTCCGATCATGCAAAGCGCCTATGACGTATTGATGACACCTGCGCGCATCGCTGGCCGCAGCGCCGGATCGGGCGCTGCGCGGGGGGCGCGAGTCGATTGATGACGGAGGGTTGCGTACGTGTCTGACCGCGTTCACAAGCCTGTAGGGGAGCCGTCCACCGGACCCGGGTCCGCGCGGCGCGTGTTTGCGCCCCATCTGCGGCTGCGCGCGCACAACTGGGTGCTGGCGCGCGGCAAGGGCGCCACGCGGCTGATCGGTGGCAATCCGTTCCTGGCGGGGCTCGTGGGAACGCTGGTCGCCACCTTGATGGCGGCGCTGACCTATGCGGCGCTCTACGCCGGGCGCGTCGAGGAGTTGCGTCACGCGGTCGAGAATTCGGACAACATCGTGCGTCTCGTGAGCAGCGACATCGCGCGCAACGTCGAGCTCTACGATCTCTCGTTACGCGCCGTGGTGGCGGGCGCGCGGCAGCCCGAGACGTGGTCGATGCCACGGGCGCTGCGCCAGCGCGTGCTGTTCGACCGCGCGACGGCGGCCTCTTATCTGGGCGGCGCCTACGTGCTCGATGCGCAGGGGTATCTCAAGGCGTCGCAGAGCGGCATCGACGCGCCCGGCGTCTCGCTCGCGGACCGCGATTATTTCCTCGCGCAGCAGCGCAACCCCAATGCGGGGCTCTTCTTCTCGAAGCCCTATCAGTCGCGCCTGCGCCGCGGCGTGGCCTCGATCGCGCTCACGCGGCGCATCGACGGGCCCGATGGCGCATTCGAGGGCGTTGCGCTGGTTGCCGTGCGGCTCGATTATTTTCAGCAACTGCTCGACCGGATCGACATCGGGCGGCGCGGCGGCGTCTTCATCATCATGCAGGACGGCACGCTGCTCGCGAGCAAGCCGCCGTTGCCGCTCGGGGTGGGCGCCGATTATTCGGGTTGGCGCAACTACAAGATCGTCTCGCAGCACGACGCGGGCACTTTCACGGCGCATGCGGAAGCGGATGGCGTGGAGCGCGTCTATACCTACGCACATGTGGGCAGCACGCCCATCATCGTGGGCGTCGCGCCCGCGGTCGACGATATCCTCGCGGCCTGGCGCCGGCGCGGCTACTTCGCGCTCGCGATGACGACGCTGTTTGGCGGCGCGTGGGTGGCGGTCTCGTGGGTGCTCGCGTTTGCGCTACGCGACAAGGTGATCGCGGAAGGCGAGTTGCAGCGCCTCGCGGTGACGGACCCGCTCACAGGGCTCGCGAACCGCCGCGCGCTGGACCAGCGGCTCGTTGCCGAATGGCATCGCGCGTCGCGCGAGCAGACGCCGCTTTCGATACTGTTTTTCGACGTCGATCACTTCAAGATCTTCAACGACACCTACGGCCACGCCGCCGGCGACGAAGTGCTCAAGCTCGTGGCCGAGCGCATCGCGGCGGGTACGCGGCGGACTTCGGATATGGCCGCGCGCTACGGCGGCGAGGAGTTCGCGGTGCTGCTGCCGGGCACCGCGCTGCAGGGCGCGCGCAAGATCGCGGACAAGGTCCGCCGGCGCATCGAGATGTCGAACCTCGCGCACAGCGGCTCGCGCTATGGGCGCGTCACGGTGAGCGTGGGCTGCGCGAGCTGCGAGCCGCCCGTGGGCGACAGCGGCGCGAAGCTGCTGGGCGCCGCCGATGCCCTGCTCTACGAAGCCAAGGCAGCGGGCCGCAATCAGGTGATCGCGAAGCAGTGGACCGGCGCGGCCGCGCAGTGACCCAGGCCCGGTGATCCAAACCCGGTCACCGAAGCTCCGCGCCGTAAGACGCGCAGGCTTTCAGCGCGCCGATTTCGACAGGCGATGGCCGAGGCCGAGATTCGAGACGATCTGCCAGGTATAGACGCGCGAATAGTGCACGCCGAACTGGCGGCCGATCAGCTCGCGCACGCGGCTGTTGGTCCACGCATCGCTCGGAAAGCCATACTCGCGCGCGGAGCCATGCAGCGCGCTCGCGATCCAGCCCATGGCCGCTTTGTCGAGCACCGAAGGCCGGCCGCCCACGCTCATCTGCTGCAGCGCGGCGAGCCCGCCTCCATCGACGATCGATTTGTAGCGACGCACCGTCTGGGCGGAAAGGTGCAGGGAATCGGCCACGGCATGCACCGTCGCGCCCTCTACCAACATCTGGCCGGCCGCCATCCTGCGCGCGACACTCGGCAAACTCTCGGTTCTGGTAAGCATGTGATCACTCGTCAACGAAAGATTCCGGACATGCGGCTTGCGGATGCGCCGCTCCTGTCAACCCTTTGGTGCATGCGGGTCTTCTCGCTTGCCACGGTCTTGCATGGCTCTCGCTGATGCGAGACCGTCGCGGACGGCGAAACAATGCGCCTGACAAGGCGCGTGCGGACTGCTTTGGTGTTCCGCAGGGGATATTAATAATTGTTTTTGTAGGGAATGTGTATAGCTAGCGGAAAAATAGTCTGCTTGACTTACAGATTATCCTGGCCTACCGGAAAAAATGATCCTATCCAAATCGCTTAACTCTGCCCGTGAATGTTGTCCATTCACGCCATGATGGCTGGCGCGCGGTGCGCCGGAAATGTTTGCAATCTTTGTTTTTTGCATCGTTGCTGCGACACATTGCGAGAGCGAATCGGTAATTTTGGGCAGAATGCGCTTTCCGAATTTGCGCGAATCGTTTTGAAAATTCGATCCGATTGATGATCCGCTAGATGATCGACAGGCATGCATAAAGACATCGACGAAAAGGTGGGACGTCTGCTGCAGCGCGCGGCAAGCCGACGTGGACTCGTATCGTATGGCGCATTCCACGCGCTGTTCGCGCAGAGCGTGCCGCTGCACGAGCGCTACGAAAAACTGGAGGCCGCCGCGGCGGCGCTATGCGAGCCGCGCCTGGCCGACTATGCGTCGTTGCTCGCGACCGCTTCGGGCCTGCCGGGTCCCGACTTCTATCTGCGCTTTCGGCGCCTGCATGCGGAGCGCTACTATGCGGCGCTCGGCATCGACCGGCATCGCATGCTCAAGCTTGCAGAGAAGCGCCAGTTCGCGAGCGAAGAACGCGAGCGCGTGTATGACCACTATCGCAGCATCGTCGAGGTTCCGGTGCCCGCGTGACGATGTGCTGAGCCTGATGGTGCGGATGTCACCGCGTGGATCTAACCGTTTCAGTCGACGCGATTGCGATCGCGCACGAGGATCGAGACATACACCGCGGTGCAGACGAGGATCACGGCTACGCCGGTGATTACCTTGGTGTGATTGAATTCCACGAGCCCGGTCACGGCGATGGCGATGCCGGTCGCCGAGCCGAGCGTGCCGAGCGCGGCAACGAAGATGCGCAGCTTGCTCCAGACGCGGTGGCGTCGTTCGGGACCGGCGCCTGCCCTTATACGATCGAAAATCATGATGGCTTTTCCCGTTGATGGCGGGCCGCATTGCGCTGGAGTTCACCGGGATTCGCAAGGCAATGCGGCCTGCGTCAAGACTCGAAACGATTATAGCGATCGGGGGATTCTGCGCTTTCAGCGCGTGCGCGTCATACGTGGTCGCGCAAGTTTCCCGCTCTTTTGCGTGCGTTTAAGTTTTCCTTAATTTTGGATCGCCATGATGGGCACGTCGGATCGATTCGATAGTCGATTCGCGGTTGTTCTTCACGTCCCCTGTTAACCGCCGTTGCCATACGGCGGTTTTTTTTTGCGCATTCGCGGCGCCTCTTTCACTCGTACTCGGGAAAGCCCGCGCGTCCTTGCGTGAGATCGCGCAGCGTCTCGCGCGCGGCATCGAGCGCGGTGACGGGAAGCTGGATCGTCAGCTTCACGGTCATCGTGTAGCGGCTGTCGGCCAGCGTGTGCTGCTCCTGCTCGATCCAGTGGCGCACGCGCGTTTCGTCGGCGTAGCTCACCTCGACGGTCAGGCGCGCCTGGGCAATGCGCTCCACGCGCGGCGCGTCCTGCAGCGCGCTCGCGATGGCGTCGGTATAGGCGCGCACGAGTCCGCCCGCGCCGAGCTTCACGCCGCCGTAATAGCGCACCACCGCGGCGAGCACGCCGTCCAGATCGTGATGGCGCAGCACTTCGAGAATCGGGCGGCCCGCGGTGCCCGAGGGCTCGCCGTCGTCGGACATGCCGGACTGGCCGCCCGCGAGCAGCGCCCAGCAGACGTGCGTGGCCGTGGGGTGCTCGTCACGCAGACGGCGCAGCTCGGCCATGGCCGCTTCGCGGCCGTCGACCGGAATCGCGAGACCGATGAAGCGGCTCTTGCGGATCTCGAGCTCCGCGCTGACGGTGGTGGCAAGGGTATAAGTGGGCAAAGCGGGCAGTGCGGCGTGGGCAAAAGCGTGATGGAAGCGTCATGTTAGCGGATGCGGGCGGCAATGCGGGCCGCCCGGCCGCGAGCGCTTGCGCCTGCTTCGTCGGCGCGGCGCAGGGCTGTCTTCAAATCTGACAGTTTACGTAATGGTTTCTTGCGCCTTGCGCTAATGACGTATCGGCCGCGAGGGCCGATAATACGTTCCATGACGGGTCTAGCTCTGGCTGGAGCGATGCCGAACTCCTCATTCGGTGATCCGTCATATTTCGAATTCGTCGCGGCGCCGCAGGTCTTGCGCCGTGCGCCTCCAGAAGCCTCTCCCCACGATACGCGCAGAAAAAACCCCGGTCGGGACGGTGTCCGTCGGCCGGGGTCATAAGGCTCGCCTGTTCTCAAGAGGCGGGATTCACCTTACGCCTGTCAAAAATCGGCAGCAATGAAAAAAAAGCCCGACTCGCGTCGGGCTCCAAGTGTGACTGCATCCGTTGCCGGATACAGTCCCTGCAAAACCGCCTGCTTACGCCGCGAGCAGCGAGCGCAGCACGAACGGCAGGATACCGCCGTGCTTGTAGTAGTCGACTTCGATCGGCGTGTCGATGCGCAGCAGCACCTGGACGCGCTCGTCCTTGCCGTCCTTGCGGTGGATCACGAGTGTCAGGTCCTGTTGCGGCTTGAAGTCGTCCGTCAGGCCTTCGACGTCGAACGTTTCCTCGCCGGTCAGGCCGAGCGACTGCACGCTGTCCGAACCCTTGAACTGCAGCGGCAGCACGCCCATGCCGACGAGGTTCGAGCGGTGGATGCGCTCGAAGCTGCGTGCGACCACGGCCTTCACGCCGAGCAGTTGCGTGCCCTTCGCCGCCCAGTCGCGCGACGAGCCCGTGCCGTACTCCTCGCCCGCGAACACCATCGTGGGCGTGCCGGCGTCGATGTACTTCATCGCGGCGTCGTAAATCGACAGTTGCTCGCCGCTCGGCTGGTGGATCGTCAGGCCGCCTTCGACGCGCGTGCCGTCGGCCTTCGCCGGGATCATCAGGTTCTTGATGCGCACGTTCGCGAACGTGCCGCGCATCATGACGTCGTGGTTGCCGCGGCGCGAGCCGTAGCTGTTGAAATCGGCCTTCTGCACGCCGTTTTCCTTGAGCCACTTGCCGGCGGGCGAGTCTTCCTTGATCGAGCCGGCCGGGCTGATGTGGTCGGTCGTGACCGAGTCGCCGAAGATGCCCAGTGCGCGCGCGCCCTTGACCTCAGCCACCGACGACGACGGCGTCATCGAGAATTCCGTGCCGAAGAACGGCGGCTCGGCGATGTAGGTCGACTTCGGCCAGTCGTAGACCTGGCCTTCTTCGCCCTCGATCTTGCTCCACAGGTCGCCCTTCTTCGTGAGCTGGCTGTAGTTCTTCTGGTAGACGTCGGCGTCCATCGCGAACTTGAGCAGCGCGTTGATCTCTTCGCTGGTCGGCCAGATGTCGCCGAGGTAGATGTCGCGGCCGCCACGGCCCTTGCCCACCGGCTCGGTCATCAGGTCGCGCGTGATGTTGCCCGCGATCGCGTAGGCGACCACCAGCGGCGGCGAAGCCAGGAAGTTCGCGCGGATGTTCGGGTGGATACGCGCTTCGAAGTTACGGTTGCCCGAGAGCACCGCCGCGGCGACCACGTCGTTCTTCGTGATCGACTCGTTCAGCTCCGGCGTCAGGTCGCCCGCGTTGCCGATACAGGTCGTGCAGCCGTAAGCCGCGAGCTCGAAGCCGAGCTTCGAGAGGTAGGGCAAGAGGCCCGTCTTCGTCAGGTATTCGGTGACGATGCGCGATCCCGGCGCGAGCGAGGTCTTGATGTGCGGCGCCACCGTGAGGCCCGCTTCCACGGCCTTCTTCGCGAGCAGACCGGCGGCCAGCAGCACGCTCGGGTTCGAGGTGTTCGTGCACGAGGTGATCGCGGCGATCAGCACGTCGCCGTTGTGCAGCTTGACCTGCTCGCCCGCCGCGTATTCGGCCGTGAGGTCGTCGGCCTTCTTGTTGAAGCCGTTTTCGGCGACCGGCTTCGAGAACAGGTCGGTGAAGGTCGACTTCACGTGGCCGATTTCGATGCGGTCCTGCGGGCGCTTCGGACCCGCGAGCGACGGCGCGACCGTGCCGAGGTCGAGCGTGAGCGTCTTCGTGTAATCGATGTCGCCGGCCTTCGGAATGCCGTAGAGCTCCTGCGCCTTGAAGTAATTCTCGAACGCCGAGATTTCGGCTTCGGTGCGGCCCGTGCCCTTGAAGTAGTCGATGGTCTTGTCGTCGACGGGGAAGAAGCCCATCGTCGCGCCGTATTCCGGCGCCATGTTGCCGATGGTCGCGCGGTCCGGCAGCGAGAGCGAGGCCGTGCCAACGCCAAAGAACTCGACGAACTTGCCGACGACCTTCTCCTTGCGCAGCATTTCGGTGATCGTGAGCACGAGGTCGGTGGCCGTGCAGCCTTCGCGCAGCTTGCCCTTGAGCTCCACGCCCACGACGTCGGGCGTGAGGAAATAGACCGGCTGGCCGAGCATGCCCGCTTCGGCTTCGATGCCGCCCACGCCCCAGCCCACCACGCCGATGCCGTTGATCATCGTGGTGTGCGAGTCGGTGCCGACGAGCGTGTCCGGGTAGTAGACCGTATCCGCGCCTTCGCTCTTCTTGTGCACGCCGCGCGCGAGGTACTCCAGGTTCACCTGGTGGACGATGCCGATGCCCGGCGGCACGACCTTGAACGTGTCGAACGCCTGCATGCCCCACTTCATGAACTGGTAGCGCTCGTTATTGCGCTGGAATTCCAGCTTCATGTTCAGGTCGAGCGCGTCCTTCTGGCGGAAGTAGTCGATCTGCACCGAGTGGTCGACCACGAGGTCCACGGGCACGAGCGGCTCGATGACCTTCGGGTTCTTGCCGACCTGCTTGGCGACGCCGCGCATGGCCGCGATGTCGGCGAGCAGCGGCACGCCGGTGAAGTCCTGCAGCACGACGCGCGAGACGACGAACGGGATTTCGTCGACGCGCGCCGCGGTGGGCTTCCAGTTCGCGAGTTGCTCGATATGCTCTTCCGCGATCTTCTTGCCGTCGTAGTTACGCAGCACGGACTCGAGCACGATACGGATCGAGACCGGCAGGCGATTGATCTTCACGCCAAGCTGCTTGCCGAGTTGCGGCAGCGAGTAGAACTTGCCTTTGCCGGAACCGCTGTCGAATTCCTTTAGCGTTTTGTGGAGGTTGTGGGCCATGGTGTTTTCCTTCGTTTAATCGCGGAAATTACGCTTTACAACTACCTGAGTGCCTGCTTGCTCAAATGACGTACAAGTCGACGTACTCGTTCACCGGCATGGCTTCGAGCCGTGCCGCATCGAGCGAGACATCGAGAATCGCCTGCTGCTGCTTCGCGGGGAAGCGGCGCGCGAGGTTGGTCCTGAACTTCTCGATCAGAAGCGGGACGCCTTCGTCGCGGCGCCGCTTGTGACCGATGGGGTATTCCACCACGACTTCGTCGAGCGTGGTGCCGTCGTTGAGTTCGACGGTCAGCGCATTGGCGATCGAACGCTTCGCCGGGTCGTGGTAGTCCTTCGTGAACTGCGGGTCTTCGACGCAGACCGTCTTCGCGCGCAACGCGTCGATGCGCGGGTCCTGCGCGACGTCGTCCTCATAATCGGCGGCCGTGAGGCGCCCGAACAGGAGCGGCACGGCCACCATGTACTGGATGCAGTGGTCGCGGTCGGCCGGGTTCGCGAGCGGCCCGGTCTTGTCGATGATGCGGATCGCCGCTTCGTGCGTGCGGATGGTGATCCGCTGGATGTCTTGTGCAGTCAAGCCGCGCTGCGCGAGCACGCCGTGCAGCGTCATCGCGGCTTCGGCGGCGGTCTGCGCGTGGAATTCGGCGGGGAACGAAATCTTGAACAGCACGTTCTCCATCACGTACGAGCCGTACGGACGCTGGAACTGGAACGGCTGGCCCTTGAACGAGACGTCGTAGAAGCCCCAGGTTTTTGCCGTGAGCGCGGACGGATAGCCCATCTCGCCCGTCTTCGCGATGAGCGCGAGGCGCACGGCGCGCGAGGTCGCGTCGCCGGCGGCCCACGACTTGCGCGAGCCCGTATTGGGCGCGTGGCGGTAGGTGCGCAGCGCCTGGCCGTCGACCATCGCGAGCGAGACGGCGTTGATGAGCTCGTCGCGCGTGAGGCCGATCATCTCGCCGACCACGGCGGTCGAGGCGAGCTTCACGAGCAGTACATGGTCGAGACCGACCTTGTTGAACGAGTTCTCGAGCGCAATGCAGCCCTGGATCTCGTGCGCCTTCACCATGGCTTCGAGCACGCGCTTCATGGCGAGCGGCGGCTTGCCGTGGGCCACGGCCGTGCGCGAGAGCCAGTCGGCGGTCGCGAGGATGCCGCCGAGGTTGTCCGACGGATGGCCCCATTCGGCGGCGAGCCAGGTGTCGTTGAAGTCGAGCCAGCGGATCATCGCGCCGATATTGAACGCGGCCTGAACCGGGTCGAGCTGGAATGCGGTGCCCGGCACCTTCGCGCCGTGCGGGACGATCGTGCCCGGCACGATCGGTCCCAGCAGCTTGGTGCAGGAGGGGTAGGAGAGCGCCTCGAGCCCGCAGCCGAGCGTGTCCAGCAGGCAGTAGCGCGCCGTCGTCAGCGCGAGCGCGCTGTCGACCTCGAAATCGAGCACGTAGTCGACGATATCGACGAGTACCCGATCCGGCTGCGGCCTGACGTTGGAGACGTGGGCGGACATCGAGGCTCCCCGTGCGGCCCGCTTACTGGCCTGCGGCGCCGCTCGCGCCCGCAGCCGGCGCGGCGCGGTTGGCCGGGTTCAGCGCTTCGGCTTGCGTCGGCGCCATCGCGCCTTGCTGCATTGCAACAGTCTTGCACTCGTCGGCGAGACGCGAGCTGTCCTTGTCCGAGAACAGCATCGCCTTGGTCGGGATCACGACCAGGTCGAGGCCGGTCGCGGCGTCGTGGAAGCGGTCGGCGCCCGTCGTCGTCGTTTGACGCGGCAGGTTGTAGTTCTTGTTCGCCCAGTGAACGGTGACGATCTGGTCACGCGCCATGTCGCCCTTCAGGTCGAAGGCCATGCCTTCGGCGCACGTCCAGTGCTCCGAGCCGGCCGGGATCGGATCGACCTTCGCTTCCTTGGCCGGATTCGCCTTGCGCTTGATGATCTTGTGCTTCGGTGCCGGCTTCTTGGCCTTGGCCGTCGTCGACGAGGTTTGCGCGGCGGCTTCGGTGGCTGCCAGCATCATCGTCGTGGACAGCGCGCCGATAACGGTAGCGATCAGCAGTTTCTTCATGGAGTCGGACCTTTATCTCTCTAAATCGGTTGATCAGTGCGCGGCTGCCGGATGCAGCCGCCGGTTGCACTGCGCGCGCCCCGAAAGCACGCAGCGGACGCTATTTTCACCTATTTATCGGTACGGACTCAGTTTTCCCATTCGAAAATAAACGCTTGCCATTCACGAAGTCGTTTCCTGCGCCGCCTCAGCCTACGGAGCGGCGTCCGGCATGACAGCGCCCGAACCGAACAGCGGCGCGGCTTCGGCGGGCACGGCGCGCCCCGTCGTGCGTGCGCGGCGCAGCACGGACCAGTAGTAGCGGTAGCTCGCGCGGTCGTGCAGCGTGTCCCCATGACGCGTCGGACCCCATTGTGCCGCTTGCGCGGCCAGCAGGATCTCGGCGGCGGTGACGATTTCCTCGTCGCGCGGCGCGAAGGCCGCGACGATGGCCGGAATCTGCGCCGGATGGATGCTCCACATGCGGGTGTAGCCGAACTCGTTGCGTGCGCGGCGCGCGTCGTTCGCGACGATTTCCATGTCGCGCACTTCGGTGCTGACGTTGTGTGACGGAACCTTGCCAAACGCATGGCAGGCCGCGGCGATTTCGAGCTTCGCGCGGCGCACGAGCGGGTGATCGAACTGGCCCGGCGCGCGCATCGCGGTGTCGGGGATCGCGCCGTCGTGCGCGGAGACGAAGTCCATCAGGCCGAAGCTCAGCGATTCCACGCCGCGCAGCGCGGCGAGGTCGAACACGCGCGCGAGCGCGCCATGCGTTTCGACGAGCAACTGCACGGGAATGGGCTTTTCGATGCCCATCTCGACGCGCGTGGCCTCGACGAACGCCGTCATTTCGGCGGCGTCGCCCACGGCGCGGATCTTCGGCAGCGTGATGAACGCCGGCGCGCGCTTCGCGGCGCGCAGGATGAGGCGTACGTCGTCGCGCCAGTGCGGATGATGGAAGTCGTGGATGCGCACGCCCACGCGCCCGAAGCGGTCGTGCTCGCCGCCGATCAGCGACGCGACGAGCTCCGCGTGCTCGGCCTCGCGGCCGACCTGGGCGCCGTCTTCGCAGTCGAGCGTGAGATCGAATACCGGGCCGAGCTGCTGCTGCAGCGCGAGCGATTTCAGCATCAGCTTCTCGCTGCCGGCGTAGTGATCGCACACGGGCAGGAGGATCGGCGGCGCTTCGCCGTCGAACAGCACTTCGGCGGGGGTGAGGGCGCGCATCTTCGGCGTCGGGGGTGTCGAGTGTTGTGGAGGAGCCTGATCGCAGGCCGCCTGTGGAATCAGGCAGCCTGCGATCAGGCGCGAGCCGTGCGGCCTGGGCCGCGGCGCTCGCGCACCTGCGCGTCTTGCTGCATCGACGCGCAAAAAACCGGAACCCGTCGCGCTGCTACGGAGTCCCGGTCGGCCTGCGTGGCTTACTTGCCGAGCAGGTGAGCCACGCCGTCGCGCTCTTCGAGCAGTTCGTTCAGCGTGCCGTCCATCTTTTCGCGCGAGAATGCGTCGATTTCGAGGCCTTCGACGCGCTTGTACTCGCCGTTTTCGCAAGTCACGGGCACGCCGTAGACGATGTCTTCGGGGATGCCGTACGAGCCGTCGGACGGGATGCCCATCGTCACCCACTTGCCGTTCGTGCCGAGGACCCAGTCACGCACGTGGTCGATCGCTGCGTTGGCTGCCGAAGCCGCCGACGAGAGGCCGCGCGCTTCGATGATCGCCGCGCCGCGCTTGCCGACGGTCGGGATGAAGGTGTTGCGGTTCCATTCGTCGTCGTTGATCAGCTTGGTCAGCGACTCGCCTTCCGCCGTTGCGACACGGAAGTCGGGGTACATGGTGGGCGAGTGGTTGCCCCACACGGCGAGCTTCTCGATCGACGCGACCGGCTTGCCCGACTTGGCGGCCAGTTGCGAGAGCGCGCGGTTGTGGTCCAGACGCAGCATGGCGGTGAAGTTCTTCTTCGGCAGATCCGGCGCCGACTTCATCGCGATGTAGGCGTTCGTGTTGGCCGGGTTGCCGACCACCAGCACCTTCACGTCGCGGCTGGCGACGTCGTTGAGCGCCTTGCCCTGAACCGTGAAGATTTCGGCGTTGGCCGAGAGCAGGTCCTTGCGCTCCATGCCCTTCGAACGGGGACGCGCGCCAACCAGCAGGGCGACGTCGGCATCCTTGAACGCGACCTTCGGGTCGTCGGTGATGACCACGCCCTCGAGCAGCGGGAATGCGCAGTCGTCGAGCTCCATCACGACGCCCTTGACGGCGGCTTGCGCTTGCGGCAGGTCGAGCAGTTGCAGAATGACGGGCTGATCCTTGCCGAGCAGGTCGCCATTTGCGATGCGGAACAGCAGGGAGTAAGCGATCTGACCTGCGGCGCCGGTGACGGCAACGCGCTTTGCGGACTTAGCCATTGAAAATCTCCAGGAAGATGCGTTAGACGCCAGGGTAAAACGCCATTCTATATGCGCGTTACGCGAAGCGTTCGTGAATCCGGCGATCCTTTTGCGGGGCGTGCGTGCGAGGCCTTGTGAGCATCGCGCCGCGCGCCGGGAAGCGGGATCGCCATTTAACCTGTGCGACAAAGCAATGGGGAGGCGGGTGCCCGGATAGGCCACCCGGGGTAGGAGAACATCCTGGAGAGGAACGCCGACGCTGGCCGCTGCGCGTGTGCCGGCTCCTGCTACAGCTTGGCCGGCCCGGGACGGATCGAAACCTCTACTGCATGGAGGAACAGCATGGTGCAAGGCGGCCCTGCGGCGTATTTCGCCACGAGGTGGATGCTGCCGGCAGACCCTTCGAGTTGCCCGCAAACCCTTGCTCGTCCGGCAGTGTAGGAGCCGGCAGGGGCAAAGTCAACAGTATCTTATGTCTTATATAAGACATATCTATTGCACCCAAAAGGGTAGATTTCCGGGGGGCTTTATGTTGAAATGCGCGCCATGAGTGCGAACCCGGTCAGCAACGCGAATTCCTCCGCTCCAGAGAGCGGGGCGCGCCCGTCTGCGCCCACTCCCGCGACTGCCACGTCTCCCACCTTCAGTCCGCTCTATCAGCAGATCAAGGGGCTCATTACGCAGAGCCTCGTCTCCGGCGAATGGAAGCCCGGCGAAATCATCCCCAGCGAAGTCGAACTGGCCGCCCGCTACAAGGTGAGCCAGGGGACCGTGCGCAAGGCGATCGACGAGCTCGCTGCAGAGAACCTGCTGGTGCGCCGCCAGGGCAAGGGCACGTTTGTTGCGACGCACAACGAAGAACGTGCCCAGTTTCGCTTCCTGAGATTGCTGGCTGATGACGGCGCCGAACATCCGCACGTGAGCAGGCTGCTCGAGTGCCGGCGCCTGCGCGCCTCCGCCGATATCGCGCGCCAGCTCGATCTGAAGCCCGCCGACCCGGTCGTGCTGATCAAGCGGCTGCTGCAGTTCGATGGCGAGAGCACGGTGCTCGACGAGATCTGGCTGCCCGGCGGCGTGTTCCGCGGCCTCACGGCCGAGCGGCTCGCCGAATACAAAGGGCCGCTCTACGCCATGTTCGAAGCCGATTTCGGCACGCGCATGATTCGTGCGAGCGAGAAGATCCGCGCTGTCGCCGCCGAGCCCGCCGTGGCCGATCTGCTCAATGTTCCGGCCGGTTTTCCATTGCTATCGGTCGAGCGCGTGTCCTATACCTATGGAGATCGCCCGGTCGAGGTGCGCCGCGGTTGGTATGTCACAACCGGGTATTACTATCAGAATGACTTGAGTTGAAAGCGCCTCCACGCGAGGCGCGCGGGCACTTTCCGTGCGCCCGAATCGTGCGCGCAGCAGCGGTTCCAGAGGTGGATTTCGCTGCAGCGCGATATGAAAAGGCGCTAAAATTGCGTATTAGTGTTAACACATAGT
>NZ_CAJMZF010000066.1:0-26437 GCF_905220245.1 Paraburkholderia sp. J63 | reverse complement strand
ATTGCGCTGGTCGCTACATGATAAGAAAAATTCTCTTCATCAAATCGGAGCGAGTTTCATGAGCGCACAGGAATTGACTGTTTATACGCCGAGCAACGGAGAATGGCGGGAGCACATGGATAAAGCTTGCCGTGTCGATTGCGATGACAATTTTCCCGGCGTGACACTGGGACCACGCAGCCTGACTATTCAAGACCGCTTTGAAATCACTGAGATTCAAGAATCCCTATTCGTTTTACGACGACGCGAAAGAAGGCGGATCGCAGTATCTCGGACACTGGAACAGAGATGGAATTTGTCTTGTTCCCGAAGGATATGTTGCAGCGAGCAAATTGGGGTAGTTGGAGCAACTACATCATTCAACCCGAAGGTCCGTATGGGCGCACATTCTGGCCCGTCCACAACAGCGACTTTCGACGGTGGCAAAATACCCATGACTCGGGTGGTGATATGGTCGTGTTCTCGGATTATCGGGTTGTGAAGCTTGGCCCGAGTATCAAATTCTGGGTGAGGAAATGACAGTGCGCCTCCGCTTCAGGCGCGTGAGCACAATCGTCGTGTGCGCTTTGCTCCTCATCGCCGTATGGGAATACGCGTCCGACGCCGTGAGTCGAAAGACCGCGACGGAATGTATCAACGTGACGTCGCAAAGTCGTTTGTACCGCGCCCAGTCGTGCGTTACAGGCGGGAACGGAAGCGTTGAATACTATGTGGGGAGATTGTACGACGCGAACAGCGGCGCGCTACTCGCTCGAACTGACTTTGATTCGATGGACGGTGGCGCACCTGAATTCATGCCCGACGAAAGTGCCGTTCTGTTTAAAGGATCTAACGCGGGAATTGATATTCCGCCGAACTGGCGCGATCGATTGCGCGCAAAACTTCCCTGATGGCCCGAAGGCGCTTTTGTCGACATCGGCACGCATACGCCACGCGACAGAAGTTTTCTTCGAGTCAGCGTAGTTCTCCGTTCACGGCCGGCGGGCCAGTCGGAAGCGTGTGCGAAGGTCGCTTAAAAAGCGCTGATTCGCTCCGCAATGCTGCGGAGCGAATTGCTGTCGCAACAACCCTTTGGCACTAGAACCCGCGCGACATCACCGCAACGCCAATCGTCACGACGCCCAGCACGAGATTGACGATCACGAGCCGGCGCACGGTGCCCACGGCGCGCGCGCCGTCGGGCCACTTCTGCGCCTGCACCGCGCGGCGGATGCGCGGAAACACGGCGAAGCGGATATGGCCGAAGATCAGCATCATGACCACGCCGAGGCCGGCCATGGCGTGCAGTTGCCAGGTCGCGTGACCGCCGCCGAACTGCATCAGCAGGAAACCGCCGGAGAGCAGGATCACGATCACGGAGATGCCCACCCAGTTGAAGAAGCGGCTGAACACCGACTCCACGAGCGGCAGCCGCAGTTGCGGCGAGAGGTCTTCGAGCGCCGGGCGCAGGCAGAAGTGCGCGAACACCATGCCGCCCACCCAGACGGCAACGCCCAGCAGATGCAGAAAGAGCGCGATTTCGATCGCGTGACCCATACTTGAAATTCCTTGAACGTAAAAAAGGCGCGAACCGTGTTGCGCGGCATTATTTCATGCCATGCGACGATTCGCGCCGGATATGCGCACTTCGTTACGTCTTTATCGGCAGCGAAGCACTTATTGCGGCAACACCGGACGCATGCCCGTGACGACCTTGAGCTTCGAATCCGGCGCGCGGCCCTTGCGCGCACGCTTGCCGATCTGCGGCGCCAGCACCGCGCCGGCCATCAGGTCCTCGCCGGCCTTGCCGCCGCGGCCCGTGCCCACCAGCACCACGCCCGCCGCGGGAATCGCGAGCGCCTGCACGAGCTTTTCCTTCTCGTCGAGCTGCATCAGCGTGACGCCGCGCCCGCCGCCCGAGAGCGTCTTCATCTCGTCGATGCCGAACACAAGCAGGCGGCCGCCCGACGAAAGGCACGCGACCTGGATCGCATTGGGCAGCATCGGCATGGGCGCGAGCGGCACGCAGCCCTCGTCGATCGTCATGAACGCCTTGCCGGCCTTCACGCGGCTCACCATGTCGCCGATCTTCGCGATGAAGCCAAAACCGTTGCTCGACGCGAGCAGCAGTGGCTGTTCCGCGTTCGCCGCGAAGTAATGGAGCAGATGCGTGCCCGCCTCGAGCTCGATGAGCGAGGTGACTGGCACGCCGTCGCCGCGACCGCCCGGCAATTGCGCGATCGACACCGAATAGACGCGCCCGTTGCTGCCCCACGCGATCAGCGTGTCGGGCGTGCGGCACTGGAATGCCGCGTAGAGCCCGTCGCCGGCCTTGAACGTGAAGCTTTGCGCATCGAGCCCGTGGCCCTTGAGCGAGCGCACCCAGCCCTTTTGCGACACCACCACCGTGACCGGTTCGTCCACCACGCGCACTTCGAAGCTCGCGCGCTTTTCCTGCTGGATCAGCGTGCGGCGGTCGTCGCCGTACTGCTTCGCATCGGCTTCGATCTCCTTCACGATGAGCCGCTTCATCGACGACTCGTTCGCGAGCAGCTCCTCGAGCTTCGCCTTCTCCTCGCGCAGCTCGGCGAGCTCCTTCTCGATCTTGATCTTTTCCAGCCGCGCCAACTGGCGCAGACGGATTTCGAGGATGTCCTCGGCTTGGGCGGCGGACAGCCCGAACGCGCTCATCAGCGCGCTCTTGGGCTCGTCCGACTCACGGATGATGCGGATGACCTCGTCGATATTGAGGAAGACGATCATCCGCCCTTCGAGGATGTGGATGCGGTCGTCGACCCTGGTCAAGCGGTATTTAGTGCGGCGCGTGACCGTCGCGAAGCGGAAGCCGATCCACTCGCCGAGAATCTCGCTGATGCCCTTCTGGCGCGGACGTCCATCGGCACCGATCATCACGAGGTTCAGGGATGCGTTCGATTCGAGGCTCGTGTTGGCGAGCAGCGAATTGACGAACTCGCCCTGATCGATCTTGCTCGTCTTCGGCTCGAACACGAGACGCACGGGCGCGTCCTTGCCCGACTCGTCGCGCACGGCGTCGAGCAGCGCGAGCATCGACTGCTTGCTCTGCAACTGCTCGGGCGTGAGCGTCTTCTTGCCGAGCTTGAGCTTGGGGTTGGTGAGCTCCTCGATCTCTTCGAGCACCTTCTGGCCCGAGGTGTTCGGCGGCAGCTCGGTGACCACGAGCTGCCACTGGCCGCGCGCGAGATCCTCGATCTTCCAGCGCGCGCGCACCTTCAAGCTGCCACGGCCCGTTTCATAGGCCGCCGCGATTTCCGCTTCGCTCGAAATAATCTGGCCGCCGCCCGGGAAATCGGGCCCCGGCAGGCGCTCCATGATCTCGGCGTGCGAAAGCTTCGGATTCCGGATCATTGCCACAGCCGCGGACGCGACTTCGCGCAGGTTATGCGAGGGAATTTCCGTGGCGAGACCGACCGCGATGCCCGATGCGCCGTTGAGCAGCAGCATCGGCAGGCGCGCGGGCAGCGTCTTCGGCTCCTGGAACGAGCCGTCGTAGTTCGGCATGAAATCGACGGTGCCCATGTCGATTTCGTCGAGCAGGAGCTTCGCGATGGGCGTGAGACGCGCTTCGGTGTAGCGCATGGCCGCCGCGCCGTCGCCGTCGCGCGAGCCGAAATTGCCCTGGCCGTCGATGAGCGGGTAGCGCATCGAAAAGTCCTGCGCGAGACGCACGAGCGCGTCGTACGCCGACTGGTCGCCGTGCGGGTGATATTTACCGAGCACGTCACCGACCACGCGCGCCGACTTCACGGGCTTGGCGTTGTCGCCGAGACCCATCTCGTTCATCGCGAAGAGAATGCGTCGCTGCACCGGTTTCTGGCCGTCGCAGACGTCGGGCAGCGCGCGGCCCTTCACCACGCTCACCGCGTAGTCGAGGTACGCGCGTTCCGCGTAGTGGCCGAGCGTGAGCGTGTCGCCGTTCGGCGCGTCGGTCACTTCAGCAAAGAGATCGTCCATGTTTCAATCAATCCGTAATCTTGTGTGGGCGTGCGCGCGATGTTCGCGTCAGATATCCGCTTCGACTTCGTTGCCCTTCTCTTCGAGCCACGAGCGCCGCGAGGCCGCTTCGCCCTTGCCCATCAGCATGGTCATGCGCGCGACGGTGGCCTCGTAATCGAGGTCGCCGAGCGCGATGGGCGACAGGCGCCGCGTGTCCGGGTTCATCGTCGTGTCCCAGAGCTGCTCGGCGCTCATTTCGCCAAGGCCCTTGAAGCGGCTGATGGTCCATTGCGTCTCGCGCACGCCGTCCTTGCGCAGCTTGTCGAGGATCGCTTCGAGCTCGCCTTCGTCGAGCGCGTAGAGCTTCTGCGCGGGCTTCTTGCCGCGCGCAGGCGCATCGACGCGGAACAGCGGCGGACGCGCCACGAACACGTGGCCGCGCTCGATCAGCTGCGGGAAGTGCTTGAAGAAAAGCGTGAGCAGCAATACCTGGATGTGCGAACCATCGACGTCCGCGTCCGAGAGAATGCAGATCTTGCCGTAGCGCAGGTTCGAGAGATCGACCGTGTCGTCGGGACTGTGCGGATCGACGCCGATCGCCACCGAGATGTCGTGCACTTCGTTGTTGGCGAACAGGCGATCGCGCTCGGTCTCCCACGTGTTGAGCACCTTGCCGCGCAACGGCAGGATCGCCTGATATTCCTTGTCGCGGCCCATCTTCGCGGAGCCGCCCGCCGAATCGCCCTCGACGAGGAACAGTTCGTTGCGCGCGATGTCGGTGGCTTCGCAGTCGGTCAGCTTGCCGGGCAGCACGGCCACGCCCGAGCTCTTGCGCTTCTCGACCTTCTGACCCGCGCGCGTGCGCGCCTGGGCCTGCTTGATGACGAGATCGGCGAGCTTTTTGCCGTGCTCGACGTGCTGGTTGAGCCACAGCTCCAGAGCCGGACGCGAGAACGAGGACACGAGCTTCACGGCGTCGCGGCTGTTCAGGCGCTCCTTGATCTGCCCCTGGAACTGCGGGTCGAGCACCTTCGCCGAGAGCACGAACGAGACGCGCGCAAACACGTCCTCGGGCAGGAGCTTCACGCCTTTGGGCTGAAGATTGTGCAATTCGACGAAGCTCTTCACGGCCTGGAACAGACCGTCGCGCAGGCCGCTTTCGTGCGTGCCGCCCGCGGGCGTCGGGATCAGGTTCACGTAGGACTCGCGCGTGAGCGAGCCCTCCTCGCTCCACGCCACGACCCAGGCGGCGCCCTCGCCTTCGGCGAAGGTGTCGTCGGTCGTGCGTGCGTCGGCGTAGCGCTCGCCTTCGAAGAGCGGGATCAGCAGGTCGCTGCCGCCCATGCCTTCGAGCAGATAGCCGCGCAGGCCGTCTTCGTACTTCCACGAAAGGCGCTCGCCGGTCTTCTCGTTGACGAGCTCGACCTCGACGCCGGGCAGCAGCACCGCCTTCGAGCGCAACAGGCGCTGCAGCTCGCCGAGCGGCAGATTGGGCGAGTCGAAGTATTTCGGATCGGCCCAGGCGGTCACGCGCGTGCCGGTCTTCTTCTCGTCGCGCGCGGCGTTGCGCGTGGTGAGCGGCTTGACGACGTTGCCGTCCGAGAAGCCGATTTCGGCGACCTTGCCGTCGCGCCAGACGGTCACATCCAGCCGCTTCGAGAGCGCATTGGTGACCGAGACGCCCACGCCGTGCAAGCCGCCCGAGAACGTGTAGGCGCCGCCGGCGGCCTTGTCGAACTTGCCGCCCGCGTGCAGGCGCGTGAACACGATCTCGACGACGGGCACCTTCTCGTCGGGATGCAGGCCGAACGGAATGCCGCGGCCGTCGTCCTCAACGGAGACCGAATGGTCGGCGTGCAGCGTGACGGTGATGCGGCGGCCGTAGCCGCCGAGCGCTTCATCGGACGCGTTGTCGATGACTTCCTGGATGATGTGCAGCGGATTCTCGGTGCGCGTGTACATGCCCGGCCGTTGCCGGACGGGCTCGAGGCCCTTGAGCACCTTGATCGACGCTTCGCTATATCCAGCGTTTGCAGCGTTTGACTTCTTCGTTGACATGGTGATCCGCGGGGGGTTGTCCCCGTAGATATCCACATCTGCTGTGGACATCTGCGGGGACAACGCGTTGAGTGTTCAAAAAAACCGTGACGAAACAACGGGCTGGGCGCGCTGCGCAGCGCCAGGGCAAACCGCCCCAAGCCGGCGCGCGCCCGCGCGAGTCGCTCCGATTCGCGAGGTATTGTACTGATTTGGGCCTGCGCGGCAATTTGGAAAGGGGTCGGCCGTTCGGCCGAGGGGTGGCGAGGTGGGGGAGTCGCGTAGAATAAGCCGCGGGTGGCGGGGAGCGCGCCGCCGCCAAACCAACCGGCTTGTTGCACCGTTTGAGAACGTGGAGCTGTCATGAAACCGTCCGAAGCCTTGCGCGCCCATCGCGCCGAAATCAGGCAGATCGTTGCGAGCCATCATGCGACGAACGTGCGCGTGTTTGGCTCATCGGCGCGCGAAGAAGACGAAGATGACAGCGATCTCGATTTGCTCGTCGATCCGACGCCTGAGCTATCGCTGCTCGACATTGCGCGCATCCAGTCACGACTCGAGACACTGCTCGGTGTACCGGTGGACGTATGTACGCCCACCGATCTGCCAGAACGCGTACGCAACCGCGTGATGATCGAGGCGATCCCGGTATGAAAAAAAGCGACTTGCGGACAGCGGATTACATCGAGCACATGCTCAAAGCCATTGCCTGCATCCAGGAATACGTTGCACCGCTTTCGCTGGAAACGTTCGGATCGACTCGAATAGCCATTGACGCCGTCGTGCGCAACCTTGAAGTCCTCGGCGAAGCATCACGCAACGTCATGCTCGGTGATCCGGCCTTCGCCGCCTCCCATCCCGAAATCCCGTGGGAAGACATGTACTCCATGCGCAACCGCATTTCGCACGGCTACTTCGCCATCAACGCCAACACGATCTGGGTCACAGTTCAGCGCGACTTGCCCGAGCTCGAACGCAACCTCCGCTGCCTGAAGCGCGCATAAAAAAGCGGCCCTCATCAGGCCGCCTTCCTCCGCCTCTACAAGCGCATCACCTCACTTGCGCTTGCTCTCCAGCTCTTCCCAGCGCTCCAGCGCAACCAGCAGTTCCTCGTCGATCGCGGCATAGCGCTCGGTGAGCCTTGCGCCCTCCTGCGCATCCTTCGCAAAAATCGAGCCGTCCTCGATCTTCGCGCCGATGGTCTTCTGCTCCGTCTCCAGCGCCTCGATACGCTTGGGCAGCTCTTCGAGCTCGCGCTGCTCCTTGAACGAGAGCTTCACGGTGCGCTGCGCGTTGCGGCCCGCCGCGCTCTCCTTCGGCGCGGCCGCCACAGGCCCCGCCTCCTTCGGCGCGCGCGCCTCGGCGATCTCCTGCGCGCGGGCGCTCTGGGTCTGCCAGTCGGTGAAGCCGCCCACGTACTCGCGCCACTTCCCCTCGCCTTCGGACGCGATCACCGAAGTGACCACGTTGTCGAGGAACGCGCGGTCGTGGCTCACCAGCAGCACGGTGCCGTCATAGTCGGTCAGCAGTTCTTCGAGCAGTTCGAGCGTGGGGATGTCGAGGTCGTTGGTCGGCTCGTCGAGCACCAGCACGTTCGCGGGGCGCGCAAAGAGGCGCGCGAGCAGCAGGCGATTGCGCTCGCCGCCCGAGAGCGACTTCACGGGCGAGCGCGCACGCTCGGGCGCGAACAGGAAGTCGCCAAGATAGCTCATCACGTGCTTCTTCGCGCCGTTGATCTCGACCCAGTCGCTGCCGGGGCTGATGGTATCGGCGAGGCTCTTTTCGAGGTCGAGCTGCGCGCGCATCTGGTCGAAATACGCCACCTGCAGGTTCGTGCCCACGCGCACCGTGCCCTCGTCGGGCTTCAGCTCGCCGAGGATCAGCTTCAGCAGCGTGGTCTTGCCCGCGCCGTTCGGACCGATGAAGCCGATCTTGTCGCCGCGCATCACCGTGCCCGTGAAGTTATCGACGATCGTTCGGTCGCCGTAGCGCTTCACGACGTCGGTGAGCTCCGCGACGATCTTGCCCGACTTCTCGCCCTGCGCGACGTCGAGCTTCACGTTGCCCTGCACGTTGCGGCGCTCTTCGCGCTCGTGGCGCATCTGCACGAGCCGCGCGATGCGCCCGACGCTGCGCGTGCGGCGCGCCTCCACGCCCTTGCGGATCCACACTTCTTCCTGTGCGAGCAGCTTGTCGAACTTCTCGTTCTCGACGCGCTCGACTTCGAGCTGCTGCGCCTTGCGCTCCTGGTACTGCGTAAAGTTGCCCGGATACGAGAGCAGCTTGCCGCGGTCGAGCTCGACGATGCGCGTGGCCACGCGGTCGAGGAACGCCCGGTCGTGGGTGATGAAGAGCAGGCTCGAGCGCTGCGTGACGAGCAGTTCTTCGAGCCAGCGGATGCCGTCGAAGTCGAGATGGTTGGTCGGCTCGTCGAGCAGCAGCACGTCGGGCTGCACGACGAGCGCGCGTGCGAGCGCCACGCGCTTTTGCATGCCGCCCGAGAGCGCGCCCACTCGCACATCGCCTTCGAGGCCGATCTGCGCAAGCGTGGTCGCGACGCGCGTGCGCCAGTTCCAGCCGTCGGCGTGATCGAGCGACGATTGCAGCGCGTTCATGCGCGCGAGCAGCGCGTCGTGCTGCGCGCCTTCGGGCGTGTCCGCGAGCTGGTGCGCGACCGCGTCGAATTCGTCGAGCAGCGCGCGCACGTGTTCGAGCCCCGAGGCGACGGCGTCGAACACGGTGGCATCGGCGTCGAAATCGGGCTCCTGCGGCACGTAGACGGTCGAGAGATCCTGCTGGCGCGTGACGAGGCCGTCGTCGGGCCTCGCGAGGTCGGCGACGATCGTGAGCAGCGACGACTTGCCCGCGCCGTTACGGCCGATCAGGCCGACGCGCTCGCCGGCTTCGAGCGAAAAGTCGGCGTGGTCGAGCAGCGCGACGTGGCCGAACGCGAGTTGCGCGCCGGTGATGGTGTAAAGCGACATGAATGGAGAGCGTTGCCTGCGTTGGAGAGCAAGCGCGTATTGTACCGGGGCGCATGGGGTGCGCTTCCCTGACCCCTTGTCTCGACGTTGCCGTGGTGTTCGGTGCGCGGCCAGGCTGCCGTTTTCCGGTAACATCGCGGCTCGCCCGCCGCCCCGGCTCAACGAAACCGCTGAGCTAAAAGGGGCCACAGGAAAAATAGGGCGGGCAAATCCGCAGGCGACGATCTGCGGAGAATCGCGTCGAACTGGAACGGAAGGTGAGTTGTGAGCGAAGTGATCGAATATAAAAGCTGGGTCTGCCTGATCTGCGGCTGGGTCTATAACGAAGAAGAAGGTTTGCCCGACGAAGGCATCGCGGCAGGCACGCGTTTCGCGGACATCCCCGAAGACTGGCGCTGCCCGCTGTGCGACGTGGGCAAGGCCGATTTCGTCGTCGTGGAGTTCTGAAGCGCCGCGCGCAGCGGTGACGTTTTCCAGGACGATCACGTTTGCTATACTCTTGCGCCTGCATAGACTCCGCGCCATGACGGGTGACTTGGGAAACATGGCGGTCTGACGGAGTGGGAGCTCGCGCTCCCTCGCAGCGGATTTGACGGCTCCCTGTAGTTCAATGGATAGAACAAGTGCCTCCTAAGCGCTAGATGCAGGTTCGATTCCTGCCAGGGGGACCAGCCGCCCGCACCCACCCCCGCTTCACCGCGCTCCGCGCCTCGCAACATCCTCACTCCAGGCAGATCCCGCATGGACATCAACAAGCAACTCGCCGCGCTCACCCATTCCGAACTGCAGACTGCCGGCGCCAGCCAGGCCACCGCCATCGCCGTGAGCGTCCTGCTGCGTCATCTGAGTTCGCCGGAGCTCGTCAAGCTGCTGTCGTCGGCGTTCGAAAATCATCAGGCGGTCATGCTGCAAACGCCGTGGCCCGAGCAGATGCTCAGTTCGTTCGAAGCCACGCGCCGCTTCCTCGAAGGCGCCGCGCAAGGTCCGGCGCCCGCGCCCGCCGACCCGGCGGAATAAACCGTCCGCGCGAGGTCGCGGGAAGGTTGGGAGCCTCGGCGCCCCGGTGCGCTGCAGCCGCGCGAACCGGTGCCCGCCGCGGGCTTCCGGACGGCGCAGGCCGTTGCGCCGGGCAGGTCACACGGACTTGTCAATTGTTAACCTTCACGGACGCCGGCGTCGCCTACGATGGTCTCCAGCACAAAACCAGACGAGACCAGCACCATGACCTCACCCTACGTATTCGCGCTCATCGCGGCACTCACCACCGTCGTCGTTTCGTCGATGACCATGCTTCTGCTGCGTTGAGCCCAACTGCAACGCATCCAACTGCGGGTAAACATGGAGCCGCCCGGCCCTAAAGTCGGGGACGGAGCTGCCGTAATCACCCTGCATGGACACCCTGCGTCCCCTCCCGGCCGGCCACCTGATGTCGAGTCTCATCGACCAGGACATCGCCCACATTCGCCGCGTCATGCCGCTTTCGCTCTCGGGCGATCTCGGCGGTCCGATCCTCCCCGCCTCCTACTGGCGCAAGCGCCTGCACCGGCTGCTCGATACCGGGCACGTCAATAAAGGCCAGCTCGCCGATATCGACAGCCTGCTGATCCAGATCGACCTGCACGAATTGAACGCCGCCACGGCGGCAGCCGCGCGCGCGAAGCACGTCATCGGCCGCGCCGCGGGCCGCTGAGCCGCGCCCGCTCTCGCGGGCGTCGCGACCATCGTGCGCGCCAATGCGGGCCGTTCGCGCCATTCGTGCCATTCGTGCCGCTCCCCCCGTTCACAGGCGCCTCGCCTTCGCATCTAGCTCCGCGCCGCACGGAATTCCTGGTGCCGGGGGTCGACCATCGGTCATAATGTCCGCCAAAATACCCAGAGAGGACTTCGTGCACCCGGCCCATTCGCGAGACCTGCTCCAGCAGGCACGCCAGCGCTTCACGCAGCAGCAGATCGCCGCCCACGTCGGCAAGGACGTCAAGACCGTGCGCCGTTGGGAAAAAGGCGAAACGCCGTGCCCCGCCATGCTCGAAGCGGCGCTGCGCGAGCTCTTGCGCAGCGCGGAGCCAGGCGCGAGCGCCGCAGGGTCGCCTGCCCCGCGTTTTCGCTTCGTCGATCTGTTCGCGGGCATCGGCGGCATTCGCATGGGCTTCGAGGCCCATGGCGGCGCCTGCGTCATGACGAGCGAATGGAATCCGTTCTCGAAGAAGACCTATCTGGAGAACTACGCGCAGAAGGACGGCGAAGGTCATGCGTTCGTCGGCGACATCGTCGAATTTCCGGCCGCCGAGGTGCCCGATCACGACGTGCTGCTTGCGGGCTTCCCGTGCCAGCCGTTCTCGATCGCGGGGGTCTCGAAGAAAAACGCGCTCGGGCGTCCGCACGGGTTCGAGTGCACGACGCAAGGCACGCTCTTTTTCGACGTCGCGCGCATCATCGCCGAGAAGCGGCCCGCCGCCTTCCTGCTCGAGAACGTCAAGAACCTGCTTTCGCACGACCACGGCCGCACCTTCGACGTGATCCTCCAGGTGCTGCGCGACGAGCTCGGCTACGACGTGCACTATCGCGTGATCGACGGACGCCATTTCACGCCGCAGCATCGCGAGCGCATCATCATCGTCGGCTTTCGCGAGCCCGCGCCGTTCACGTGGGATGCGCTCGGGCTGCCCGAGGAAGGCCCGCGTCTCGCTGCGGTCCTGCATCGCACCGACGGCAGCGAGCCCATCCTGCCGTGGGACGGCGAGCGCTTCTTCGACCACGCGGCGCGCCGCGTGCAGCCGAAATACACGCTCACGCCGGGTCTCTGGGCCTATCTGCAGCAATACGCCGAGAAACATCGCGCGGCCGGCAACGGCTTTGGCTACGGCCTCGCGTTTCCCGAGAGCGTCACGCGCACGCTCTCCGCGCGCTATCACAAGGACGGCAGCGAAATTCTCGTGCATCAGGGCGAAGGGCTGCGCCCGCGCCGCCTCACGCCGCGCGAGTGCGCGCGCCTGATGGGCTTTCCCGACACCTTCCGCATTCCCGTGAGCGACACCCAGGCGTATCGCCAGTTCGGCAATAGCGTCGTGATGCCGGTGATGCGCGAAGTGGCGCGCACGATGATGCCGCATCTCGATGCGGCGCTGGCCCGCTCGCGCGCGGCCACGCCATCCGGCACGCGCGCGGGGGCAAAGCGGCGGGCCGGCGAGCGCGGCGTTAGTGCGCGGGAGCAAGTAGTCGACACGGCGGGCGCGGAGCAAGCACCCCAAGCAGCCCCGCTCGCCGCGAGCGCCGCGTCTCCTTGCGCGTCGCCCGTCACCGCGCCGGCCTGAAGAGCCAGCGCCGACGAACCGCTAAAAAACACACCATGGTCGACGTCGTCGACACCGCCACGCGCAGCCGGATGATGTCGGGCATCCGCGGGCGCAACACGAAGCCCGAAATGCTGGTGCGCAGCCTGCTGCATCGGCGCGGCTTCCGCTTTCGCCTCGACGTGCGCGAGCTGCCGGGACGCCCCGACATCGTGCTGCCCCGCTATCGCGCCGTGGTGTTCGTGCACGGCTGCTTCTGGCACGGCCATCAATGCGCGCTCTTCAAGTGGCCGGCCACGCGGCCGGAGTTCTGGCGCGCCAAGATCGCGCGCAACCGCACCAACGACGCCAAGGCCCTCGCCGCGCTCGCGGCCCAGGGCTGGCGCGTGGCCGTGATCTGGGAATGCGCGCTGCGCGGGGCGGCACAGGACCCGCAGGCCGTCGTCGATCGGCTCGCGCTCTGGCTCGAAGACTCGGCGAGCGCCTGGTTCGAGGCGCGCGCCTGAGCCGCATCTAAATCGTCGGCGCGGGATTTGCTGTGGTGCCTTGTGGCCAAAGCGCCGCGCCCCGCAGTGATAAACTGGATCGACTGTCGGCCGCGCCTGCAATGCCGTTCCCACCGCATGGTGCCCGACGGGTCGCGCCCGCCGTGTGACGCCCGCCGCATCCAATTCAGAACTGAACGAGAAGGAGGCAACCGATGGCTGATTTTCGACTCTGGTCCGACGACTTTCCGAGTAACGGCTTCATGCCGAAGGCGCAGGAGTTCGACGATCGTGCTTTCGGCGTCGACGGCGACAACGTCTCGCCCGCGCTGCAGTGGGACGCCCCGCCCGCCGACACGCAAAGCTTCGCGCTCACCGTCTACGACCCCGACGCGCCCACGGGCAGCGGCTTCTGGCACTGGGTCGTCGTCAACATTCCGCCCGATGTACGCTCGCTCGCGCGCAACGCGGGCAAGGCCGACGGCAGCCTGCTGCCGCAAGGCGCCGTGCAGGTCCGCAACGACTACGGCACGGTCGGCTTCGGCGGCGCCGCGCCGCCGCGCGGGGACAAGCCGCACCGCTACATCTTCCGCATCCATGCGCTGAAGGTGGCGCAACTGCCGGTCACGCCGGAAACCACCAACGCGGTCGCGCGCTTCATGACGCACCTGAACGAGGTGGATTCGACCACCTATGTCGGGCTCTACGAACTGAAGTAACGGCAGCTTGCGTGCGCAGGCCGCGCCGCGCAACGGATGCAATCGGGATGTAGTCCGCAGGCAGGCACGCGCCGCGCACGCACAACAACAAACGCACCTGGCGGTGCGCGGGCTTCACGCGCGCCGCCCCTCTGATCGATGCCCACATCCACGCTTTCTACCTCGCGCGCCGATCCCGCCGGTTCCGCCGATCCTGTCGATCCCGCCGACGACCTCGAGACCGGACTGCCCTTCCCGCAGCGCTATTACGCGATCCTCGTGGTCGCGCTCGGCATCACGCTCGCCGTGCTCGACGGCGCGATCGCCAACGTCGCGCTGCCGACCATCGCGCATCACCTCAATGCGAGCCCCGCGAGCTCGATCTGGATCGTCAACTCGTACCAGCTTTCGGTGACGATCTCGCTGCTGCCGCTCGCCTCGCTCGGCGACCGCATCGGCTACCGGCGCGTCTACCTCTGGGGCATGGCGCTCTTCACGCTGGCCTCGCTCGGCTGCGCGCTCTCGACTTCGCTGCCGACGCTCGCGGTCGCGCGCACGATTCAGGGCTTCGGCGGCGCGGGCATCATGAGCGTGAACACCGCGCTCGTGCGCATGATCTATCCGCGCGCGCAGCTCGGGCGCGGCATCGCCATCAACGCGATGGTGGTGGCGATCGCCTCGGCGGTCGGCCCGACGCTCGCCTCGGGCGTGCTCGCCATCGCCTCGTGGCCGTGGCTCTTCGCGATCAATGTGCCGATCGGCATCGCCGCGCTCGTGCTGGGCCTGCGCGCGCTGCCCGTCAACGAACGGCACCCGGCCCCCTACGATCTGCTGAGCGCCGTGCTCAACGCAATCGTGTTCGGGCTCCTGATCTTCGCGGTCGACGGCCTCGGCCACGGCGAGGGCCGCGCGTGGGTCGCGCTCGAATTCGCGCTCGCGCTCGTGATCGGCTGGTTCTTCGTGCGGCGCCAGCTCACGCAGCCCGCGCCGCTCCTGCCCGTCGATCTGCTCGCCAATCCGGTGTTCGCGCTGTCGATCAGCACCTCGATCTGCTCGTTCTGCGCGCAGATGCTCGCCTTCGTCGCGCTGCCGTTCATGCTGCAGGAGACCTTCGGCTTTTCGCAGGTGCAGACGGGGCTGCTCATGACGCCCTGGCCGCTCGTGATCATCGGCGCCGCGCCGCTCTCGGGCGTGCTGTCCGACCGCTATCCCGCCGGCATCCTCGGCGGGGTGGGCCTCGCGCTGTTCGCGCTCGGGCTCATTTCGCTGGCCACGCTCCACGCGCAGCCCACCGTGGTCGAGATCGGCTGGCGCATGGCGTTGTGCGGCGCGGGGTTCGGCATCTTCCAGTCGCCCAACAACCGGCAGATTCTGTCCTCCGCGCCGCGCGAGCGCAGCGGCGGCGCGAGCGGCATGCTCGGCACCGCGCGGCTCACCGGACAGACGCTCGGCGCCGCGCTGGTCGCGCTGATCTTCGGCGTGGCGCCGCAGCATGGGCCGACCGTGGCGCTCTACGTGGCGACCGCTTTCGCGGCGCTCGCGTCGGTGGTGAGCCTGCTGCGGCTCGTGCCGCGGCGCGGCGCGCCCGCGAGGGGATAGCGCGCGGGCTTCCCGGCGCAGTATGCACACCGGACTCGCGCGCCCGACTCGCGGCCCGACCCACTGCCCGACTCGCGCAGCCGGCCGTTAATCCGTCAGCGGCACGCACATGCACTAACATGGGTTTACGGCGTCCGGCCCCCGGCATCCGCCGGCGTGGCGTGGCGCCGCTCTCCAGGTGAGTCAACCTTGCAAAGGGGGATTCCCATGTCTCTGATCGTCGCTGGCCGGTTCACGACCTTCCCCGCCGCCGAAGCCGTTGCCGAAAAGCTGTTCGCGCGCGGTTTCGTCGAAGAAGACGTCAACCTGTTTTTCGTCAATCCGCGCGGACAGCACGCGCATCCCACGCCACACCACGCGCATTTCGACGCCGCGCATTTCAACACCGAGCACCGCAAACGCCATATCGCGATGGGCGCGGCGGCGGGCGCCGTGGTGGGCATCGTGCTGTTCGGCGCGCTGCTGCTGGCGTCGCTGCCGTCCACCGTGATCGCGGCGGCCGTGGGCGCGTGGATCGGTGCGCGCATCGGCGCGGGCTGGCAGCGCCGGGCCGAGCACGAGGAGCGCGTGCATCGCGAAACACGGCAGTCGGGCGTGCTGCTCGCGGTCCACGTGAGCGCCGAGAATCAGGCAACGGCCGCGGAAGTCTTGCGCGAAGCCGGCGCCAATGATGTCGAGCGCGCCTCGGGCCAATGGCACGGCGGTCATTGGGCCGACTTTGACCCGACCCAGGCGCCTACGCCATACGGCCAGGCGGGCGCGCAGCAGGCCTGAAAGCGGCCTGAAGGCACCGAAACCGGCCGCGCCCGCGCGCCGGTTTATATCCCGCGCGCGCAAAAAAACGGCGGCTCGAAAGCCGCCGTGGGTTGCACCGTGTGTTGCATCGGCCATCTTCAGCCGTCTGTTTTTCACCGGCCCATTTCAGCCGTCAATTCCCCCGTCGATCTGTCGATCTGATACGGCGGCGTGCTTCCCCTGCACCGCAGCGCGCCGCAGGCGCGGCTTCGAGCCGCGCCCGAATCGCCTTGCTCGCGCTTAACTTGCCTTGCTCGTCGCCGCCTTCGCGGGCGCCGCGCTGCGCGCCTTTGCGGTGACCGAGGCCGCCGTCGCCACGCTGCGCAGATCGGCGAGGAAGGTATCGCGCCACACCGAGAGATTGTTCTCGCGCAGCGAAGCCATCATGTCCTCGTAACGCGACTGACGCTCCGCGTGCGGCATCGAGAGCGCGCGTTCGAGCGCCTCGGCGGTCTGGTTCAGGTCGTAGGGATTCACGACGAGCGCGCCCGGCAGTTGCTCGGCCGCGCCCGCAAACTGCGAGAGCACCAGCACGCCCGGATCCTCGGGGTTCTGCGATGCGACGTATTCCTTCGCCACGAGATTCATGCCGTCGCGCAACGGCGCCACGTAACCCACTTGCGCCTGGCGGAACAACGCCATCAGCAGTTCGCGCTCGTACTTGCGGTTCAGGTACTGGATCGGCGTCCAGTCGAGCTGCGCGAAGCGCCCGTTGATGCGGCCGGCCTCGCCTTCGAGATTGCGGCGGATCGTCTGATAGGTCTGCACGTCGGAACGCGTCGGCGGCGCGATCTGCAGCAGCGAGACGCGGCCATGCCAGCCTGGCCCGTTCTGCAGCATGCGCTCGAACGCCTGGAAGCGCTCGGCGAGCCCCTTCGAATAGTCGAGACGGTCGACGCTCATGATGAGCTTGCGCCCGCGCATCGCGTCGCGCAGGCTGCGCACCGGCTTGCGGTCGGAGAACTGCACCGACGACTTCGCGATCGCATCGGGATAGATGCCGATCGGGTAGGCGCCCACCTTCAGGAAGCGGTCCCACGCGTGGACCATGCCGTCCTCGCTCGACGTGCCGTGACCGCCACGCTCGATGTAGTCGAGAAACGCCTGGCGGTCAGCGTCGGTCTGGAAGCCGATCACGTCGTAATCGCACATGAAGCGCATCAGTTCCTGGTGCGGCGGCACCGAGCGCATGACCTCGGGCACCGGCAGCGGAATATGCAGGAAAAAGCCGATCGGGTTCTTCACGCCGAGCTCGCGCAGGCTGCGCGCGAACGGGATCAGGTGATAGTCGTGCACCCAGATGATGTCGTCGGGCTGGATCAGCGGCTGTAGCTGGCGCGCGAGCGTCGCGTTCACGCGCAGATAGCCGCCGTATTCCTGGCGCTCGTAGCGCGCGAGGTCGTTGCGGTAGTGGAACGTCGGCCAGAGCGTCGTATTCGAGAAGCCCTTGTAGTACTGGTCATAGTCGCGCCGGGTAAGTCCCACCGTCGCGTAGGTGACGCTGCCCTGCTGCTCGATGACCGGCGCCGCCTGCTCCGTCACGGTCTCGCCGCTCCAGCCAAACCATACGCCTCCGGTTTCCTTCAGCGCGTCGAGTACGCCGACTGCCAGCCCGCCTGCGGCCGGACGTCCTTCCTGAGTCGGTGCAACGCGATTCGATACCACGATCAGTCTGCCCATTACGGGTATACCTCCTGTTTCGTTGGGTCCGGGGACGGTGCATCGACAGGGAATGCAAGAGTCGTGCCTCCCTGGAACCCGAACGCTATCGGGCTGATACCGGGCTCGCGCGGCAGACGCGAGCAGAATCCGCGCGGTGGCCCGGCTCGAACCGGTTCCATCGCGTCCTCAAAAGACGGTTTTCGATACGGCTTGCGGCGATCTGGTGCGCGGCGCAGCGCCCGTCACGCGGGCGCTGGGGCGGATCAGGCGTCCTGTTCGGACCCCAGATCGCGCTGATAGTCGAGACCTTCCGCACGCGCGCCGCCCTGGTTGTGTTCGCCATCGGGCGGCACGCCGGGCGCCGGACGGTTCTGTCCGGCGGGGTCCGGTGTATAGCCGGAAGAAGCGGAAGACGGATTGGCGGACGGATTGGCGGCGGCGTCGCCCTTGTGCTCTGCGTCGCGCGGGCCGCGCTTGCCCGTGTAACGGGCGGAACGGCGCAATGCGGGGTGTCTCATCTCGATGCCTCCAGCGGCCGGGGCCGCAAACCGGCGGCGGGGCGGCGGTGTGTCTATAGTCTAGGGGCCGTCGCGTGAAAATGCCGGTAAAAATGGCGAAGCGTTTGTAACTCGTACATAAAAAGCACGAGCGTCATCGAACCTGTTGCGGCGGCCCCTCGGAGCGCGGCGCTTCGCCGGGATCGGGCGGCGGATCGCCGATGGGCGGCACGTCGGGCCTGTCCGGTTCGTTGGGCGGGGGATCGTCGGGCTGCGGCGTATGCGCGAGCCAGGGCTGGACGCGCAAAGGACTGGCCGGATCGGGGTATCGGTAGCTCAGCATCGGTTGCTCCTCGGGTGGTTCTGCAGAGCAAGTCACAAACCCCGTACCAGCACACTCAGCCCGCGATGCGCGCGGCCGTCTCGCCGCCCTTGCCGCCCTCGTTGCCGTACTCGACGAGCCGGTTATAAAGCGTCTTCAGGCTGATGCCGAGAATTTCCGCGGCGCGCGTTTTCACGCCGCCGCACTGCTCGAGCGTCGCGAGTATCAGTTGACGGTCGGCATCGGCGAGCGAGGTGCCGAACGGGATCGTCACGGCCGTGCCCGCCACGGGCTTCGAAATCGAGATCTGCAGCGGCACCGCGGCCGTGAGATCGCCTTCGGTGCCCGACATGATGTGCGCGCGCTGCACGTAGTTCTTCAGCTCCCGCACGTTGCCCGGCCACGGATACCCGGCCAGCATCTCGCGCACGGCCGCGGGGAACTGCTTCTTCGTGCCGTGCCGCTCGTTGAGCTCGTCGAGGAAGGCCTGGGCCAGCAGCTCCACGTCCTTGCCGCGCTCGCGCAGCGGCGGCAGGCTGATCGGGAACACGTTGAGCCGGTGATAGAGGTCGAGGCGCAGCTTGCCCTCCTCGACGGCCTGCTCCGGGTCTCGGTTGGTCGCCGCAATCAGCCGCACGTCGGTCTCGATCTCCTTGGTCGTGCCCACGCGCATGAACATGCCCGTTTCGAGCACGCGCAGCAGCTTCACCTGAAGCTCGATCGGCATTTCGGTGATCTCGTCGAGGAACAGCGTGCCGCCGTTCGCGCGCTCGAAATAGCCTTTGTGCTGACGGTCCGCGCCCGTGAACGAGCCGCGCTCGTGGCCGAACATTTCCGATTCGATCAGGTTCGGCGAAATCGCGCCGCAGTTCACGGCGAGGAATTCATGCTTGCGGCGCAGGCTCAGCTGATGGATGGTCTGGGCGGCCACTTCCTTGCCGGTGCCCGACTCGCCCACGAGCATGACCGACGCGGGCGTGACCGCGACGCGGCTGATCTGGTCGTAGACCTCCTGCATCGCCGGCGAATTGCCCAGCATGAGGCCGAAGCGCCCCATGCGGCGCAGCTCGCCGCGCAGTGTGCCGATTTCGGCTTTGAGGTCGCCCGCGCGCGGCAGGCGGTTGAGAATCGCCTTCACGCGCTGCAGGTTGATCGGCTTGACCAGGTAGTCGATGGCGCCGGACTTGAGCGCGTCGACGGCCGTCTCCACGCTCGCGTGCCCGGTGATGACGACGAGCTCCACGCCCGAGCGCGGGTCGAGGTCCTGGAAGAGATCCGTGCCGCTGCCGTCGGGCAGCTTCAGGTCGGTGAAGACGACGTCCGGCATCTGCCGGATCAGCTGGATGCGCGCCTCGCGCAGGTCGCCTGCCTGCGCGGTGGTGAGCCCGTCTTCGGCCACCACGGCGGCGAGTGCTTCGCGGGTTTGCGCATCGTCATCGACAATCAATACATGTGGCATCGCGTCTCGTCAGCCCTGAAAGATGTGTGGCTCCCATGCGCAACGGACAACCGGCGCGGCGCCGCAACATAGGCGGGCCGCGAGGCAACACGAGTCGGCGCCGCGGGCTTCGCGGCGCAGGCTGTCGCGCGCAGGGGAGTACGAAACGGTCGGGGCGCCCAGGACGGCGAACGAGCGGTTTTAGCTGCATCAACGCAACAATACCGCGGCCAGAACGCAGCCCGAACCTCGATTGTTGTGGATATCACTATTATAGACTTAATCGAGATAGCCTTGCGCACGTTTGTTTCGCAGTACGCTGCGGCACGTCCCGAGTGGCGCGGCGCAGCGCGCAACACCTCACGCGGATGCGTCGCGCATGCGCTCGTGTAGCGCTCCAGGCGCTCCAAATTGGCCGGGGCGGCCTCAGTGTCGCGTTGCCGGATCTCCGTTGCTGTGCGGAAACGGCCACGCGCCGGTCGGTGCATCGTCCGGCGCGCCATTGACGGCTGCGGCCGCCGCGTCGCTCACTGTGCGCGCTGGGCTTGCCGTATCGGCCATCCCTGCGGCGCCGTCGGCGACGGCTGCATCGGCCGCGAGCGTGCCGCTCTCGGCCAGTGCGCCACCCTCGCCTTCCCAGCGGCTCAGATCGCGGTGGAAGCTCTGTCGCTGCAGGCGATGCCGCTGCGACCAGCGCCAGGCCAGCATGCCGGCCGTCGCGCCAAGCGCGCCCATCGCAAACAGCGTCCCAATCAGTCCAGGTTTGTTTTTCGCCATCGCACTCTCCCAATTTCGTCGCCAGCGAAGCGGTTCGCACGCGTCGCAGATGCGGCACGCAGTCCCCGTGCCACGGGCCGGTCACAAGCTACTCGCATGCTGAGGCCCAGCGGGCCGAATAACCGTCCGCCTTGGCGTAGACGCCTTGCGCGAACCGGAGTTGCACAGCACGATACGTGCCACGCAAAGGCGCCGCGCGGCCGCGAATGGCCGCCGAAGGCGTGGCAGTTCGCGCGCAAAGCGGCCACGTCCATTGCCCTGCCATGCGCGGCAGTGGTTAAATGTTTACGAGATGGAGATTCCGAGGCCGTCGGCGCGGCATCGTCCGCGCTAGTCCTGGACGGACTGTGAGGACGGCACGTCAGGATGGGCCTGAGAGGACAGTCCGCAAGGTCCGCCGGCAGCTTGGCCTGTCAGCGAGCCGCCAGGACCGCTCGCGGTACGGCAAGGCTGGCTTGCCGGCTCCGTCCCGGGCCTTGCCCCTGCGCGTCGCATCCGCAACAGGCGACGCGTTTTCCGGCTTCTGGCCACACACCCCAATTTGCAGGACGACTACGCTATGGCGTCAATCGAGCCGGGCTCGCCCGCCGCCGAACGAGACGATGAGCGCGCCGAAGGGCGCCACGAGAAAGGCAACGAAACGCGCCGCAGCCAGCCCCCCGGCCCGCGCGTCGCGGGCTTGCAGTCGTACGGCTTGCTGTACGGCTCGTCGGCGATCATGCAGGACCTTTACGAGCAGATCGAGCGCGTGTCGATCACCGACGCCACGGCGCTGATCGTGGGCGAATCGGGCACGGGCAAGGAGCTCGTGGCGCGCACGATCCACGACCAGAGCATGCGCCGCGACGGCCCGTTCATCGCCGTGAACTGCGGCGCGATTCCCGACGATCTGATCGAAGCCGAGCTCTTCGGCCACGAGAAAGGCAGCTTCACGGGCGCCTTGCAGGCGCGCGACGGCCACTTCGAGCACGCGCGCGGCGGCACACTCTTTCTCGACGAAGTCACCGAGATGTCGCTGCTGCATCAGGTCAAGCTGCTGCGCGCGCTCGAAACCGGCGAGTACTACCCGGTCGGCAGCAACGAGGCGATACGCGGCGACGTGCGCATCATCGCGGCCACCAATCGCGATCCCGTGGTGGCCGTGAAGGAGAACGCGCTGCGCGAGGATCTGATGTATCGGCTCGCCGTGTTCCCGCTGCGCGCGCCGCCGTTGCGCGAGCGCGAGCGCGACCGCGAACTGCTCGCCCAGCTTTTTCTCACCGAGCTCAACGACGAAAGCGGCACGCAGAAAGTCTTCAGCAAGCGCGCGCTCGAAACCGTGCGCAACTGGTCGTGGCCCGGCAACGTGCGCGAGCTCAAGAACGCCGTGTACCGCGCATTCATCCTCGCCGAGAAGACGGTCGAAATCGCCCATCCGCAACTCGTGCCGCGCGTGAAGAAGCCCGTCACGCAAGGCGACGCGATGAGCGTGTGGATCGGCACGCCGCTCGCCGACGCGCAAAAGCAGATCATCCTCGGCACGCTCAAGTACTGCGGCGGCGACAAGCGCCTCGCGGCGCGCACGCTCGGCGTGAGCCTGAAAACGCTCTATAACCGGCTCGGCAGCTACGGCACCGAGGACGGTGACCCCGGCTTGCCCGACGAAGGCGACGGCGACCTCGACGCCCGCGACGCGGGTTGAGGACGCACGCCGGCATGAACGTGTCGGCACATTGGTGCTGGCACATTGGCGCTGAAAAACATGTGCCGGCGCCAGGCGCACGCGGGCATAGAAAATGCACAAAAAGGGGGTATCCGCAACCACGTAAGCGCAAGCAGTGCACGACGTTTTGCAATTTCTTGCATTTTCCCTATCCCTTTTGTATGGAGCATCCTGCACAATCCGCAGCACCAAAACGTGTTGGAGGCCCGCGCAGCGAGGCCTTCAGTCGCGCTTTCAGTCGCAAGTGGCAGGGAAATGACATGCAAGAACGAAGTGCTCCGGCGTGCAATGCGCCAACGCCGGCTCCGCGAATCGCGCCTTCGGCCGTTGCGGCGCTGTCCCGGTCTCTCGCTTCGGGCGCGCGCTGGCGGCGCACCGCGTCGCTCACGCTGCTCGCCGCCGTCGCGAGTCTCGCCTGCTCCGCGTGCAGTTCGCTCTACTCCGAGGGCGCGCAAACGGGCGCCGGCATCGCGGGCGCGGCGATCGCCTCGAAGGTGACGAACAACGCGGCGGTCGCCACCGGCATCGGCCTCGGCGCCGTGGCCGCCGCGAAAGCCGGCGTGCAGTATTCGGAGCGCGTGGTCCACCGCAACACCCAGGACAGCATCGCGAAGGCAGCCGGCCCGCTCGACGTGGGCGGCGTGGCGCCCTGGTCCATCACCCACTCGTTTCCCATCGAAGAAGACGCGCACGGCCGCGTGACCGTGAGCCGCACGATCAGCAGTGGCGCGCTCGACTGCAAGGAGATCGTGTTCTCGGTCGATCAGGACGCGACCAAGGACAAGCCGGCCTCCAGCGCGTTCTACGTGGCCTCCGTCTGCCTCGACGGCCAGACGTGGAAATGGGCGTCGGCGGAACCGGCAACCGATCGCTGGGGCGCGCTGCAATGAGCGGCGCGAACGAATTCGCCGCGCCTGGCGGCCGCGATGCGCCGGGCGGTTGCGATACGCTCGCCGCGCCCAACGCGCAGCCGCACGTCGCGGGGCGGCGCTTGGCGACGCGCACCATGCCGCGCTCTGCGGCGCGCGTCGTCGCGCTCGCTGCGCTGTGCGCGGGCGTCGCGCTTGCGTCGAGCGGCTGCTCGTCGATCGGCGCGGCCAGCGGCGCGGCCGCGGCCGCCGCCACCGGCATCGTGACGGCCAATCCGGCCGTGGGCGTGGGCGTGGGCATTGCGGTGCAGGCGGTCACCGACGAGGCCGTCAACCGCTTCATGAAGGGCATGCACGCCGACCAGCAGGAAATGATCGCCGAGACGGCCGGACGCCTGCCCGTGGGCGGCACCGACACCTGGCGCATCAAGCACACGCTGCCGGTCGAGAACGGTCACGGCCAGGTGCGCGTGACGCGCGCGTTCGCTTCGGCGCTCGCGCTGTGCAAGGAATTCGTGTTCTCGGTGCAGGACGGCGACGCCGCCAACGCGCCCGAGCAGTGGTACACGGCCAGCACGTGCCGCGACGAGAGCGGCTGGAAGTGGGCAAGCGCCGAGCCGGCCGTGGAGCGCTGGGGCACGTTGCAATAGCGCGGGGCTGCATCGAGTTCGCCGCTCGTCGCGAGCGCGCCTTCAGCGGCGCCAAAAATTGCACAAAAAAACGGTCGCCGAGGCGACCGTTTTTGCATGACAGACCACGACGCGCAGCAGCACCTCACCGCGCGCCGCCGCAAGCCTCAGGCGATCAGGACTCCACGTCTTCGAGGCTGAAGATCTCCGACTGGTCGTTGTACGAGAAGATCTCGCCATAACGGCCCCAGTCGATCACGGTATCGAGCGTCTCTTCCGCGGCGCCGTCCGAAAGGAAGTCCTCGAGCTCCTGCTCGAAGCGCACGCGCGGCGCGCGATGGCCGGGGCGCTCGTTGAGCACTTTCTTGATCCGCGCGGCGAGCGGCACGTGGCGCAGCAGATGCTCGGCGAACATCATCTTGCGCTCCTGCGTGCCGAATTCCGCGAACACGCGCGCGGGCGGCGTGAGCAGCACATCGCCTTCGCGCACGTCGGCGAAACCGAGGTTCTGGAGCACTTCGGCGATCGGGAACAGATCGTCCACCTCGAGGTGCAGCGAACGCGCGATTTCCGGCATGTCGGCGCGGCCGTGATACGGCGCGGCCGCCAGCGTCTCGATCAGACCGGCCATCAGGTTGGTCGACACGCGCGGCAGCCAGCTGCCGAGCTCGAGCCCCTTCTTCGTGGTCTCGTCGGTCTGACGCGCGGTCATCTTCGCGTAGATGTCGTCGACGAGCTTGCGGAACGCCGGGTCCAGACGGTTGCGCGGATGCTTGAACGGCACCTTGATCTCGGCCACCACGCGCCCCGGATTCGACGACAAAACCAGAATGCGGTCGCACATGAACACCGCTTCCTCGATGTTGTGCGTGACGATCAGCACCGACTTGATCGGCAGGCGCCCCTGGGTCCAGAGATCGAGCAAGTCGGTACGCAGCGTTTCGGCGGTCAGCACGTCGAGCGCCGAGAACGGTTCGTCCATCAGCATCAGCATCGGGTCCACGACGAGCGCGCGCGCGAAACCCACGCGCTGGCGCATGCCGCCCGAGAGTTCACGCGGATAGGCGTTCTCGAAGCCGTCCAGACCGATCAGGTCGATCGCGGCAAGCGCACGCTCGCGGCGCTCGCGCGCGCCCACGCCCTGCGCTTCGAGGCCGGCTTCCACGTTCTGCAGCACCGTGAGCCACGGAAACAGCGCGAAGGTCTGGAACACCATCGCCACGCCTTCGGCGGGCCCTTCGAGCGGCTTGCCGCGCCAGGTGACCTCGCCCGAGGTCGGGGAGATCAGCCCCGAGATGATGCGCAGCAGCGTGGACTTGCCCGAGCCGGAGCGGCCGAGCAGCCCGACGATCTCGCCTTCGCGCAGCGACAGATTGGCGTCGTCGAGCACGAGCAGTTCGCCCTGGGTCTTGTTGAAACCCCGGCACACGTTCTGCACGCGCAGGATTTCCTCGCCGAGGCGCGGCGGGTTGGGAACCGTCTGCGCGTCGCCATGCGCAGTGCTGAGGGTGGTGCTTAGGGTCTTGGGGTTTTGCATCGCTTTACCTTCGAGCCTTCGATTATTCGGTCAGTCGAGCCGCAGCCGCGACTCCGCGTACGTGTAGAGGGGGCGCCAGAGCACGCGATTGAACAGCGTGACGAACAGCGACATCACGGCAATGCCGAGAATGATCTTCGGATAGTCGCCGGCGGCGGTCATTTGCGCGATATAGGCGCCGAGGCCGTGCGCGGCGACCTTGGTGTCGCCCCACTGCACGAACTCGGACACGATGCTCGCGTTCCACGCGCCGCCCGAGGCGGTGATCGCGCCCGTGACGTAGTACGGGAAGATGCCCGGCAGCATCGCCTGGCGCCACCACTGCCAGCCGCGGATGCGGAAATTCTTTGCCGCTTCCTTGTAGTCGTTCGGATAGGCGGTGGCGCCCGCGATCACGTTGAACAGGATATACCACTGGGTGCCGAGCACGATCAGCGGTGACAGCCAGATGTCAGGATTGAGATGGAAGCGCACGATCGCGATCACGAACACCGGGAACAGCAGGTTCGCCGGGAACGCGGCGAGGAACTGCGCGAGCGGCTGGATCTTCTCGGCGAGCGCGGGACGCAGGCCGATCAGCACGCCGAGCGGCACCCAGATCACCGAGGCAATCGCGATCAGCAGCAGCACGCGCAGCAGCGTGATGAGGCCGAGCACGAGCACATGGCCGACTTCGTCGAGCGTGACGCCGGTGCGCACGAAGGCCACCACGCGCCAGACCACGTACACCGTGAGCGCGATCACGAGCACGGCCCAGACGATGTCGCCGATCTTCGAGCGCACGCCGGCGCGGCGCGCGGGACCGGCCGCCGCGCGCTGCACCGTGGGCAAGGCCGTCAACGAGGTCAAGGCGGCGGGCAGCCGCAACGGCACGCGCGCGGCCTTCGCGAAGCACCAGCCGAGCGGTACGAGCAGTTGATGAATCAAGTGCGTGCGGCGGATCAGGTCGAGCAGCCACGACTCGGGCGCGTCGCCCGACGAGGTGTTTTCCATGCGGAATTTGTCGGCCCAGGCCACGAGCGGACGAAACAGGAACTGGTCGTAGGCCAGAATCACCACGGTCATCGCGAGAATGACCCAGCCGATCGCGTGGAGGTTCTTTTCGCTGATGGCCTGCGCCAGATAGGCGCCCACGCCGGGCAGCGTGATCGTGTTGTTGCCG